>JAOPTX010000023.1:0-144449 GCA_051532055.1 Fibrobacterales bacterium | reverse complement strand
TTTTATCTGCACCCTCTTCAATTGATGTGGTCGTGGATTATACTTTTGGTGGTACTGCAGTTTCGGGTGTTGGGAATGACTATACTACTTCTACTACTACGGTTACGATTCCCGCTGGAGCGCCTTGGGTGAACCTTATTTTTAGTGCGTGGGATGATACAGAGGTAGAACCCTACGAAACAGTGACTGTTACTATCAATTCAGTTACGGGTGCTTCAGAGTTTGGCGGGGTAGGGGCGCAAGATCTCACTTTTGAAATAGAATCTAACGATGCAACGACACTTACGATAATACCACGGAATTCTGGAATCAATGAAGTCAGTGGTCAGACATATGTTATTGCAGAGATTGATAACCTCACTTATCAGGATGTCGTTGTTACCTTTGCCTATGCAGGTACAGCCACTGACCCGAATGATTATACCCTTGATTTGGGTGATGCCAATGATGGTATGCAGGTTACTATTCCTGCAGGGAGCCTGAAGGACTCGATCCGAGTTAATTTAGTAGATAATGTGCTGTGGGAGCTCGCTGAGACTGTGCAAGTAAGTGTTGCGTCAGTAACCAATGCAATAGATGGTTCGGTACTTCGAACTATTACAATATTTGATAATGAAGTTATGCCACAGTATACCGTTGATGCCGATACTACAGTACAAGAAGATGTAGGGACGGCCGAAGTGACTTTTTCCATTACCCAAGCGGCTGAAATGGATATCACAATCTATTTCAGAACTGCAGGAACCGCAACGATTGGGGCAGGGAATGATTATACTGTTGGGGGTTCTCCTATTGTGATTCCAGCAACAGCATTAAGTGTTGACCTTCCATTTACCATAATTGATAATGCGATACTTGAGAGTAATCAGTATGTTAATGTCTTTATCGATTCGTCTGATTTAGCTAATAAAGGTGCGGACACTCTAGCCGTGTTAACGATACAAGATAATGATGCAGCCCCCGCAGTAACGTTGAGTGGTGACCTTTCGATGCTTGAAAGTGGGGATTCGGCTATAGTTACTGCAACCATCGCTTCGGCTACAGAGGTGACGAGTACTATAACGTTGGCTGCGGCCGGAGTTGACTCTATTCCAGTGCAGTACACTCTTTCAAGTACATCGATAACAATATTACCTGGTGGTACAACGGGAAGTGTTACCGTTTATCCTGTTGATAATAATGATGATGCGGTTGATGCTGATGTTGATATTGAAATTGTAGGTGTTGTAAATTGTGTTGAAGCAGTACCTCAGTCACATGAGGTAGTCATTATTGATGATGATGTCCCTTTGGCTGCAATTACCGCAATTGAGACCATTGCTATAGATTCCATGATTGAATCAGGTGGTAATGTAACAGTTCAAGTTAATCTTGACCGCTATTCATGGCAAGATGTCACAATAACTATGGGCTATAGTGGTACTGCTATTAAAGGTGTAGACTTTTCTAGTACTACAGATGTTATAGTTATTGCTGCTGGTGACTCAACAGGCTACTTTACTCTTACTGGTATTTCTGACCCATTTGATGAGGACCAACGAGAAATTATTGGGGTTGAAATTGCATCAGTGGTCAATGGCATAGAGGATAGTACACAACTCGACTCGGTATTTATTCTTGATGATGATGCAACACCACAGGTAAGTTTTGATATTAACTCACAGAGTATTGCAGAGGCGGCCGGCTCTCTTTCTGCATTACTCAATGTTTCGGCAATCTCCAATAGAGATATTACGGTATACTACTCTCTCTCGGGGACTGCAACAGATGGAGTAGATTTAAATGTAACACCAAATCCATTGGTGATAAGCGCTGGCGATGTAGTGGATTCATTGGATATTTCAATTACTGATGATTTCTTTGATGAAAGTGATGAGTACTTCATTTTTACTATTGATTCACTGCAACATGCTCTCAATGGGACTCCTAATCAACATACGGTAACCATATTGGATAATGATACAGCGAATGTTATTTTAACTCTTGATAAAGCAAATATCCCTGAAAATGGGGGGACAGCAATGCTTTCTGCTGCCATTACGATAGGGGGCAATCAAAATGTTAATGTATTTTTGAACTATGGTGGAGTAGCAGCTTGGGGGGTAGATTTTACTGCTGATACAGTGATAACTATACCGACTGGGCAATTGTCAGCATCGATTCCGATCACTGCAATTGATGATGGCGCAGCAGATGCTATCAATGAAGATATCGCTATTACCATTGATAGTGTTCAAAATGGTGCAGATGCTTCAACAGTTCAGACAGTGACAATTGTCGATGCTATAACGCCTAAGCTCACCGTAACTCTTGATAAAACAACCATGAATGAGGAAGACGATTCTATTCAATATACGGCAACCATTGATGTGGTGTCAGCTCAGGATGTGGTTTTTGATCTTATTTTTTCTGGTACTGCGGGCGACTCCGTCGATTATCTTTTGACGCATCAAGTTACGGTTCCTGCTGGAATGATTTCTCAGACTGTTTCGATACTCCCTATTGCTGATTTTGATGATGAACAAAATGAAACGCTCATTATTGACATTGATTCAACAACAATGGTAAATGTAGAAGAGTCGGGTGGGGTGGGCTCTGAGAGTAATACAATTTCTATTATTGATAATGATATTCCTGTAGTAAATCTTATGAGTGCCAATAACCCTCTATTTGAGAATGGAGGTGAAGCAACAGTGACTGCGGTACTCTCTGGCGCGTCATGGCAACCTATAACCGTTAATCTTTCATATGCTGGATCAGCACTCTATGGTACTGATTATATAAGAAGTGATTCCATTATTGTGATTGCTCCCGGGGCCCTCTCAGGTTCTATCACAATTGTAGGTGTCAATGATCCTTATGATGAGTTTGATGAAATTGTCCTTGTTGATATTGTGTCGGCAATAAACGCAGTTCCGGACTCTTTTCAGCTTCAAACAATTGGCATTACAGACGATGATGAAACGCCAACGGTAACCTTTATTTTAGATCGTGACACACTCAGAGAAGACTCTCTCGATGTTGCAACGCTTGTAGCAGTACTATCTGATACTTCGGGTAGAAATGTTGATTTGAGTGTATTGGTTGGTGGTAGCGCTATAGAAGGGGCTATGTTTGATTATTTGGGTAGTGATACCCTTTTTGAAATTCCGGCAGGTACCATTCGTGATTCAATTACCTTTACTTCGGTTTTTGATGCTGTAAATGAAGAGCATGAAATAATTACTTTCATCACTGATACTATAACCAATGCTGTTGATGGGACATTGGCCGATACCATCATAATTTTTGACGATGATAAGCCTAAAGTGACATTAACATTGCTTCAGGATTCCTTGAGAGAAAGTCAACCAGATACGCTTTTACAGTATGACTCAGTATTGGTTGTTCAAGCTGCATTGTCGATTCTTTCATTCCAAGATGTGACTATTGAGCTCGATTTGTCGGGTGTGGCAGATGGCATGGATTATCAAACAAGCACAACTTCTATCTTTATACCATCAGGGGGGAGCCAAGGATTTGCTTATATTACAATCCTTGATGATGAAGATTGTGAAGCCAATGAATCATTGGTAGTGGGAATAGCGAGCCTTATTAATGGTAAAGAGAACGGAGGGGATGGGGCCCAAGTAAAAACAGCTATTATTGTGAATGATGATGATAACCCTGGGGTTACTCTTGTCACTGATACCAATACTGTTACAGAAAATGGTGGTGTTGCAACAATAACTGCTCAACTTACCGCACGAACCTGGCAAGATGTAGTAGTTACTCTTGATAATACAGCTTCTACTGCAATAGAAACCGTTGATTATATTCTTGGATCTCTAACCATTACAATTCCAGCAGGGGATTTGTCAGGCTCTACAATGATCACCGGTATTGATGATAGTGATGATTTGGCTGATGTAATGGTTAATTTGGATTTGGCGTCGGTAACTAATGCAATTGAACATACTACCCAAGTAGTACAAGTGACTCTTAAAGGAGATGATACACCACTTGTGTCACTTGCTATTGATAGTGGCAGTATTGATGAGCTTGGTGGACTATCACAGGCATCCGTTTCAATTCAACGTACCTCGTGGCAAGATGTTACAGTTTATTTTGGATTTGAAAATCAACAGGGACGTGCAGCTTGGGGCTCAGATTTTACAAGCGTTGATTCAATTATTATACCAGCAGGGGACCTTTCCGCATTGTTTACCGTGCAGTCGATAGATGATTTTTCTGATGAAAGTGACGAAATAGTCGGAATATATATTGATACGGTGGTCAATGCTCTTGAAGATGGAGTGCAACTGGTGTCAATGCTCATTATTGATGATGAAGCTGCGCCATTAGTAAATGACACAACATTTTATTTATTTGAAGGCGGTTCTATAGGGAGTGCAGTAGGTACTTTATTTGCCAGTGATGCGAATGGAGATACGCTCATATTTGATATTCTCAATAGTGAAGATGTTCCCTATATTGGGATTGATTCTTTAACAGGGGCCTTGTATGTTGTTGATCCTGTACAAATAGATTTCGAAATAGGGGTGAGTCATCAGTTGCTTATTCGAGTTTCTGATGGGGTGACTGATAACTTACCGACTGCAATAGTGAGAATTGAAGTGTTGAATATCAATGATAACCCGCCTTTATTTGAATTAGAGCAGCTCTATGTGTCCGAAAACGCATCGAGTGATACAATGTTTGGGCAACTTTCTGCTATTGACCCAGATGGAGGAGCGATACTCTATACTGTGCTCGGGGGAAATGAGCAGGGTTTCTTCTCAATGAGTGAGAGTGGAGAATTTGTTCTTCTTTTCCCGGATTCTATTAATTATGATACTCAAAGTGAATACCTCATTACAGTACAAGTTTCGGACAGTGGATTTGGTGCAGGAGATACTGTAGTGTTTTACGATACAAATACTGTGGTGATTTCCATCGACGATTATAACTTCCCTCCTACTATAGCAAATGATCCGAGTGACTCATTATGGATAATCGAAGCGTATAGTGAAGTTGGGACAGAGGTTGGGCGTGTCACCGGTGCAGATAGTGATTCGAACACGGTATTTGGCTATGAAATTATGGAAGGGAATAATGCAGGAAAGTTTGTTATTCATCCCGATTCTGGTTTTGTAAAAGTGGTGTCAATTTTAGAGCCAGGAGAACAATTTTCCTTGATAATTGGGGCCGTTGACCAAGGAGGAGCTGAGGCAACTCGTGTATTTGCAATTGTGGTTGAAGGACTTAATGATTCCATTGATTATGATTTGAGTGGTGTACCTGAAGATACGGTAGTGCCAGTTGATGATGATACTACTGCCCCAGCTCCAATGGGGCCAGTGATAGATGTTGATCCAATAGCGGGCACTACTACAGAACAGTATCAGGATGGAAGAAAGGTGGTCTACTATTCAGATGGCTCAAAAATTAATACAGATACCAATGGAACACAAAAGCTAGTATTAAAAAATGGATGTACTCAATTATTAAGAAATAGTGGAGTTCCCGTTAACGAACCCCTTAATTGCCCTGAAACTGTTGCGTTACAAGGCAGTATATCGGCATCATTTAATGGAGGGTATATTGTACGATATCAGACAGGATCATTGAAAATTAAAGCTCCTGCGGGAATCTCGAATGTCGAACTCTATATGTTGACAGGAAAACGTATTGGCGCTTATGCTATTGGGCATGATGGATATGCTCATCTCCGACGTCCATTGAGACCAGGGGTGTATCTGTTAAAGTCAGCTCAATAGTGTTGAGGGGACACCTCAATTCTGTATTCATTACAACTTAAAATTAGTGATAATTAAACGATCTGTAAACTTATGTTTAAAATCGATGTTTGCTGATTTTTTGGTTACACATCATCCAAAATGATATAAATTAGTTAGCGACTGGTATTTATCTAGCTTTTTAGACTGTTAAGGAAACTCCTTTTTAGTCTTATGTGAGTGCTAGTGTAAAAATACAATTTACAAACAGAAAAAATTTTGAATGCAGGATTTTGAATATATACTAAACGGGTAACTGTTAAGAAAACAATAATCCTGGGGAGGAATTATCATAAAAAGAATACTTATTTCGTTATGTATTCTAGCTACACTGTCTTTCAGTGCAGCTGGAAATACCGCCTTTAGTGCAGCCAAAGTTAAAGATGGCTTGCAACTAGAAGCACTATCCGGTTTTGTAACCGTAGACAAGTCACTCCTCGAGGAGGGCGATGTCGAACTATCTAAAGCACCTGGTGAAGTTCTTCGCTTGATTGTTATGTTAAATGGCACTCAGATTGCAGAATTGACAGAGGCTCAAAGTAATGAGTACCTTGATAAATTCCCGAGTCTTTTCCAACAGGTAGAGGCATCTGGTGGAGGAAGCAGCAAAAAAAGTGTATTAGCTAAGCATTTTTCAAGTGCTAAAAATATCCTTCAGCTTGGTGCATGGAAAGAAGGTATCACTGTAACTCCTGGATTTGAAGCGGCCTTTTCAGGTGCACTCATGTTTAAGGCTAAAACAGAAATCGAATTTGTTAAAAAATTCGGCATGTTTTACGCTGGTGGTGCGATAGGTTATAAAGGATATGTTCAGGGCAAACTTCCCGATAAAATTAAAGAAGAAAATGATAGTTATGGGCCAAGCTCATCTCTTCCTGTGATAGCTCGCGCTATTGTAGCGGCTCCTTTCCTTAAAATTGAAGCTGAGTATGATGGGAATTATCTTCCAGAATATCACTGGCTACAAGAGAATGACAAAGTGTATTGGAATTATAAGGATTATCAAATTCTTAAAGAAGAGTTTGGTGAAGAAGATGCTGTAATTGGGTCAAAAGATGACGAACTTGATCCACCAGGAGTAATGCGTTATGATGATATCAAAGATTTAAATAAAAAACTTCAATATAATTTAGTGCAATCTGATAAAATGACCGCTGATGAATATGAAGAGTATATGAATGAAGATTATCAAAGCCGCATAGATAAGATGGATGGTCAGATTGTTGATTATTTTAACGGAGCAAATGGTACGACTACAGATAGAAGTCCTTTGACAGTGACAGCAACGGCAAAATTTGGTGTACTCCATGCTGCGGGTATTTGGTCACCTAGCTACACTGGTCCTCTCTTTAGAATCTATATCGATGAGCTAGAACTCTTTGTTGGAAAATGGGGAATGGGGGTAATAAGTTCTAAAAAATCAAATGGAGATATGACTTTTGTACCTGGTGTTTGGGTCGACGTGTATGAGTTCGATCTTAAATCAATGAATGCCGGTGTTGTAAAGTGGTCACCACTTAAGCTTTACTTTCATAAGTTGAATAGAAGTTTCTTAATGGGTGTCAGTTCCACTTTCCGTTTCGATTTTGCAAAATAATTTCATATAGAAAAAAGGATACAAGTAATAATGAGCGATCAAATAATTAAACCACTAGACGCAGCAGCAAATAGAGCCGAAAGCGTACGTAAAACATCAGCAAAAAATCAGGTTATTCCTATTATCATGATTCCCCTTGGATTAATAATCATGTATGTAGTTGATTATATATCTAATGGCCACCCTTCACAACTCGGTGTTGGCGGCTTTTTAGACTTCATTACCTTTGGTCATGAAGAAGTAAAAATGATTGATGGTGAAAAAGTAATTGAGTCTATTCCTGGTGTAACATGGATAACGGACCCATTCCTCCTTGCTATTTTCCTTGTATTTACATGGGCTCAAGTTAAAGCAATTTTTAGTCTTAAAAAAGTTTCACGTGGTGCTGATAAAGTTGCATCTCTTTTAGCAACTCTTCGATCAATGCCTGGGCGTTCATCAATTGGTGCTATCAAAGAAAAACTACTTGGTCACGAAGATGGTCACCTTAGAGATGTAGTTGTTCGTTGGTTAGAACTTGGTCAACAAGGTGAGTCTGATCAGTTTTCTACAATGATGGATAATGCAGCTCTTCGCCGTGCAGAAGGTGTCGATAAAGATGTAAATGGTCACGTTGCTATTAACCGTACGATGTTGAAATTAGGGTTTATTGGTACATTGATTGGTCTTGCTATGACATTCCCTCCTATGAAATCTGCGATTCAATCTCTGAATATCGCTGGTGAAGAAGGTAGCTTTGTTATGAAAATTGCAAATGCGATTGATGGTGATGCATATGCGATCCTTACAACACTTCTTGCAACAGCATTCTCAGTATTTATTGAGCTTCTTACAATTCAAGCATTCAAAAATATGTATGCAGATTTTGAAATGGTAAATAACAATGTTGATGAATGGTGTCTTATTGAGCTAATCCCATGGATTAACGAGCTTAAAATTGGCAACGAAGAAATGGATAAAGAACTTGCGCTTCAACGTAAATTCCAAGAAGAGATGCTTGCACTTAAAAAACAATTTCTTGATGAAATGCTTGTGCTCCAAAAACAACAATCGACAGAAATGCAGACTTTCCAGAAAGAGACTACTTCACAATTTGCTCAAATTCAGGGTGAAATCCGTGGTAAAGTTATTGACTTTCAAACTGAAACTGCAACTCAGATATCTGCAAACCAAGCAAAAATTACCGATATGCAAGGGAATGTTACTAAAAATGTTTCTGAACTTGGATCTTCTGTTCAAGAGTCTGGCCAACAAATGGAAAAACTGGTACCAATCCAGAAAGCATTTGGCGAAAGAGTCGAAGAGCTTGCTGCATACGAAAGACAATATCGTTCATTCTTACAGGCACAGGGTAACGTTAACGTACCTACACATCTTAAACCTGAGGCTTAATAATGGCAAGAAGAGTAAAACTAGAAGAGGATATGGGCGCAGCAATATCGTTAGAAGATGCTCTATCGATAATGGTTGTTGTGTTCGTACTCTTCGTGGTTCTCTTTGTCCCGCTGATACAGTTGGATAGAATGAATCTCGATGAGGCCCTCAAGAACCCATTTTGGGAAAAAATATATAAGCATATAGAAAAAGCAGAACTTCCTGCAGATGGACAAGAGTCGTTAGAAAAATATTATGACTCTTTCGATCTTGAAGGAAATACTAACCTCATTTCTAAAAGCGCTAAAAAAACAATATATCTTGAGTCAATTGATGCTGATAGTAACGTTACTGTTATTATACACGACAAAGATAAAAAGTCATATACTGTAATTTATAGTCAGGAACTCTCGCCTTCAGTCAGTTACCGTTTTGGGAAAATTGTCTGGAGTCGTCAAGAGAAGAGCTGGTTTACACTGAATGATGAAGTTGCATACGGTGATAATCCAGAACTGATTAAACAGACTAAAGGTTATGAGAAATGGGTTAAAGCAGAGCGCGGCATTATAAACCGTAAAGCGAAACCCAACCCTAAAAAGTGAGGATTAGTTGAATAAATATTTTACACTAATATTAATTATTGTTGGGCTATTTTTTAGCTCAGCAATTGCACGATACGATGAGCCACTTAATCATGTTGGTCTCTCTCGTATTTATGATAAAAAAGTTCAGAAAAAATTTGCCTCACGTTTTAATGCAAGTGGTGAGCCTCTCTTTTTAGTCGGTAATATTAAACGAGGTATTGCTATTGGCGATATGATCCGTTTTGACGATAAAGTGATGCTTATTGATGCTGAAGTTTGGCAAACGATGAAGGCTACTGGTGTTCTAAAACTCCTTAAAAATGCTCCTGTTATTCAAGTAAAGGCAAAAGCTCGTTCAAATACTTGGGCTGCTCGTGAAGATCAGGCTATAGGTATTGAAAGAAAAGCGTATACTCTTGGTGCTGCATTTTTGAGTACTATGGAAGACCGCTTTAAATACACACCTACTGCTCTTGAGCTCATTCTTAGGTTTGAAGGTGCAAATATGGTTCTTATGGCGCCAGAAGAACTGCTTAAAAAGCTTATTTTTAAGACTTCTTCTGCTCCTAAGCGTAAAAAGAAAGGATCACCAGAAATTGTAACTCTCAATAAAGAGATTGCTTTTAAAGGACAAAAGTTTGAACATCAAGTATGGGCAGTGGATGTTGATAATCCAGGTAGAGAGATTAAGTATTCGCTTAAATCTAAACTACCAAAAGGTTTATCTTGGAGTTCAGGGAAACATACTATCAGTGGTAAGCCCAAAAAAGCGGGTGTATACAAGCTTAAGTTAGAAGCAAAAAACAAATTTGGTCGTATTGATAAACAATCTTTTTATCTCACTATTAAAAATAATGAAGATCCAAAGATTATCGGTAATCCAGAAAGTATAGTTGCAAAAGGTTCAGTTTGGGAATATACTCCTGTTATTACTGACCCTGACCACTTGCTTAATTCGCTTAAAGTAAAAGCTATTGATGTTCCAAAAGGGATTAAGTTTAATAAAGAAACATTCAGATTTACTTTGAAATCTGGACTCTCTAAAGCTCAGATGAAAGAGCTTGAGAAGAAATGTTTCTCTGTTCGGGCGAAAGACCCTATTGGTGGATCAGCTGAAAGAGAAATCTGCTTTGATGAATCTGCGTCATTGTCATTTAGATCAGCGCTTTCTTCTAATAAACTTCAGGTTGGGCAAGCTGCATACTATAAGCCAGTAGCGGTAGGTCCTAGTCAGAGAGTTAAATACAAAATGTATGATATGAATAATGACCTTGTTGATAAAGACAAGAAGCATTTTAAATTGAATACTGACCTTGCTGGCTCATACGGATTAGTATTTGAAGCTGAAGATGATCAGGGCAACAAAGCGACTCAACTTGTATCATATAAAGTTCTTGGTACTAAATCCAATTGGCATGGCGGTGGGTTAACTGTTCAGCACTTAGCTAATAATGTAACTGCAGAGCATCTTTATTACAGAAATGGTAGTTCTCGCATTGGCTTTTACTTTCCTAATTCAACTGAGAATGTTCCTAACCTCATTAAAGGAATTGGCAAAAATATTAGCTTAATGGATATTCCATTTCTCATTGCTGGTCTTAATGCAACAGGTGAGGCACAAGAGGCAGAAGGAAATACTCTTTTTGTTGAAGGTGGTATGAAACTTTGGGCAGATGATGGTGTTATGTTTGGTGGCTATTTTCTTAGAATTGATGGTCAGTATAATGCATATCATAATAGTGACTTGGTTGTAGAGTACAAGGTTCAATATTTTGCAAATCAAGCTATTGTAAATTATGATTCAGAAAATGTTAAAAAGTTCAAATTTGGTAGAGACTCTGTTAATACTAAAATTGAGCAAATGGTGAATAACTCTGGTCCAGGCGGAACAACTATTCCTGAGTACCTAGATTCAATTGCTGAGTATCACCCTGGCATTGGTGAAGCATTTGATAACTATGCTAATGAAAATAACGATGTATTACTGATTGAATTTCAAACATGGTTTAAAATGCTTAATGCTGTAAATGGTAACGTTTCTGTATGGGCTGCACCAATCTACTGGTATGAAGATCATGTATATTCAAGTGATATCAGTGAGCACAATATTGCTCTTGGCGGTAAAGGGATTTTTAATATTCCTGGGTTTATTGCTGACGCTCATGTGCGTCTTGGCTTGACAGTGAGTAATAATGGTGAAGTTGCACCGGCAATACGAGGTGGATTAAATCTCTATTTTGGTAGAGTAAGTCACTAAGATACTTATTACATTCTTAGAAGGGGGCCTGCATTAGCAGGTCCCTTTTTTGTTCTAAACAAAAAACAAATGCTCTCTTGAAATTATTAGTTATTCTCAATTATAGCTTGGTTAAATAATTTGGGATGGCAACAATTATTGAACAGCAAAGTGTTAAAAGTTGATATAATAAGAGAGTAAATTTGTGATTTATAGTGATAAACATATATTGAAACAAACACTATCTTATTTGTAGTCTTAAGAAGTGGAATTTGGAAATAGTTGGGGAACGTATGACAATAAGAAAAATTTTCATAATATGTATACTGTTTATATCTCATTTTTTATTAGGGTGTTGGTCTGATAATAGGGACTATTTAAATCTGGAAATAGACACCGATATTGCAAATAGTGAAGGTGGATTGATTGAATGTGTTGATAAAATTGACAATGATGATGATGGGGATACTGACTGTAAAGATTTAGACTGCCAGAGATTATCAGTTTGTACTCCAGAGTTACATTGTTCTGATGGCGTTGATAATGATAACGATTCATATGTAGACTGTGATGATACTGATTGTAAATATACCCCAGGTTGTTTTTTAGTTGCAAAAGAAGACACCTATGAAATGTGTACAGATGGTGCAGATAATGATCGTAATGGAGTCACTGATTGTAATGACCCGAGCTGTTCTCGATTTGAGCACTGTATTGAAAATACGGAAGAAAACTGTAAAGACCTAGATGAAAATGGTGACCCAATTGACAATGATGACGATGGCTATTTTAACTGTGATGATCCAGGGTGTAGTAAATTTAGTTTTTGCCTCGAGAACTCTTTAGGGGCTTGTAGTGATGGAGAAGATAATGATGATGATGGAAAGAAGGATTGTGCAGACCCAGGGTGTTCGAGCTTAATAGTTTGCCAACCTGAACTTCAGTGTGATGATGATAAAGATAATGATAATGATGGTGATACGGATTGTACGGACATAGATTGTAGCTTTGCTCCTGAGTGTCAACCTGCAGGTGATGTTGAAAATACTTTCGCGAGTTGTTCTGATGGAAGAGATAATGACGGAGACGGATTAGAGGATTGCGAGGATTCAGACTGTAACACTAGATTTTCAATGTGCTTAGAAGAAACTGAGGCAACGTGTAGAGATACTAAAAATGATGAGCCGGTAGATAATGATGGAGATGGTCTCGCTAACTGTGATGACCCAGGCTGTACCCTCTATTGTAATACTACAAGTTTCAGTTGTTTACCAGAAGATTATGTAGCTCCTACAACAGTGAAGTTCGATGTAACGATCATAGATTATCCAGAAGTAAGTGCCTTTACTAATTCTGCAAAATGCCCTAATCAAATTACTAAAGGATTGGTCCAGGATGAATTAGTTGATGGGTATCCAGCTCCAAATACCCAATCAGATATGTTATCTAATTGTGATGCTGAAGATATTGATAAATGGTGGAACCCCGATAGCCCTGTAAATGGGTCTATTGAAACGTATAGCGAAACCCTTACTTTTGAGCATAAAGGGAATAATGTATATACCTATAATACTCATGCACAAGGGTTTTTCCCGATTCCAGGGAGTTGTGCTGAAGGTACAGGTGGTAATACTGGGTTGGAGTGTAGAGAATGTCAAGGTGGAGTGATTCCTGGATTGACTATTCCAGATCCAAATGGTAATGTAAATGACCGAATAAATGTGACTTGCGGGGAAAATGCTGAGAGAAATTATGGCTTCGCACTCCATTTGCACAGGGAGTTTATTTACATCCGGGAAGGTGCTGAAAATCAAACGTTTAATTTCTCTGGGGATGATGATGTATTTGTCTTTTTAGATGGACATCTTGTACTTGATTTAGGTGGAAAACATGAGCCTCAAGGGGATATATTCAATCTTAAGGCAGAAGGAGATAAATTAGGTCTTACCACTGGGCAAATTGTAACACTTGATTTTTTCATAGCAGAAAGAGCTCGAGGTGGGTCTCAGGCGATTATTTCAATGAACATGCCTTGTTTGATCGCAGGGGTTTCAAAGTAATTACAACTCTACTGTAACTTAACGATTATTAGTCATTTATAAGCCTCTGAAAACTCAGAGGCTTTTCCCTTTTCTATATTTTTTTTGCTAAATGAGACACAGGAGTGGCCATGCTGAATAATGTTACGGTAATCAATAGAAAAGATGCAATGACGATAGAACTTCCCTATATAGCCAGAGAGTCTCAGGTTTCTGGATTGTTAGAAGGCCATTTTAGTGAAGTTAAAATGGTCATAAATAACTCAGGAATTAAACCCATCTACCTACCTTTTGTACGTCGCTTTAAACAAAAGTGGTCTGAATATGTAACTAAAAAGTCAATATGGGGAGGAGTTAAATACCTCTTTAAGAAACAGTGCTTTAATTTTGGCTATACAGTGGTCTCTCAGTGCGCCATTGATGAACCCTTGATTCATACATTTATTCCTGAGGGGAGCTACTTTAAGGCTATTCATACAGGAAAATATTCTTCAATTCACACAACATACAAGAGCATGATAGAGTGGATTGTATCACAAGGATTTGATATTGCAGATGAGTCGATAGAGTTTTTTACAGAGCAGAACCTAGGAAAAGATACACAAAGTATTATTATCATAATTCCAATGATTGAGTAATTTGTGTCAAGAAAAATATTTGGGTATACGGTCAGGCTCTATAACTGATTGAATTATAGTGCATTAGTTCTTTTATATTTATTTACAATATTTTTCCAATATGAGCTTCATCAAACATTTGATACTCTGTTATGTGAATATCCGGTATATTAATACTAAGGTACCTTATGGGGGGAATATGAAAGTTCCGGCAGGTGTAAAGCTATTGATTCTTTTTATAAGTGTAATGATGTTACTTATATTGTTTGGAAGACAAAACAATCATCAAGAGAATTATGAATTTGTAGAGAAAAAACACTTCATGCTATAACTATAGTGCGTTATACAAAAAAAGCTCCGTAGGAAACGGAGCTTTTTTAATGAATAAGACGAGTTATTGAAACACAGCAAGTAATACGCCTGCTGCTACAGCTGATCCAACAACCCCTGCTACGTTTGGTCCCATTGCGTGCATAAGGAGAAAGTTATGTGGGTCTTCATCAAGTCCAACTTTATTAGAAACCCGCGCCGCCATAGGGACTGCTGATACACCAGCTGAACCTATAAGTGGATTGATCTTTTGCTTAGAGAAGACGTTGATAGTCCGCGCCATCATAACTCCAGCTCCAGTACCAAAGGAGAAAGCAATAAGTCCAAGAATGATAATTCCGAGTGTTTCGAGGTTAAGGAATTTGTCAGCCGAAAGCTTTGATCCTACTCCAAGTCCAAGGAAAATAGTCACAATATTAATGAGTGAATTTTGAACGGTAAATGAGAGACGCTCAACAACGCCGCACTCTTTCATTATATTACCAAACATGAAAAAACCAATAAGTGGTGCTGCTGAAGGAAGGAGCATTGCACACATGATAATTACTATAACAGGGAAGATGATTTTTTCTCTTTTAGAGACGTATCTTAGCTGCGTCATTTTGATTTTACGTTCAGCAGGGGTAGTGAGTAACTTCATGATAGGAGGCTGGATAATAGGCACTAATGCCATGTATGAATAGGCAGCGACAGCAATTGAACCAAGAAGACGGGGACTCAATTTTGATGCAACAAAAATTGATGTCGGTCCATCTGCGCCACCAATAATAGCAATCGATGAGGCGTCTTGGAAATTGAAGTCAATACCGGGGACATACTTCGAAAGTACGAGTGCGCCTATAAGGGTAGTAAAAATACCAAATTGAGCCGCGGCACCAAGGAGGAGTGTTTTGGGATTGGCAAGCATCGGCCCAAAATCGGTCATTGCCCCAACGCCCATAAAAATAATGAGTGGGAAGATGCCAGTTGTGATACCAGCTTCATAGATAAAGTGGAGGATGCCACCTTCATCATTTATGAATGCTAGCGGTATGTTTGCAAGGATTGATCCTATGCCAATTGGTATGAGGAGTAGTGGCTCAAATCCCTTGGTTATCCCAAGGTAAAGAAGTAACATTCCAACCATGATCATCATAATACGACCAAGACCATCAGTCCAATCAAAGCCATTATTTGCTGTGATACTATAGATGCCAGTACTTTTGCCAAGGTTTTCTATCATTTTGCTAAACGATAGGCTTGCTTGTGGTTTTTTATCAGATGCGGCATCAACCATAATGGCAGTTTTGGTGATCTCTAAGAGTTTAGTTCCTGCAGGGATCGTTGCATGCTTTTTAAACAAATCAGAAACGTAGGTGATCTTACCAGATGCACCAGAAGTTAAGATTGTTTTTAATCCTTCGCTATCCTTAAACTTTGCTATAAATTGATTGTCGAATATAAATGCACCAACGGCGAGTTCTTTACCATTTTTCACCGATACCTTATTGATGGTTAAATCAAAAGGAGCAGTGAGAATAGTAACATCTTCATCGGTAGTAAAATATTCTGTCGCTGATGCTGTTCCCGAAAGAAGGAGCATCAAAGTCATAAGTGTTGTGAGTAGTTTCATTGTAATCTCTCTTTTTTTACTCGATAATAACGAGAGTATCACCGTTTTGAACATTGTCACCGACAGTTACCTCAATAGAAGTAACTATTCCTGATTTCGTTGATTTAACCGGTGATTCCATTTTCATAGCCTCAACAATAAGGAGCTCGTCGCCTTCAGAAACCTGATCGCCTTCGCTCACTTCAATACTAACAACGGTTCCTGGCATGGCCGCAACAATAGGTTCACCAGCACCACCAGATGATGTTTTAGCAACTGGAGATACCCCACCTTCGGCGACAGCGATGTCAAATGCTTTACCGTCAACAGTGATGTTTTCACCAGCGACAGCAACTGAATGCGCCTTGCCGTTTACCGTGATAGTGTAGTTACCATCACCACTGCCTTGTGTTGTTGATTTCTCAGGTTCGTTTTTACGAACATTCGCAGTCATGTTTCCTTTGAGGTACTCGATGCCTTTGTCTTTACATGCGTAGGCAATAAAGATGTTTTCATCAGTAACTTCTAAGCCGTTTTCTTGAAGTGTTTTGGTTGCTTGTGGAATACCTGGCTCGAGTACATCGAGTGGGTCACCCGTAAAGACTGGTTTTCCTAACTGTTCGGATGCAATTTTAACGATCTCCGAATCTGGAGCTGTTGGTGTTTTACCAAAGTAACCAAGTACCATGTTGCCGTAGCCATCGGTAATTTTATTCCATTTACCTTGCGTTACATTTGCAAATGCTTGTTGGAAGTAGAATTGTGATACAGGAGTTACTGATGTACCAAATCCACCTTTACGCACTACATCACTCATCTCTCTGATTACTTCAGGATAGAGGTGTAGGGTGTTGGTGTCACGCATCATCATTGTATTTGCAGTGAGCGCTCCGCCAGGCATTGGGCTGAGTGGAATAACTGGAGATACTTGTTTTGCTTCGCGAGGTACATAATAATCTTTCATGCATTGTTCGAACGCGTCAGACGCTTTAAGGATTTCAAATGGGTCGATCCCGAGGTCCCATTCGGTCCCTTTGAGAACATGCCACATAGAGAGAATGTCTGGTTGGGCAGTACCACCCGATACAGGGCTTTTACACATGTCAATACCAAGATTGTTATCTTTGGTTGCTGCTGCTTCGATTGCAGCCATATAACATGTTGTTGCTACGCCAGCAGTGTCATGGGTGTGAAGCCAAAGAAGGGCGTCATCGCCAAGGAGTTTGCGAGCACCTTTAAATGTTTCATAAATCTTTTTAGGGTTTGCTGTACCTGATGCATCTTTGAAACAGATTGAGTCAAAAGGTACGCCTGAATCGAGAATCTGTCTGAGGCGATCCATATAAAAGTCAGAAGTGTGTGCGCCTTCACATCCAGGAGGGAGGTCCATCATACTTACAACGATTTGATGGTTAAGCCCTGCTTCTTTAATGCGCTCTCCAGAGTATACGAGGTTATTCACATCGTTGAGTGCATCAAAGTTACGAATGGTAGACATGCCATGTTTTTTGAACATTTTGGCATGGAGGTCGATAATATCTCTGGGGCACTGAGAGAGTGCTACAACATTGATACCGCGTGCAAGGGTTTGAAGTTCGGCGTCAGGGCCCGCAACTTTGCGGAATTCATCCATCATGTCGAATGCAGATTCATTACAATAGAAAAAGAGTGATTGAAATCGTGCGCCGCCCCCGGCTTCAAAGTGGGTGATGCCCGCTTTACGCGCAGCTTCAACAGCAGGCATAAAGTCTTCAGTTAATACACGCGCTCCATAGACTGATTGAAAGCCATCGCGAAATGAAGTATCCATAAATCTTAGTTTTTTCATAGTGTTCCTTGCCTTGGTTGGGCGGTTATAAAATTATTATGCTCTCAGTTTAACAGCTGCAGCAATGGCTGCAATAAGTGAGGTATCTGACCCGCGTTTAGACTTTAGAGCTTTCTTTTCTCTTAAAGCCCGCTCTTCCGCGGCGATCGCATCCTGTTCTTTCTGAGCATGTTCTTTAGTAAGGCTTGTTAAAATGTTTATTGCAATGTTTAGCAACACCAAGAAAACAAACACGATACTCATGCCAATAAGCATGACCATTATTCCATCTTGTATCATACTGCTCTTTCTTTTTTAAAAAACAACTGTTATTAAGTTCGGAAACTGATTTCCCCTGAATGGAGGGTAATTGTTCCACATTCGTCACACGCAAAAAGTAATGTTCCATCATTGTTGAGGTCGATTATTGTTCCCGAATGACGCTTGTCACCGTCAACAATAATAATATGCTCTCCTGTAAATGTCAAATTTTGAGCAATTTTCTTTCTAAGTTGTTCAAAATTATGGTCTTGCACAGATTTTACATTCTCGTAAAAACGTTCTAAGATGTATGATAATACAACAGAGAGGTCATAACACTTTGAGGTTTGTGCATTGAGAGATGTCGCGGGGCGATCTATTGCTTGCATCAAAATGGGCGCACTATTCACATTGAGTCCTACACCCAGAATGGCCATAGGAGAGCCCTCTTTTTGAGTAAGTTCACACAGAATGCCACACAGTTTTTTTCCGTCTATCAGGAGGTCATTAGGCCATTTTATGGAAGTGCGGATGTCGAGCGCTAATAGTGCTTCATGGAGTGAAAGGGCCATGATTTGGGTCAAATTGGCCCAATGAAGCTGTTCTATGTCTTTTAAGGGTACATAAAGTGAGAACGTCAGATCTTCCCCTGGCGATGACTGCCAAGCACGCTCAAAACGGCCTCTTCCCGATGTTTGTTCTCTGGTCCAGATCACTGCCCAATCAGGGTAGTTTTTAGGGTTCTCTTTGATGTGTCGATTGGTTGATTCGAGAATATCAAAAGGGTATATCGTATAAGGTGGTATAGAAATCATGCTGAGAAAGGTAATAATTGCATAGCAACAATTGAGCAATTTTACGATTGAATTGTTCCGATTGGGATTTATACGGAATTACAATCCTAAATAAAAAATATGAAATTTGTTATCAATGTTAGATTGTATATTAAACCAGATAATTACTCAGCTGCAATACAGTGAATGTTGTAGAGGTTGTATCCGTTAGTTATAGTATGGCTAAAATTCGATTGTATCTATTGGTTCGTTTTCTATGCACCGAACAGAAGATCTCCAGCTTGTATTACTCTTTTCAATAAGGACTATATTGTTTAAATATTTGAGATCAATACGTATTGCCTGATAATAACTGTATTCGGTGGCTGCCCAATGCATGCTATGATTATAGAGACTATTATAATAGTTCTTGCCATCTTTCCCCCCAAATCCACCAGGTAATCCATTGAAGCCAAATGTGTCTGAGCCTGGGCCGCCATTGACGTCCTCAGTCCATAAATTCTGTGATTTCAAACTTTGACCTAATGGTTCATCGCCATTATTGGAATCTACATATTCTATGAGGACTTTCCATTCGTCATGACTCGGTAGGTGCCAATTACTGGGGCAAATACCTTGAATATCACTTGGAGTGGTGACAGATTCGCTTTCGCCGTTCATGGCTTCTTCCCATGTGTATAGTCGACCAAATGTATCACAGTGTTTTGAATCGCTGTGGGTGGAGTCACCGCTACAGTAGCCTAATACGAAGCTCTCTGAGTAATTGAGGTTTTCTGCCATCCATATTTGAGTACCTATTGTTACTTTTTGATACTCTTGTGTGTCACGATAATCTACAAAGGTTGAAGGTTTGGTCTCTGGTATAGGAGGGGTAATAAGGTGCACAGAAGATGACAAAAGGGGCGTTGGGGTGTAAGATGAAGATGATGATGATATGGATGAGGAGAGTATTGAAGAAGAGCTCAGTATACTTGAGCTAATTGGTGCATTTGGTAGAGAAAATACGCTACTTGAAGTAGATGATGTACTAGATAAATGTTCAATAGTAGGTTGAGATGACGAGCTTATAGGGAGTGAAATGCTTAGGGGGGGGGCTACTGAAGATGATATTTCCGAAGATACAGCTATAAGTACTTTTGTCACTGACGAGGTATGAGTTGTTTGGGATGAAAGTGGAGTGACTGTAATGTATGCCCCTTTTTCCACAATGTTGGTTGTTTCATAATTGTGTTCTTGGTGATAGAAGTGGTTTTCAGTTTTATCCCCGTTGGATACCGTATTGCCATTACCATTTATAAAAGTATTTGTGTTGTTGTCTCCCTCAATTTTGATATCGATATTCTGAATGTATTGGACTGAGATCTGCACTGATACAACCGAATCTGTATGGGCTTGAATACTGTCCAGAGAACCAATGAGTGTATCGTTGTCAGCATAGGCAGAGATGTCATACCAGCCGGGCTCAAGACTATCAAATACTGCAGTATTTGTAGTTGTTAAATAAATTGATTCTTCGAGCGCGTCTGCATTAGATTTTTTAAGTACAAGATACATTGATGAGTCTGGTGGGGTGTTACTTGCATCTTGAACAAGTACCTCTGCAGAAATTGATGCATTGTTTCCGGTAATTAAAATTCCAGTTGATTGGTTGACAGAAGAGGCTGAGTCACATCCAATGATAAGTAGTGCGATAAGTAATAATATAAAAGTCATAGTATGTAAAAAAATTGTGGGTCCAGTAAATAAATATATAATTAGTTTGAAGAATTACCGGTGCCATGATGTAAATTTGTTTTAACAATGATACGGAAATTGTAACAATACATTTTTTACCAACGGTTTATATATGGGCGTTTCAGAGAAGATCGTGAATGACAAAGGCATTTCAATTTTTGATTATTGGAATTATGTCGACTTTTTGAGAGATTGGTTTGAGCTTGAACGAGTGAAGAGCGCGGCATTTTCACATCAATACTTTGCAAATAAAGCAGGATTTAAGTCGAGGTCATACATGGCAAATGTCATTTCTGGTCGAAGACAATTATCTGTGGATTCATTGTTAAAGATGGCTTTGGCGATGAGGCTCTCGAAAAGGGAGACGCACTATTTAGAGGCATTAATAAATTATCAATCAGCAGAGGGGGATAATCAAAAACAATATTATCGTGATCAACTTCTCTATCTTAAGCCTGCAAAAGAAATTTATACACTAGAAAAAAACTACACAGAGTTTTTAGAAAATTGGTACGTGTCGGTCATTCGAGAACTTATTCACCTCAATCAGTTTCATGATGACTTTAAACTCATTGGTCAGCAGATTATTCCCCCTGTGCCTGCTAAGAAAGTTAAGGATGCCGTAAACCTTCTTATAAAACTTGGAATGGTAGAGAAGATTATGGGCTCAGCCGGAGTAGTGTATAAACAAATCAATAGCTGTATAGAAACGCCGCCGTATTTACCGCGGTCTCTTGCCATTCGTAATTTTCAGCGGAGAACAATAGAGTTGGCTGGGGGGGCAATAGAGAGATTCACTAAATCTGAAAGAAATATTGTAGGGGCAACTTTTTCGACTAATGAAGAGGGGAGGAATGCAATGGATAAATTGATAATTGAATTTCAAAAAAAAATGGTAAAGATCGCCTCAGAATATGAGAATAATGCTGATCAGGTATTTCAAACGAATGTCCAGTTTTTCCCTGTAACAAAAAAACAATAATATACTCGCCGAACTTTATGTAACAATATTGATGAGCGTACCGAGAACTTCATCTTGAACTTGAATGGATTTTACATTGGCTTTGTAATTACCACTGGCTAGGATTTGATTGGCAGCTTCTTTAGAGATGTCGACGTTACTCATCTCGATATTCTCTTGGGCACCATCTTTAGAGGTTCTTTGAATAATAGGGCCTTGTGTGAGATCCCGACTGATGGTTGTATCGACAATACTGTTATCTTCATGTTGATTGACTATTTGTGCTTTGAATTCATCAGTATTAACGTTGGCAATATTATGGGCACTCACATTCATGCGAGTAGATGATGCTTTTAAGCCTGAAATTGCCGATGCCAAACCATTTATATTCATAGGTTTAATATACCTAAAAACCCTGTAAAGTGCTTTTATTGAATGAGTGCTCCTATGTGGTTTGTGATTACAATCACTTTTAGAAACTGTTTCTTTAGTTTTTTGGGAGTTAACGGATGATTAATTCACGGAAAAGCGGTCTAATTTCATCAATTACTGTTTGAGATATTGTTCGATGAGGTTTCTCATTGAGCTCGGGATTAAGTACGGGCATGTTTTGGAAGTTTTGAAGAGCATATACTTGTGCACCTTTGTCAGAAAGGAACCGACTTTTGTGTAGCAAGGCTTTGGTATCGAGTAAGTGACTATGGACCGTAGTGCGGAACTCGTGGGCAACACCACTTTTAATAATAATATCAATACTTTCTTCTATATTTTTGGCACTATTGGGGACATCAGTGACAGAGTCATATTGGTCAAGTGGTGCTTTAATATCCATTGCAATCCAGTCACATTTTTCAATAACCTGTGAAAGAACTTTAGGAAAGACACCATTGGTGTGGAGGCCAATAAGATACCCGTATGAACGAATAGTATCTATAAATTCGGGGAGTTTTGTATGAGATGTTGGTTCACCGCCACAAATGACAATGGCATCAAGTAGGTTTTTTCGCTTCAGTAAGAACTTCTCTAGTCCTTCAGGATCAAGGGTATTGTCTGAGTTGTAGTCGAGAAGCTCTGTATTGTAACAATAGTGACATTTCCACGGGCACCCTTTGGTGTAGAGAACAGCCGAGAGCTTGCCGGGAAAGTCGATGGTCGTCATGGGGGTCATTCCCCCAATCGGCACCATTGATAGAGAATTATGCAACTGCTGTCTCAGCTACACATGCAGCCATGGCTTTAGATTCAATAAAAGTATTGCGTTCTGCATATTCAGATTTTTTGCCCAGGTTAAATTCTGTGACGGGGCGGTGGTATCCCATTACGCGGGTCCAGATTTCACATTTTGTTCTTTGTGCGTTATCGATATTGAGTTCTTCGATCATTACTGTTGTTTCCTTATCGTTTGGTTGTTCTTGGCTAAATTTATTTTAGTGTGTTCCCGCTCAGATAATAACTGAAAGCGGGAGTTTGTTTTATACTGAGGTTGTAACCCCTTGTTCTTTCAATTTTTTCTCGATCAGTGCTTCGTCACATTTTGGACAATAATCATATTCACCGGTAAGGTAACCATGTGTCGGGCAGATTGAGAAGGTCGGAGAAATGGTTATGTAGGGTAGTTTAAATCGTTCGAGGCTTCTGCGGACGAGTGATTTACATGCCTCAATGCCCGAAATTCGTTCTGACATATAGAGGTGGAGGACGGTACCACCAGTATATTTACCTTGAAGTTCTTCTTGGTGCATGAGTGCTTCGAATGGATCATCAGTGTATCCAACCGGGAGCTGTGATGAGTTGGTATAGTAGGGTGCATCCTGAGTTCCCGCTTGAAGAATTTCAGGGTAGCGCTTCTGATCTTCTTTTGCAAAACGGTAGGTTGTGCCTTCCCCAGGAGTTGCTTCAAGGTTGTAAAGATTGCCAGTCTCTTCTTGAAAGGCAACCATTTTTTCTCTTATGTGATCCAGAAGTTTTACTGCAAAGTGTTTACCTGCGGGTGACGCAATATCTTCTTTATCATTAAAAAAGTTTCTCACACACTCATTAATACCATTGACACCAATGGTCGAGAAGTGATTGCGTACTGTGCCGAGATATCGTTTTGTGTACGGGAATAGTCCGTTATCTATATAGTATTGAACTACTTCACGTTTTTTGTCAAGACTTTCTCGGGCGAGTTCAAGAAGGCTGTCGAGTTGAGCTAAGAGGCCTTCATGGTCATCTTTGAAGTTGTGGCCAAGGCGTGCACAATTTATGGTCACGACACCTATTGAGCCGGTCTGTTCTGCTGAGCCAAAGAGTCCGTTTCCTCTTTTGAGGAGCTCTCTAAGGTCGAGCTGTAAACGACAACACATTGAACGAACGTCTTCAGGATTGAGGTCAGAGTTGAGGAAGTTTTGAAAATAAGGAAGACCGTATTTTGCGGTCATTTCAAAAAGAAGTTCAGTGTTTTCACCATCCCAGTCAAAATCAGGTGTAATATTATAAGTGGGGATAGGGAATGTAAAAATTCTTCCTTTAGCATCGCCTTGAATCATTACTTCCATGTAGGCCCGATTAATCATCGCCATCTCTTTGGATACGTCGGCATAGGTAAAGTCAGCTTCTTCACCACCAATGATTGGGAGTTGTTCTTTAAGGTCTTCAGGGCAGGTCCAGTCAAGAGTTACATTGGTAAATGGTGTTTGAGTACCCCAGCGTGAAGGGACATTTAAGTTGTAGATAAATTCTTGAATGTTTTGTTTGACGTCTTCATAGCTTAAATTGTCAATTTTTACAAAAGGTGCAAGGTAGGTGTCGAATGATGAGAATGCTTGCGCACCGGCCCATTCATTTTGTAACGTACCGAGGAAGTTAACCATCTGGCCAATTGCTGCTGATAGGTGTTTTGGAGGTGTTGACTCGATTTTACCAGGAACACCATTGAAACCTTCTCTTAGGAGGGTGCGGAGTGACCAGCCTGCACAGTATCCTGCAAGCATATCAAGATCGTGAATATGCATATCGGCATTGCGATGCGCTTCCCCAATTTCCTTCCGATACACGTTTGAGAGCCAGTAGTTTGCAATGAGTTTCCCAGAAATATTTAGGATCATTCCACCGAGTGAGTATCCTTGGTTGGCGTTCGCTTGTACGCGCCAGTCAAGTTTTTCGAGGTATTCGTCGATTGTTGAAATCGCATCAACATTAACGACGGGTTTTAGATTTTGTTCTTTCATGTCTGACATCTGTATCCTGGCTATTGTAGGTTTGTAAAGAATCTGATCTTGTTTTGTAAAGTTAAGTAAACATGTAGATGTTGTGTAGTAATTATTGATTACATACTACATATTGTGATTATTGCGACAAAGGTCGATAGTTACAAGCTTGTAATTTGAGTAAAGCCAAGGGATTACAATAAAATGATATTATACATGAAATTTATGACATGGTGATCTTGCCAAAAAAAATTATAATTCAATAGTTATTTTGGTTGGCATTCTAGTGAATTAGATTATACTGAAGACTCAAAAGAAATGTATGTTGTAAATTGTAATGAGATAGAGAGATAAAAAAGATTAAAATGTCTATAGAACGTATATACCTGTCTTTGGGAAGCAATGTAGGAGATCGCCATGCTCACCTAAAGAGCGCAATTCAGCTGTTTACAAAGATTGCCCATGGTGAAATAGCGGAGAGTCCTCTGTATGAGACGCCTCCTGTTGGGCCACAAGATCAAGAAAAATTTTATAATATGGTGATTTCATTTGATACGGATCTCACGCCCGATAAACTCTTGAATTTTTGTAAGGGGGTTGAAATTATTGTTGGAAGAAAAAAAAGAAGACGATGGGGTGCTAGAGAAATTGATTGTGATATGCTATATTATGGAAATAAAATAGTTCAAACGGGATATGTTACCATTCCTCATAAAGAACTGACCAAACGATTTTTTGTCTTAATTCCTTTTTGCGATCTCAACAGTACTGTTGTGGATCCACAACAGTTGGTGAGTGTTCGACAGTTACTTGATCGATTACGCACTACCGAGAGTGATGCAGATATCGTGCGAGTAGATGAATATTAGTTGGATGTTTTGGTATACTGAGACTGTTCGGTAAACGAGGACAGACAAACGAACTATAATTAGGCTGAGAATGACATTACCAGAAGAGATACAGTTTCTTGCCATTGAAGGGGTTATTGGAGTAGGGAAAAGCTCATTGAGTGAGATGATTGCTCAGAGACTGGGTGCACAGTTGATGCATGAAGAAGTTGAAGAGAACCCTTTTCTTGGAAAGTTTTATAGTAACCGTGAAGCATATGCCTTTCAGGTGCAACTTTTCTTTTTACTCTCTCGTCACAAACAATTTTATGAAACTTTTGAACAGCGTGATATGTTTAGCAGTTGTATTGTTGGTGATTATGTTTTTGATAAAGACCGAATTTTTGCTTCAATAAATTTAACACGAGATGAGCTTGCTATGTATGATAAAGTTGCACATGCACTTGCAAAAGATGTAGTGAAGCCGGACTTTGTTGTGTATCTTCAGGCAAATATTGACACCCTGGTAGAGCGTATTAAAAAAAGAGGTCGTACTTGGGAACAAAAAATGGACCGGGCTTATCTTGAAGAGCTTATTGAAGCGTACAACCACTATTTTTTCCATGTTGTAGAATGCCCTGTCCTGATTGTAAATACAGATAATATTGACTTTGTTGAAAAAGAAGATGATCTCAAGGACCTTCTCAATGTCATCGAATCGTTCCCCAAAGGAACAACCTACTACTCACCAACATCACTTCATTTATGAAAGTAATTCGTACGGCAGATGCACTCGCACGATATGTCGCATCGGTTAAAGTAAAAAGTCATTCAATAGGGTTTGTACCAACGATGGGGGCGCTTCATAAAGGCCACTTTTCTTTGGTTGAAAAGTCTGTTTCGCAAAATGATGTGACCATCGTCTCCATCTTTGTTAATCCATTACAGTTTGGACCCAATGAAGACCTTACTAGGTATCCGAGAACGTTTAAAGAGGATTCATTAGGATTAAAAAAAAGTGATGTTGATGTCCTTTTTTTTCCAGAGTACCAAAAGTTTTATACTGACTCTCATCAAACCTATGTTACCAATAGAGTAATACAACATCTCTATTGTGGGGCCTATCGTGATGGTCACTTTGATGGCGTCTTAACAGTAGTATCTAAACTTTTTAATTGTGTTCAGCCTAATCGAGCCTATTTTGGAAAAAAAGATTACCAACAAGCATACCTGATTAAAAAAATGGTATCTGATTTAAGTTATCCCATTAAGATAGTTCTTGGTGCTACGATCCGAGAGCAGTCAGGGCTCGCAATGAGTTCGCGTAACGAGTATCTCTCTTCTAAAGATCGGGGCAGCGCGCTTGCAATCAGTACAGGGCTTCATAAGGCACAGAGGCTGCAAAAAGAGACTCCGCAAACTGTGGCTCAATTGAAGAGAGTGATAGTTAAAGAGATTGAAAAGTCAACGTGCCGGGAAATCCAATATGTTGAAGTTGCTTCACGAGATACTCTTCTGCCTCTTAAAGGTAGGGTGACTGAAAAAGCAGTGATACTTGTTGCTGCTTTTTATGGTGCGACACGGCTCATTGATAATAAAGAAATATAGTTCACTCTTATTGGTATTTCCTCTACCGAATTGAGAGAAGTCAAGCACAATAGATTTTCTATTCAAAAAAATATTTTTGCAGAACATGTTATTTGTAAAAAGATAGTATGTGGCTAAAAAAGAGCATTTTGTAACCTTTTTAAATACTATTATGATAGAATAAAGAGCACTACAAAATGATTCTATGAGAAAAGTTAAACTTGCAATAGTATTGCATATACATGATATGCCATTGCTTCAAGAGAAGCAGTTGGTAGAGTATGGCCAACTTTTTTTAGAACAGCTCTATAAAGTACTCGATTCAAATAGCATGAAGGGTATAACCCTCTATAGTTGTGGGTCCTTTTTGAATGGCCTTATTCAAAAAAAGTCTGATCTTTTTAAACGATTACTTGTTGAATCACAAAGTGGTACTATCGAGTGGCTTGGTGGTGGGTATTATGATCCGGTATTTCCATTTTTACCACGGTCACTTCAGCAACTTCAAATTAAAAAGTTGATGGACCTTATTGAAAACAATCTGCATGTTCGGCCCCGAGGTTTTTTTCCTTCTGCATATATTTGGGAAAACTCAATGGTTGAGCTCTTGGCGGAAAATCATTTTGAATATACCCTCTTAAAAGATTATCAATTGAAAGGATCACTTTGGCGTTATAGTGATCGCGCGGGTTATTTTTGTGTTGAAGATAGAGGTCGTTTAGTTAAAGTAATGCCTGCGCTGGATGGATTTATGCAGCTCTTTGCAGATGGTAATATTGAAGGTATGGTTGAAAAATTATCAAAACTCTGTGAAATGAATTTGCCCGACTTAGAGGATGCTGAGGATAAACTTGTACTTGTTGATCTCCCATTTTTTGGTCTTGCACGGGGTGAGTATGAATATGATTGGCTTGATCATCTCAAGACAATGTTTGAAAAAATATCAGAGGCAGAGCTTCCTGTCGAAGTTGGGACTCTTGCACAGCTTATTGACTCGGGTTATTCGAAGGGCGGAATATCGATACCTGAAACTGCAGGGCGTTCCCTAGGGTTAGAGAATCACCTAACCTCATGTCGTGAATTATTGGTGTTACAGCCTGAGGCGAATTACCTGCATAAGCGAATGATGCATTTACATAAAAGGATTTCACGTCTTGAACAACAGTCCCAGATTGATGCCCTTGAAGAGATGATGTTACCGGTTCAAGGGGTTTTTTATTACCGGAACTCAAAACAAACAGGCGGTATTACTTTCATTGAAGACCGGGTGCGGTGTTATGAAATTTTATTGCAGGTTGAGGAGCGATTGCGAGAAATACATCCTGGAACGGGTATTAAAATTGAAGAAACTGATCTGTTAAATAATGGATCTAAGCAGGTTGTATGTACTAATGGAACTATGGGCTTTGTATTAGAACCTTTAAAGGGAGGCCGCTTGAGGTCTCTCGAGTATCGTCCTCGCCCTATTAATATTATCAATGGATATCGTGAGTCTAAGGTCGTTGATGAAGAAGAACTACGATTTAGTGTCGATCCTGTATCAGGCTTCAGGGACTGGATGATCCCCATGGATTCGTTCTCTTTTGAAGGGGTGACAAGATATCTAGAGGGAACCCAAGGGCAATTGACGTCTCCTTATGATTTTACATTAAAGAAACAAAAATCTTCGACGAAGCTCCTTATGAGTGGGAGACAAAAGTTTACACTCGATGGTACTAAACATGAGTGTAAGATAGAGAAAGTGATATCGGTAAAAGAGAAAGCTTCTGAGATTAACGTCAATTATCAAGTGACGAACAATACGTTTTATCAATTTTCAGGTTTTTTTGCTAATGAATTCAATGTTACTCTGAGTACTACAAATGAAGAGAAAATGCGTATTCGTGTTAACGGTCGTATAATAAATCTAGGCTTTGAAATGTCAGATGGTTTTGAAAAAAATAGTGTGACCAAATTTGAAGTACTCGACAAAAAATGCGGCGTGCTTTTTGAATGGAGTTTTGTAAAAGAGTGTACCATAATTGTAAAGAAGATGAGTATTCGGGTTAACGATGGAGGAGATTCGATCTTCCAAGGGTATACTTGCGTCGCGCTCTGGCCTGTTTCTATGAAAGGCCAAGAGAGTGAACAATTTCTCTCAACAGTTAAAATTAAAAAGACAAGGAAATCATTGAGATGAAGTCAAAACAGCTCGATATATCTATAGAGACTTTAAATAATGAGATCCTTGTTGTATTGGAGGGGCTTTTCTTTGACGAACAGGTGCAAAGTGTTCAAGAGAAACTTGAGTCTCTTATTATTGATGGGCACAAGCTTTTTATTTTAGACATGCACCATTGTGAAGTGCGTACTCAAAAATTGGCGCCCATGCTTCTAGAAATTCTTAATAATTTAAAAGGACGTGGAGGAAATCTCATTATTCTTATGAGTCCCGAAAAGAAAATGCTCTATTTTGCTAAGTGGAGCAATCTCTTTTCTATTTATCAGACAGCACAAGAGTATCATAATTCTGGATTTGTTAAAAACCTTAAGAAAACAGGGATTATCTATTCCAAGAAAACAGGAATGCGTCTTTCGCCTGGTGTTGCTGCAATTTTGTTAGTTCTTCTAGGAGGGTGGCTCCTTACCTTGATCTCTATTATTCGTTTTCAAGAAGAGGGTATTGCAGAACAAACCAAATTGATTCATCAGTTAGAAGTACAAAAAGATAAGATGCTTAAAGACATCACTTCTCTGCAATTACGTTTGGCTCCTTTGAAAGATTTAGGGCTGGTCAACGATTCGTTAGAGAATGCAGATTACACATTTGTCTCTGATTGGGTGCAGTATTTAGAGGTACTTGAAAAGCGCCGAAACAAAAGGAAAAAGAAAAAAGAGTTGGAGAACGAGTGATCCGTTCGAGTATCAGATTAAACGTTATATCACTTATAGTGTTGGGTACTTCTATTACTCTGGTTTTGATTGCGATTGCTCTGATTTGGGTGAAGAATTCACGGACAGCAGAGAGTCTTCAGGCTCAAATTAAAGAGTTGGAGAGTGAAAATTTTCATACTGAAAAGGTGATAACTTCGACCTATGCGTATGTGCGAATTTTGGAGGCCACTCAATTTAGTGCGTATGGGCAACTCACTAATGCAGAGCTTATCGAAATTACCGAGGAGCTTTGGAAGATTTCTCGTTCTTATTCTTTTGACCCCCTTCTTATTTTGGCACTTGTTACGGTTGAGAGTCAGGGGGATCCTGATGCAATGGGTAAGTATCGAAGTGGAAAGTTAAGTGGGGCCTTGGGGCTCATGCAGATTAAAATGGGGACAGCTCAGTCCATGTCAAAACATCTTGGCGTGGGTCTACAGACCCGTGCGGATTTGATGAATCCAAAGATAAATATTCTCTTTGGGGCGACGTATCTTATAAAAATGATTCTTCGCTATAAAAGCCTACGGTATGGCATTATGGCTTATAATGTTGGCCCTGGTACTCTTAATAAGGCAATTCGTACAAAAAGCCTTAAAAAGCTTCCCATTCGTTACTACAATAGGTTACTCTCCAATTATAATGGCCTTGTGAAGCGTTTTGGTCCTCAGGCGGGAACATCAAAATCCCATAAGGGATCTTGATGCGGTATTTAAAGTAAAAACTAAAGAATACAAGTGGTTCAATTGTTGTTTTTATTTAAAATACCCAAATATTAAAATCAAAAAACGCAAATATTCATCAAGTTTTTAAAGTTTTGATGAATATGAGGTAAAAGAGTAATGAATTAGGTTAAGTTTTAAATGAGGATTGACGATAAGTATAGTAGGTAGTTTAACAAAGGAGTGTATCACTTACCAGGAGGATATAACTATGAAAACAGAGATAATTACAAGGGTTGCTGAATACATACGAAGCCCTGGAGCAAAGAAAAAAATTGATGAAGGGAAAACTGCCGAGGTTAAAGATACCTACGAGTTTTCCAAAGCAGCTGCTGAGAAGCTGAAGGATTCTCAGAAATACGACTCTCATATTGAAAAAGAGCGTTTCCAAAAGCTTGAAAATATTAAAAGCCGAGTTAATGCAGGAGAGTATACATTGAATGATCAAATGGTAGATGATATTGCCGAGAAAATAATTAAACTGCTGTAACGAGGTAGCTATGAGATGTAGATCAGCTAAACACTGAGAGGGCCGGAATCAATGGAATTCGGTCCTTTTTTATTTCTTGAAAATGGATAGACCGCCTATTTCAATATGAGTTGGTCTATGAAAGTACCCTCACAACTTGTGACACATTTTTTTAATAAAACAGTCTAATCTCCTAAGAGCTTATAGGAAATTGAGTGTGAATACTCTATTTTGAGTACCAACTCGTTTTTTATGCTGGGGAATTAATGAGAATTCTGCTATCGCTGTTTTTACTCTCTATTACATCTGTCTTTTCTTATGACTTAAATGAGTTTCGCTCTACAAATTATAGTAAGTCATCACTCTACATTACGCCAATGATTAGCGGTGATTACACTGGAATTCATGGGAAACAAGAGAACATATTTGCTCCTCTTCCTGATGAAGGTACTGCATTACTCGGGAGTGCAACACTCATTTATGCTCGCAGAGAATTCTCTGATAGGAATGAATGGAGTGGAGTCGTTGGTTTGCACGGTAACTATGTGAATAGGTCAATTACTGATTGGAGTGATAGTCTTAATAGTGAAATAGTGAGTACCACTGCAATGGTAGCCCCTTATGGTTCCTTTAGCTATACACATTATTTTGGTCTCGATGATTGGTATCTTGGCGCTGATGGTGGAACGCATTATTCAATAGATTATAATGAAATTGAAGAGCACGGTGTAGATACTTCTGCATATGAGTCGAATATTGAGGGGAGGCATCACTATTGGAAAGGAGGGGTCTCTGCTGGCTTTGGTCGTTTTCAAAGTGTTACCTATGCTCGAACAGCCTACTATATAGTGGAAGCACTTTTTAAAAAAGGCATAATAGATGATGTCCGTTCAGACTATATTGAGAGTATTGCTCACCTATTACAAGAGACAGAAAAGATACGGGTATGGGATGAACGGGAGCATCGAACGTTACAATTAGAGGCTATTGATGCCTTTTTTAAGGAGTATGGATTGGTGGTCGAGGCAGCTCTTGATTATTTCACTATTATCAATGACTTTTTAATGGACACTCATCCAGAGCGACAGAGTGGTTTGCGGGTTGGTCTTGCTTTTAGAGTTGAGGGAACACGACATACCTATGAAGTTAATGCTTCGGGTAAAAGTGAGAATGAATTCAAATATTCGAGAACATTTGGAGTTATAGAACATCATTTCACAGAAGCTCTCAGTTTAAACTGGCATATAGAGAATAAAATTTATCTTGAATCAGGAGCTTTTAGCGGTGATCGTGTTAGTGTACAGCATGAAATAGCACCGAATGCAACGGGTTGGCTCAGTGCGATTGGACATCAGACTGCATTAAGTTACTATCCTTCGAGTAGAACCGAGGTTTCCTTAACAGTGGGTGGAAATTATTGGTTTATACCTGTTTATTTACAAACAAAGCATTATGATACTACGGTTAAATATGAGAACTATATGCTCACAGTTGGGGCGTCAATGCAATATGTGTGGTATTTTTCAACTAAACTGAAATTATTGGCAGAATGTGGCGTATACCACTCAATGGAGCGGGTAGAAGCAAAATATTGGGGTATTAAGGCTCAGTATGGACCAAGTCAACGGTCGATTGTGAGTGAAGCATATGGAAATGGATTTGGGGATTCTAATAATGAATATTGGAGTTATCATGAATCAAATCCAAATGGCCTCTCCATAGATTACTCTGTATCTATTCAATATGATATTTTCTAGGTTTTTCCTTAAAGAGCCCAAATACGTTGATTAGGAACAAATTTCCTGGCCATTGCATAATTTTCCATTAATTGTCAGATTTTTCCGTAACTTCATCTTTTACTTCAAATTTAGGTCTGAATTTGGGTAAAATCCCTGTTTTTTAATTGGCACGTTAATCGCTTTATACTTCAGTAGATAAACTATAAAATGGTTTGAAGATGAAGGTACGGTTAAAAGATGTCATTACAGCGGGAATAGCGTCACTCTTTCTATTTCCTGTGGTATTTGTAGTGGTTCTCCTAGCTACCGGTACTATTCATATCGAGATGGGTGAGGGTAGTGCTGGCAAAGATGGTCTCGTGCAATTTCTTGAAACCTATCACCCGAAACAAGATTCCAGTGACTCTGAACAGAGTAAACTTTTTGAAGCAATTAAGCTCCGTGATAAAAACCTTGAGTTAAGAGAAACTCGACTCCAAGAAGAGATTGAACGTCTTGAGAATATTAAAATGGAAAACGATGTTTTAAAAAAAGAAATTGGACAGCATAGAGATAGAATTGAAAAACTCGTTGGCGAGTCAAAAGAGTTGAGTGATGAACGGCTTGACGCACTTGCACAGGTATATGGCAATATGAAGCCAACAGAAGCAGCACCTATTTTACTCAGTTTGAAAGATGATGATATTGTCGGTATTGTGAAACGCATTCCAGAAGTGCGATCACAAGCTAAGTTGATGGCCGCACTTGGGGCTATGAGTAATGAGCGAGCAGCGGTCATTACTAAAAAGCTTGGTTGGAAAAACGACGGTACTTTGAGGTAGTGATATGATAAAATTAACACAACTCTTTAGTGAGCGAATAATGCCCCGACAGTCAATGGGGAGTGCAGATATTAGTGCGATTAGTGCTGGTTCAGTGCCCAGTGGTGATCAGCAAAAAGAATTTGTTCCTGAAACTCTTTCAACACCAGAGCCATCGCACTCATTTGAGAATGAACTCTATAATGTATATGAATCAGATGAGTATCAACAGTCTCAAGAGAAACAGTCAATGCCGGAGGAGAGTACATCGAAATACTCTGCAGAAGAGAATCGAGAATACTTAATTGAGTCAGATTCACATAATAATGAAAATACAGGTCATGAAGTGGACTACGCTCAGAAATCTACTGATAGAGAAGATGAAAGGGGCAGTGATGCTACTGATCAGGGGCAGGTTGAACAACCTTCTGAAGAAAATACTATAATAAACACGAGATTGAAAGAGGTTGAAAAAGCAATTGGGTCTATTAAAGAAGCGCTACAGCAGGGCAAAAAAGAAGTTGTTTCACTTCTAAAAGATTTTGGTGTGACGGTTGATCCTAAAGCACTGACACCTGAGAAATTAACCGATTTAAAAAAAGCGCTCCAAACCCTTACAAAAGAGAGCCCAGGAGATGCAGTACAGTTAAATGAATTATTGCATAGTTTAACAGAACTTGATATTCCTTTTGAAGTCGCGCCGCGCAATTTGATGGCATTTGACATTAGTGGTAAAAAAGAGGTCTCATACCTTGGTGAAATTCCTAAAAAAGTAACTCAGAAAATAGCTACTACAATTGAACAATTAGAGATTAATACAAAGAAAGTGGCACTTTTTGATAATAAACGTGCAGAACTTCGCTCTCTCAAAGATGATTCATTTTTGACACCGGTGAAAGATGAGAAAATAGATACTAAATCTCCGCTTATGGATAAATTGAAAGAGATGTTTCATAGAGAGCCAGCCAAGCAGACTGAACAGCAAACGCGGCAAGGGTCACTTAAAACAGAGGGAATAGATCAACGCCCTACTACTGGAACAGAAAAACAAGATACAGGTCGTCAACAGGGTATTACGGGGACTCAAGAGAAACAAGCAGGAGAACAAAAAAATGAATTCTTTCAGCAAAATTCTAGTCAGGGGGATTCTCAAAAAAAACAATCCCCAAAAAGTACGGTAGTTGATAAAGGTAATCAAGGGGTTGGTCAACAAACGCAAGTGAAAGGTGGTGAGTTTAAAACATCTGAATCTGTAAATGTTGAACATACAGTGAAAGTGAATGGTGAAAAAATAATTGTTGAAAAAACAAAAGAAGTTGCTCAAGGGAGAGGTGCGCAACAAACCCATGTGGTAAAACAAGTTGTAAAGAATGTAACTCTCCTTATTGATAGCGGAAAAACTTCGATGAGTATGCAGCTAAAGCCAGAGCATTTAGGTCGTGTTAATATTGATATACAGATGGAAGATTCTAAAATGAAGCTCAGCTTAAAAGTTGAAACTGAAGGGGCGCGTCAAACAATAGAAGGAAGTGTGGGACAACTCAAAGAATCATTGAATCTTCAGGGAATCACTATTGATGATGTTGATGTTGAAGTGAGAAAAGAGAGTGAGTTTGCAAATTTAAAAGATCGAGAGGAAGAACAGAATCGATTTAAAGGTAATAAGAGGGTTAAAAATAGTGTAACTCTCGAAGTAGATGTTGAAAAAGACGGTGCAGAAACTGGTCGGCGCCTTGGATATAATACTATGGAGTATTTGGCGTAGTCCAATGAGGAGATACTATGGCGGTTTCGGGAATAGATAATAGTGCAGCACAGCAAGAATGGATCAACAACATTAATGGGGTTGAAGGCAGTGGTGTGCGTAAGGTGTCGTATAATAAAGATGAAGGTTCTACTATAGAAGATGAGGGTGATGCGAGTCTCTTTAGTAAAGATGATGGAAAACTTGGTAAAATGGATTTTTTGACTCTTCTTACGACACAGTTAAAATATCAGGATCCTCTTTCTCCGCAAGAAAATGAAGAATTTGTAGCACAGCTCGCACAGTTCTCTCAGTTAGAGTCGAGCCAAAATTCAGAAAGTTCAATTACTGATATGGCAAATGCCTTGGGAGAATTTGTAGGGACACAAAATCAAGCAACCCAATCGGTAGCCAACGCGTCGGCCACTTCTATGCTTGGCAAAAAGGCAGTAGTTGAAATTGATAAAGATTATTATAACGGTAAAAATGATCCGTTAAAAGTACATCTTAACTCTCCCGGTGAATCATTCCTCTCTATACTTGATGAAGTAGGCAACGAGGTCTATTATACTCAAATAGATAGAATTGATACAGAGAGTGAAGCGGAAGTGCCTTGGCCAGAGCTTGATACGAATGGGGAACCATTAAAAACGGGTAACTACACCTTTGAAATTAAGAAATCTAAAAATGGCCCCGCAGATGCAGGGTATGCGTATAACAAAGAGACCGTAACCGGTGTTAATTATGCGAGTGGTGGAGCAGAGATACTGCTCGGTTCAAAGAGTTATAAACTTTCAGACATTAAACAAGTGACAAACTAAGGGAGGGAGTAGATATGTTAAGATCATTATATTCCGGAATATCAGGTCTGCACACCCATCAGGTGCAGTTGGACGTTATCGGTAATAACATTGCAAATGTTAATACGGTAGGATATAAATCAACACGAGTGACATTTGAAGAATCATTTGCACAGCTCCTTGAAGGCTCGTCACGTCCCCCAGGAAACGGTGGTGGGACGAATCCAATGCAAGTAGGACTTGGTACCTCTGTAGGGTCAATTGATACTAAGTTGAGTCAAGGTAATATGCTTTCAACAGGTCAAATTACTGACCTTGCTATTGAAGGGAAAGGGTATTTTGCTGTCAGTAATGGGGAAGGAAACTTTTTTACTCGTAATGGTTCTTTTCAGTTAGACTCTGATGGTAAGATGGTGCTCCCTACAAATGGATACGTACTCCAGGGTGTTATGGCAAATGAAGTAGGAGAATTCCCTTCAGGTTCTGTAGAAGGGAATATCACTATTCCTTTTAATGAACAGGCTCCTGCAAAAGAGACTGATACTGTAAAGTATTCGAGGAATCTAAACTCTGACTCTGGCGCAAAAGGGTCTGTTGTGTATACGAATAGGTTTTTACAATTTGCACAACCAAGTACTGCGGGTGGTTTTGCAGACCCTGCAGGTACTGGTGCCTTGGTGCCGCCAAAGGTTTCATCTGATTGGTTAACCGCACTTTATGATAGTAAAGGAAGAGATTTAGGAATTGAACCAGGTGATGTATTAACCTATGAAGCAGTTGATGCTGCTGGCCTCCCTCTGACTCCTCTTGAAATAACAATTGTCGACCCGTCAACAACAGCGGGTGCAATTATTACTGGTACCAATGCCACAGCAGGTACAGTAGATGAAATGCTCACCGCAATAAATAACTGGTTTAATGGTCAAGGTTATCCGGGCACTCAAGCGGGTATTGATGATGGACCTGGTAGTGTCAATCGAGGTTCAGTTACCGTTGATAATACCGCTGGTGTTCAGGCATTGGTTGGATTTCAGGTAAGTTCAGACCGGCCAATATCGGACTCAATGATCCGTAAGGCATTTAATTTCCCAGCGACTATTGCTGTAGGTAATACAGGGCTTTCTGATTCATTTAGATACCCTGCTGAAGCGACTGACCTTATGTCACAACTCTATGATACTCATGGTGATGCTCTTGGGTTAGAAACAGGTGATACCATAAGTGTAAATGGTACCGTTGGTGGAGAGTCTTCTACGCCATCAATGCTGAACTATTCGGCGGCAACCACGACCATACAAAACTTGATGGATAGTATTAAAGATGGATTAAAGCTCCCGTTTACTGATGGTACTGTGGCTGAAAATCAAACAGTAACCATTAATGGTGCAGATAGTAACGATCAGATTAATGATGGGACCATTGTAATACGTGGGGTGAAGGGAGCTGACTTTGCCTTAGAAAATATTAATGTTACCGCAAATAATTCAAATAATCAGAACCCTACACCAAAACTTTTTAATGCGAATATGGCGTCAGAAGAGTTTCAGGCGGCACGAGATACAGGAGTATTCGATACGTCGATCTCAGTATATGATGAAAGTGGTGCGGAGCATGTATTGACTACTACGTTCACTCATACAGGTGTGCCTGGTGAATGGCTTTGGAAAGTAACGGCCTCTGGTGATGAACGAATCCTTGGCGGTGATTCAGGTACACTCTCCTTTGCTCAAGATGGGTCAGTTGGTGCATTTATCTTTACTGATAGTAGCTCGGGGCTCATAATGGACCCTAATAATGGTTCGAATCAGATGACGGTAAACCTAGATATGGGTGGACCAGGTGATTTTCAAGGGTTGACTCAGTTTGAAGCTCAAACATCAGCGTCTGCTGTTGGTCAAAATGGATATGGTACTGGGTCATTGACTGATATCAGTATTGATGAATATGGAATGGTATCGGGAAGTTTTACTAACGGTACATCACGGGCTCTTGCACGGGTAATGGTGACAGAATTTACCAATCCAGGTGGACTTCTAAAGTTGAGTGACTCCGTCTTTACAGTGAGTTCAAACTCGGGTGATCCAATTTCGGGTATACCAGGCCTGCAGTCAAAATCAAAACTACGTCCCGGTGCTCTTGAAGGATCAAATGTTGATTTGGCAGCTGAATTTACGTCGATGATTACAACTCAGCGTGGTTTTCAGGCAAACTCAAGAATAATTACAGTGTCAGATAAAATGATGGAAGAACTCATACAGCTAAAACGATAGAAATAGTCTGAAATAGCCCTCCTTGAGTGAGATTTCAAGGAGGGCCAATTCCAAACTAGGTTATATTTTAAACAGGTGATTGGAACGAACTAAGCAGGGGAATAAGATGGATTTGGGTACTATAGGCGGGATGATTTCCGGTCTGCTCCTCATAATTGTATTGGGTATTGGCCCAGCGCGTATTGGTATGTTTATCGATATACCTTCGTTTGCGATTGTAATCGGTGGTGCATTTAGTGCCATGTTTATATCGTACCCACCGAGTCAAATCGTTGCAATGATATCAGTTATCAAAAATGCGATTATAGTCCAGCCAATAGCATTTATTGAGACTATTAAAACGTTGGTCTCATTTGCGGAGCAGGCGCGTAAGGAAGGGTTGTTGGCGCTTGAGTCTCGTACAGATGAGATTGAAGATGAATTTTTGAAGAAGGGTATTCAGCTTGCGGTGGATGGTACTGATGCGGAGCTCCTAAGGAGTATATTGGTAACAGAGTTAAACTTTATTGAAGAGCGTCATAAAAAAAATGCAGATAAAGTAGCTACTGTTGCAGATTTGGCTCCGGCATTTGGAATGGTGGGAACGCTTATTGGGTTGGTATTGATGCTTGCAAACATGTCAGATGTTACGGCGATTGGTCCTGCGATGGCGGTTGCACTTTTGACAACGCTCTATGGTTCGATTGTAGCAAATCTATTTTTTACACCACTTTCGACTAAGTTAAAATTTTATTCGGCAAATGAGATGTTATTGAAAAGCTTAATGTTAGAGGGGATTATGTCAATCCAATCGGGAGATAACCCGCGTACTGTTGAAATGAAACTTGGCTCATTTCTCGATCCAATAACTCGCATGGAACTCAACAAGGAAGAGTAAATGGCTGAAGAGTGTCCAAAATGTGAAGAGTGTGTCAAAGGGGCTCCGGCCTATATGATGACCTTTGGTGACATGATGTCACTGTTACTCACCTTTTTTGTGATGCTTCTCTCTATGGCGACATTTGAGCCAACAAAATATGCAATGACCATGCAGACAATACAGGGCTCTTTTGGAGTGCTTGATAGTTATCCTACAGTTGCGATCATGCCGGTGGTGCAAATTCCTAAGCACAGTGGTGATGAGTCAAAGCGAAAGCAGGCATTGGAAGACGCAAAAAAAGTTGAAGATGTCATAGAAACAAAAAATATGGATGATGCGGTTAAAGTAAAAATGACTGAAACAGGCATCGCTATAAAATTAAAAGACCCGGTGGCATTTTCCTCGGGAAATGCAGATTTAAAGGCGAAAGGTCAAGAAATATTGGCTGATATTGGACAAATATTAAAAAACAAGCCTGATTTGAAAATTAGAGTTGAAGGTCATACGGATGATGTGCCGATACATACAGTAAAGTATGACTCTAACTGGGAACTCTCAACAGCTCGATCATTGAGTGTTCTCAAGCTTTTGGCGCAATACTCTGGTGTGAAGACAGAAGAGATTAGTCAAAATATGAGTGCTGTTGGGTATGGAGAGTTTAGGCCTCTTGTCCCAAATACAAACAATAAAAACAGAGCTGAGAATAGAAGAATAGAGATATTTGTCGATTATATAGAAAAGTAATTGAAGCGTATACATGATGAACACTTTAAGACGCTAAGGAAACAAGATGGCTGATGAAGATAATGAAGTAGCTGGAGCGGCAGAGCCGATTGAAGAAAAAAAGAAGTCTAATCTGGTGATGATTATTCTGATTATGTTTCTCAACATGGCATTTATGGTAGGGATATCTGTTGTTGTCATAAATGTACTCCAACTGGGGCCAGCTCCAGATCTTGTTGCGGAACAAATGGCACAGCAGGAAGATGAAGAAAGGGCTGCAAAAGAGAAGTCGACCCAAGCAGGAGCGCGTTTGGAATCTTCAATTGCAGTAACGGTGAATATTGCAGGAACTGATGGTACGCGGTATCTTAAAACAGCAGTACAAGTTGAGTTTGATATGGCGCAATATCCCATGGTTCCGGCAGCTATTGATGAAAGGATGCCGAGAATTAAAGATAGAATTATCACAATTTTGAGTGAAATTCCATTAGTGGAGCTTACTTCGAAAGAGGGTAAACAAAAAATTAGAAATGAGATAACCAACGATATAAATTTGATGTTGCCTGAAGCGGCAGGTCAAATTCGTTCCTGCTATTTTGATGAATTTGTAATACAGTAAGTAGATAAAAGGTAAGGAAGAATGAGTGATATTTTATCACAAGAAGAAGTAGATGCCCTTCTCTCAGCAGTGTCTGGTGGAGATATGGCCGAGGACGATGGGTCAGCGGAACTTTCTGCTACCCCTTCTGATGCCGGTCCGGTCTTTTCTCCTGATTACTCTGATTATGAAGAAGAAGAGCAGCGTGCTGTTGCGCTCTACGACTTTAAACGTCCAGACCGTGTTTCAAAAGATCAAGTTCGAACCTTACAGAATCTTCATGAAGGATATGCACGTCTTCTCTCTACAACGTTAACTTCATTTTTAAGAACGCTAGTTGAAATTGAACTGAGTTCAGTTGACCAATTGACTTATCAAGAAGTGATAATGTCTATTTCGACACCATCATGTATATACATTTTTCAGATGGAGCCACTTGAGGGGAATGCTATTCTTGAAGTGAATCCAAGTCTTATTTTCATTATGCTTGATCGGCTTTTTGGTGGTCAGGGACGAACCATTGATACTACTCGCGAGCTTACCGATATAGAACGATCGGTAATTACCAAAATAATTGAACGAGCATTACTCGATTTAAAAGAAGTGTGGGAAAATATTGGTATTTTCTCTCCAAAAATTGATAGTTATGAAACAAACCCTCAGTTTGTTCAAATTGCACCTCCTGGTGAAACAGTTATTTTGATTGCCTTGGAAGTTAGGATGAAAAATGGTTCGGGGCTAATGAGTCTCTGTTTCCCCTTTATATTACTTGAATCTATTTTAGAAAAATTATCTGGGGAATCCTGGATATCAGCACAAAAAACAACGACGCAAGAGACGCGTCGACTTGTAGAAAAAGAGCTTGGCGATACAACTGTCGGTGTTGCTGCTTCTATTGGAGATACCTCACTGAGTGTGAGAGATTTCCTTCAGCTCGAAAAAAATGATGTATTGGTTCTCGATAAATCTGCAGGCTCTGATTTGGTAGTCTCAGTTGGAGGGCGTCCGAAGTTCCTTGGAAAGCCAGGTGTGGTTGGACGGAAAAAATCAATACAAATTACATCCATAATCGACAGAGAGGTAGGTAGTGATGAGTGATGATGGATTACTCAGTCAAGAAGATATCGATGCACTCACTTCGGGGCTCTTTGGAGAAAATGGCGAAGTAGTAGCAGATCCAGGAGCAGTAGCTTCTGTTCCCACTGATGGTGGTGGCGGTATGGATGGCGGGGATTTTGGTGGCGGGGATGATGGTAGTGATGGTGGTGATGGTGGTGATACGTTCATCGATCCTGAAGAACTGCGTCCTCTTTTTAAAATTGTCACAAACCAAGCATCCGGTGTTATTTCTACAGCCATCAATAAAAATGTTGAATACAAGATTGAGGAAGTTGTAGAATGTTCTGATGAGAGTGCTGGGGGGGCTTTTGCCGATAAACACCTTGTTGTTACAGTTGGGTTTGAAGGCGATATATCTGGTCAACTTGGATTAGTGTACAGTCAAAAAGATACCGCGGTGATGTCCGATCTCATGATGATGGGGGATGGAAGTGCAGAATTCGAAGAGGATCATAAAGAGGCACTTGCAGAATTAATCAATCAAGTGATGGGTTCGGTCAATACTTCAATAAGTAGTGACTTTGATATTCAAATTAGCATTGGTCAAGCGGAAACGGTAGATTATTCAGTTTCGGATCAGGTGTTAGTTTCTGCGGGGTCAGTATTAGGCCGCGTGAGTTATACGGTTGAAGGCATTTTGGAATCAGAAATGCTCTTAATAGCAGATCAATCGCTTTCTGAAAACTTTTATGCAAAAGTTAAAGGTGGGGGAGATGGATTTGAGCTCGCCCCAACAGAAGAACAAGGAAGTCTTGCGGGGCTTGACGCTTCTCCCGAACCAATGGATACAGGAGTGGCTGCCCCAGCAGTTGCAAGTGGCGCAGCAACACTTTTTGAATCAACAGGTAATAGAGCTCTCGATATGTTACTTGATATCCCATTGGATATTACTATCGAGTTAGGTCGGTGCAATATGAGTATACGAAAAATACTTGAACTTGGTCCGGGCTCAGTAGTAGAAATGGATCGATTTGCTGGAGAGCCTGTTGATCTATTGATAAATGATAAAGTGGTCGCTCGAGGGGAAGTAGTGGTCGTGGATGAAAATTTTGGAATACGGGTCGTTTCTCTTGTGACACCAGAAGAACGATTAAAATTTTTGAAATAGCTCATTAAAATCACTTGCCCAACTAGAGGATTTTTATCTTGTGAAGAGTAGTAGTAATGAAAATCCGAACGTACAAAAATGGGTATATGATGAATATAAGGTCAATAATTACCATTGTGGTTGTACTCACATGGTCTCATCTGTTTGCAGAATTAAAACCACCAGTTGTCGACGGAGCTGAAAAACCAGGTCAACGAAAACTTGATGTGATCAATGAAACGGGATCGGGTCAATCTTTAGCGCAAGATCAAACTCCAGAAGAAGTATCTGTCAGTACCCTTGTTATAAAAACATTTCTAGGATTGGCGTTTATCATTCTTCTTATTGTAGTGTTAATCTACCTTATGAAAAAATTACAAGGAAGCGCCTTTAATAAATTTTCGGGGCAAGGTGATCTTGAAGTCTTAGATATGACACCCTTAGGGCAGCAGCATAAAATAATGACGGTTAAACTCCATGGGAAAATTTTGGTTCTTGGGGTAACACAGCAATCAATTAATACCCTCACGACAATAGAGGGTGATGATGCTGAACGTTACTTGAATAAAGCGTCACAATCAGGAATTGCATCAGGGCAATTTAATCAAACGGTGAATCAGTTGTTGAGTAAATTTAAACGTACTGAAGTACAGAATAATAAGGGAGGTGACAGTGCCTCTTAAGTATATTGTATTATTCATTTTTGGTCTCATCTGTATTCCAGAGTTATCTGCACAGATAATGCCAAAAGTGACTCTTGGTTTTGAAGAGGCTGAATCAGTTGATGATGTTGCGGTTACTTTGGAAATCGTAGCACTCATGACTGTGTTGACTCTAGCACCTTCGATCATCATCATGCTCACTTCTTTTACCCGTATAGTAATCGTTCTTAATTTTTTAAAACAGGCATTGGGTACAATGAATGCACCACCTAATCAGGTGGTAATGGGGCTTACTCTGTTTCTCACGTTTTTTATTATGACGCCAACCTTTAATGCCATCAATGAGAACGCACTGCAACCCTATTTAGCCAAAGAGATAAATCATGAAGTTGCAATCGAAGAAGCATTGACTCCTATTCGAGATTTTATGCTTAGGCAGACGAGTGAAAGTGAGCTGGCGCTTTTTTTGCGCGTATCAAAAACGGCGAATCCTAAAAATATTGATGAACTTTCACTGACAGTAATTATTCCTGCCTTTATATTAAGCGAGATAAAAACAGCATTTATTATTGGGTTTCTACTGTATATTCCTTTTTTAGTTATTGATATGACTGTTGCATCAGTACTTATGTCAATGGGGATGATGATGCTTCCTCCCGTTATGATTTCAATGCCCTTTAAATTGATATTATTTGTACTTGTTGATGGATGGCACTTAGTGGTCCAGCAAGTGGTGCTGAGTTTTCACTAGGAGTGTATCATGACAGATATTGTTGTAATTGATATTGGAAGAAATGCACTGTTAACACTAATGTATCTTGGTGGGCCTATGCTCATTACTGCGCTTGTAGTTGGATTAGCTGTTTCAATTTTTCAGGCTGCAACCCAAATTAATGAAATGACCATGACATTTATTCCAAAAATTTTGTCAGTAGCAGCCGTGCTTCTTTTTATGATGCCTACAATGCTTAAACTCTTTCGATCTTTTTTTAATAGTCTGATCGACATGATACCAAATTTGATTCCATAGTATGTTAGAGCAAGCCGCAACCATAGCAGATATAACCGTCGGTCAACTTGAGTTTTTCTTCCTCATGTTGGTTCGAGTATCTGTGGCAATTTTTTTACTCCCTATTTTTACTGGAAGGAATATAAGTGCTCGGGTTAAAGTGGGTATTGTCTTTTTTATCTGTATATTAATATTTCCTCTCCTCCCCTCTCAAACCATTGAAGTGTCTAATTCAATAGCGCACGTTTTTATTTTGACTCTTAAAGAAGTTTTTGTGGGTGTCATTATTGGTTTTACCTCATCTCTTCTCTTTACATTTATACCCATTGCAGGCTTTTTTATGGCTCGTGATATGGGCTTGAGTATGACCCCGGGAATTGATCCAACAACCGGTGACCAGACTACTGGGCTGGGTCAATTTATTTTGGTACTCTTTACGGTGATGTTTATCATTAATGATAATCATCATTTTTTTATTGAGGCTGTAGTTCAATCATTTAAATATATACCTATCGCTGGCATTGAACATCATAGTAACCTTAATGTTGAGGTAATACTCTTTCTTGTCGTCCAATCATTTGTATTTGGGGTTAAAATGGCAGCGCCCCTAATGGTTATAATTATTTTAACCACTTTTGGAATGGCATTTATGTCCAAGATAATGCCGCAAATGAATGTATGGTTGGTGGCTATTCCTCTCAAAATTGGTATTGGGATAATGGTTATTATATACACGTTGCCACTGGCATACCAGCTTCTTGATAAGTATTTCATTCTTATTCAAGAGAACCTTTTCATTTTAATGCGTGCAGGGGGAACGAGTGCCTGATAAAGACGAAAAAACCGAAGACGCCTCCGCTAAACGTAAATCGGAGATGCGTGGAAAAGGACAAGTTGCAAAGTCTCAAGACTTAACCGCAGGAGCGGGAGTAATGATTGCATTAATTGCAATTCTTATTTTTGGTGAGCGGCTTATGGATGTAATGCGAACAAACTTGGTTGATGTCTATTCGATGATTAGCAGTTTTGAATTGAATGAGGCGAGCTTTATTGCTCTGGTGTCAGAGAAAATGCTTAAAAAAACCCTATATGCAATTTACCCTATAGCAGTACTCATGCTCGTCCTCGCAGTAGGTGTTAATTTTTTCCAAGTAGGATGGCTCTTTACTCTGAATAAGCTTAAACCTGATTTTAAAAAAATTATGAAGATGAATGGATTAAAGAGTAAGTTTTCCATTGCGACAATTGTCGAACTCCTTAAAAACCTTGCGAAACTTACTATTGTAGGTATTGTTGTCTATATAATAATTGCCAAAGAATTTGAAGATCTTCTTTTTTTGATGGATACGGATGTTGCAATAATTTGGGCAAAGATTTTTGATGTTGCTTTAGAAATTACTATCTGGGTTGCTGCTCTCTTAATTATTCTTGGGCTTATAGACTTTGCTTATCAGAAGAAAAAATTTAGTACTGATTCCAAAATGACTAAGCAAGAAATTAAAGACGAAGCAAAAAATGCTGATCAAGATCCAAAGCTTAAAGCACGTATGCGTCAAATGATGATGGAAATGAATGCTCGTATGATGCAGGGTGAAACAAAGCGGGCTACAGTGGTAATTACAAACCCGATTTTTATCGCAATAGCAATACGTTATGAACGAGGGGTTGATGACGCTCCTGTTATAGTTGCAAAGGGTAAACGACTGATAGCTGAAGAGATTCGAAGAATTGCAACGGACAATGATATTCCTATTGTGGAAGATAAACCACTTGCTCGCGCCATGTATGATATTGTAGAGCCGGGAGTTGAACTCCCCGCAGAATTTTTTGGTGCCGTAGCAGAAATTTTAGCATATGTATTTAGCTTAAAAAATGAAAGGCAGGTTGCTGGTGTTTAAATGTATGATAGTGGTGCTGTATGCACTCATAATGAATGGATGTCTCTTCTTTGGTGATGATGAGGGGCCCCAAGGTTTGTTCCCTGAGATACATGTTGATATCACAGGTTCAGACTATGAGGGGGGGGCTTATAAAGTCTGGGTGACACTCGGTGGAATACAAGCGACGGAAAAAATGATTACCGCTCAAAGTTTGAAAGATAGCCTTTCAGGACTTTTAAATTCCACATTACCTCCCATTCAACGACTTCGTATTCAGGAAGAGTATGATCAAGCATTTGATGAATTTGGACGTCAGGTAGGGAGTGTCGTGGCGTGGCACAGCAATAGTGGAATGGTAGCTTACCATACCCCGGTTATTAAGAATGGTTTTGTTGATTCTGATACTGCGTATATACTTTGGGAGACCCTTCCTACTCCTCATATTGATAGTGTCGCTGCACAGGGGGTGATGATCGCTGACTCAACCTTCGCAGATACGGTACATGTAGTGGTAAATGGTGTCTATTCAAATCCTATCTCAGTAGAAATTGAGAATATTGCGCCACGGATTGATTCTGTTATGATCAGTGGAGTAAGCCAAGAGGTACGCAGTGAAAATTATCGCGAACTGATTCATCTTTTTGGTCGCGCAGGGCAAGATCTCTATTTTTCATTGAGTTTGTCTGATGCTTACAAAGCAAGTTTAATTAGTCCTCAAGTGACGCTTAATGGGTTTACATTAATAAGCACTGCGGCAGATTCGGCAGCCAATAGTTATGAGTATCGATTAGAGCTCGATGCAGCTGAGATTGATACCATCGTAACCCTTCAAATATCAGACTCTCATTCGTTGATGTTTCGGGAATATCGGGTGAGGGTAATTGGTTATCAAGAGATTGGGTCTTTGTGGATGAGTGATGAAAATGATTTAATCAAGATCACGAGATATGGTACCGAGATTTTTCGGTTACGTAACAGCTTTAATGATATTAGCAGCATAGCTATTGACCCAAATACACCTTCACCTGTATGGGTTGCTGATGAGGGGGCAAATGCGCTCTACCGATTCTCCGAAAATGGTATACAAGAGATGAGAGACTCATCATTTGTTTCGCCTCGAAGTGTTGCACTTGATCATGATTCGAAAGTACTATGGGTTTCGAGTGGGATTAACAATCAAGGAGTAGTTAAGAGTTTTCAGATTGCCGATACTACCTTAACTGAGCTTACTATGGATTCTGTGAGCAAGGGGTATGTTTCCGACCTTGTTGTTGACTATCGGGAAAATAGTAGCTGGTATGTTAATCCTGTAACAGATACTGTCTATATGTCTGTTGATACCGGTCGAGTTTTGGACCCTGCTCAATTTCTTCCTTTCTTCACTTTTAAAAACCCAGCCTCTATAGCATTTGATTATGTTGCTTCACAATTATGGGTTGCCGACAGTAGTACCCTCTATTTAATGAATAGCGATGGCACTGGAATAGATTCAATTACGGGATTTCAGAAAATTAGCAAAATTTCGGCATGGAATGGGATCTGTTGGATAGTTGACACAAAAGCAGGGCAAGTTGTTAAATTGAGTAGTAGTGAAATGACAAGTTTTCAGGCGGTGAGTAGCTTAAGCCCCGGTGTTCAGGTTTTTTCTGGTTTCAGTAATCCTATTGGTGCAGTTGTTGACCAATCAGATAATGGCTGCTGGATAACTGATACTGAAGTAGGGAGCCTGGTAAAACTTGATGCCAATGGAATTGAAGTCTTGCGAAATAGAGGGTTTAATCGACCCTCTGTAATTGCGAGAAATCAATAGAGTAGCAGATGAGCATAAAAGATGGCATAAATCTAGGCGCATTAGCAAAACATAAAGATGTACTTATTATCATCTCTATTGTTGGTGTTATTGTAATGATGGTGGTTCCAATACCGACCTGGCTGATAGATATTTTGCTCTCACTTATGATATCCCTTGCTCTTGTTGTTCTCATTATCTCTATGTATCTCGATAATGTCTTAGATTTTTCGGTATTTCCCGGCTTGCTACTGGTGTTAACTCTCTTTCGAATAGCGATGAATATTTCTACAACCCGTATGATTCTTGCAGATGGTGAGGCGGGTGAAGTGATTAACTCATTTAGTAATTTTGTAACGGGTAATAATATCGTTGTAGGGGTTATTATCTTTATCATCATAGTCATGGTACAGTTGATAGTCATTACCAAAGGTTCTGGTAGAATCGCTGAGGTTGCTGCTCGCTTTACTCTTGATGCGATGCCGGGTAAACAGATGGCGGTTGATGCCGATCTAAATGCGGGAATTTTAACCGAAGATGAAGCGAAGCAGAAACGGAAAGATATATCTCGCGAAGCTGACTTTTATGGCGCAATGGATGGTGCGAGTAAATTTGTTAAAGGTGATGCGACTGCAGGTTTGGTTATTACGGTGGTTAATATTATTGGTGGTTTTGCAACAGGCATGGCGATGCAAGGTATGGACTTCTTTACTGCACTTGAGACTTATACTAAGTTAACCATTGGTGATGGATTGGTTTCACAGGTGCCTTCATTGATGATTTCGACTGGTGCAGGTATTATTGTGACTCGTGCGGCTTCATCAGGTAACCTTGGGCAAGAGCTGATTGCGCAATTTTCTCAAAGTACTAAGGCACTTTTTGCCTCAGCAGGTGTCATGATGTTTCTTGGGCTTGTACCAGGAATGCCTATCATACCATTTACATCACTTGCTATAATGCTGGCATTTGGTGCATATAAAATAGCTACAGCTGATTCAAAGAAAAAAGAAGAGGAGACTCAAAGTGAAGAGGAACTTTCTCAAGGAGAAAGTGGTGCCGAGAGTGCCGAAGAACGCATTGAAGATTATTTAAAAATTGATCAAATGGAGTTGGAAATTGGCTATGGCCTTATACCACTAGTTGATACAAACCAAGGTGGGGATTTACTCGAACGGATCACTATGCTCAGAAGGCAATGTGCTACAGAACTGGGTATTATTGTGCCTCCTATTCGAATTCGAGATAATATTCAGCTTCAACCGAATGATTACATAGTTAAGGTAAAAGGACTTGAAGTGGGATCGGGCAACCTCATGATGGGTTCTTACCTTGCTATGAATCCAGGAGAAGTATCTCAACAGATTTCAGGAATCGAGACCGTTGAACCCGCTTTTGGGCTCCCAGCTCTTTGGATAACAGAATCGCAGAAAGAGACGGCTGAATTGTCGGGATATACCGTAGTAGAGTTGCCTGCAGTTCTTGCAACTCATATTACTGAAGTTATAAAAGGTAATGCTGCTGATATTTTGACGCGTCAGGATGTGAAAGCATTGGTTGATACGGTGAAACAAGATAACTCTGCTGTTGTTGATGAGCTTATACCTGGTCTTCTTGGGTTTGGTGAATTACAAACAGTACTGACCCATTTATTGAGTGAAAAGGTCTCAATACGGAACCTCTCTGCTATACTTGAGATATTGTCTGATAGTGCTAAAATGTCAAAGGAGACAACCTACCTAACTGAAGAGTGTCGAGCTGGGTTGTCACGGCAAATCTGTATGGGTTTCAATACGCCTGATGGAGTCATACCCGTTATTACATTAGATCCTCAGTTGGAACAATTATTAGAGGCATCAGTACAGAAAACAGAAAAGGGGCCTCGTTTAGTGTTAAGGCCTGATGTTGTTGGTAAGATTCTCGATGCAACGGCACCAATTTGTGAGCGATTGCTCGCTCTTAACGAACAGCAAATACTAGTTTGCTCGCCTAATATACGGTTTCCCATGAAAATGCTTCTTGAAGGAAGTTACCCCAATCTTTCGGTTTTGGCGTATAGTGAAATTGTGACTGGTATAAATATTAAATCTACAGGAACCATATCGATCCATGAAAATGAAAAAGTTTAGAGCTGCTACAGTACGTGAAGCCCTTGAACGGGTTAAGGAAGAACTGGGTCCCCAGGCGGTTATATTAAAGACCGAAAATTTAAAGAAAGGACTGATGGGCAAAGAGAGTGAGGTGGAAGTAACTGCAGCCCTTGATGAAAAAGCATTTGTAAAACCGGGAGAAGTAGTGGGGCACGCGATGCCTGCACAAGCATACTCTCCTCGATCTATTGGTCAAAGTAGATCTGCGGTACTTGAAGCTGAAAGTGATACTGATAAACAAGCTCACAATGATCTGTTACAGGCTATTAAACATGAAATCGGGGCAATTCGTGACGTTGTACTTGAGCCAAATAAAGAAATTGCAGAAATTAAGCGTGAAATTCAAAACCTAAAGAAGGGTGTACTGAATCGATCAAGCGAAGTAATAAAGTCGGTACCAGAAGATTTTAAATTGATTTATCATGAGCTCCTTAAAAAGGGGGTGCTTCCTGATTTTATAAATGAAGTAGTGGCAGAGCTCACTATAGCAAGCGCTCCTGATGAACGCAATGAAAAATTTGTACGGTACAGTAGCAAAAAAATTGTTGCTGATAAACTTCCTGTTGCGGGCCCTATAACTTTTAGAGAAAATAGAGCATCTATAATAATGTTTGTTGGTTCAACTGGTGTTGGTAAAACAACGACCATTGCAAAGCTTGCAGGGCAGTTAATTCTTCAAGGTAATAAAGAGGTAGGAATTATCTCAACTGATTGTTATCGAATTGGTGCAATCGAACAGATGAGTACTCTTGCAAGTGCATCGAGTGTTGATTTTGAAGCGATATTTGAATTGAGTGATATTGATAAAGCTCTTGATAATTTCAAAGATAAAGATGTGGTCTTAATTGATTCTGCAGGAAGGTCCCAAACCAGTAGCGAGCATCTGACAGAGCTTCGTCAAATTATTGATATTGCCGTTCCCGATGAAATTCATCTTGTATTGGCTGCAAATGTTAAGGTGGATGATATGCAACATATTTTTGAATCTTTCAAATCTTTAGGGGTGTCCAGGGTCCTTTTCACAAAACTTGATGAAACGAGTAGCCATGCTTCTCTTGTTAATGTGATGATTAAAAATGGGCTTCCGGTTTCATACTTAACTTTTGGACAAAAAATACCTGACGATATAATGATCGCAGAGGCAGAGTCTTTTTCTGAGATAATGTTTGAGGGAATGTAATGGATAAATTGCAAACACAAATGGGCTACTATCAGGGCCTTATCGATCTCAGAGATTCATTTCTTTCAGATAGCTGTTATAAAATTGCAATTGCGAGTGGGAAAGGGGGAGTGGGTAAAAGTACCTTTTCTCTCAACTTGGCTATAGCACTTGCGAAACAAAGTAAGACACTTCTTTTAGACGGTGATCCAGGGTTGGCTGATCTTAACATTATGATGGGGGTTACCCCCTCTGCCCATTGGGGCATGTTTGTTGAAGGTTCACTCGATTTTTCAGATATCATTGAGCGAAATGTTTTCGGCCTTGATTTTATTCATGGTTTTTCGGGAGTATCTTCGATTAATTGGGTGCAAAGTGATGCTATGCAGCGTATTATTCGCTCACTTCACACTTTGGGAAATCAATATGAATGTATGGTCATTGATGTGGGTGCAGGATTAAGTGAGCCGACTATTGCATTCACAACGACCGTAGACCTTGTGGTGTTGGTACTGAATAAAGAATTAACTTCTCTTGCAGATGCGTATGGTACGCTAAAAACGATTCGGAAATGGAACCCCTATCAAAAAGTTTCCGTAGTGGTGAATTCGGTTATGGATGGTGAAGATCCACAAAAGGTATATGAGAATTTAGCACAAGTTTCGGAACAGTTTCTCGGAATTAGGCCTGAATATCTTGGGTACCTCCCTTTTGATTCATTGGTTCCTAATGCAATATTACAGCAGACACCAGTTATTGAGCTCTATCCACAATGTGAATATATTAAATGTGTTCGAGCTGTATCACGGCAAATATCAAAGGTATTTGTATGAAAAATAGATTAGATAGCCAGGGTTTGACTCGTGCAATAACAAAAACATTAGTAATACTGGTTTTTTGGGGTGTTTTTGGGATATCTCTCTTCATTCGAGATACGATTACTTTGAATGATCTACTATTTGATTTGGCTAAATCGTTGGTAGTATGTGGAGTATTTTGGATACTCTTCTTAATAATATCAGATACGCTGGTTAAATCCATGATTCATTCTGCTAAGAGCGAAAGTGTAGACCGGTTTGAAGGTGAAATGACCTTTCATGTGACTCAGGATACACCTGAAGAGCGACAGTGGCAAAGACAATTTAAAGGAAAAGAAGACTTCAAAAAGAAAGGCTAAAAGCCATTTTAATTGATTTAGTTATACAAAATTAGTGAATTGTATGATAGAATTAAGTATTTATTAAACTATAGAAAGCTACTTGAAGAGATAGGAATTGACCTTTAGGTAAACGTTAAAGGAACTGTGTGCCGGATTTAGACGCGCTTTGGAAAGAGTATAAAGAACAAGGTAAAAAGACCGCAAAAGATAAGTTGCTGGCCGAGTATACTTCGTTGGTAAAATATACCGCACAACGGATTGCCATTAATTTACCCAAATCAGTAGAGATTGGTGACCTCTATGGTTCTGGAATTGTGGGGCTCATTAAGGCAGTTGAAACTTTTGATCTCAGTCTTGGTTTTAAATTTGAAACCTTTGCAACACATAAAATTAGAGGAGCTATTCTCGATGAGCTTCGTGCCCTAGACTGGGTTCCTCGATCTATTCGACAAAAATCTAAAAAGCTACAGAATGTCTATGCGAAGTTAGAGCATAAGTTTGGTAGGATGCCCTATGATGATGAAGTAGCTGCAGAGCTTGGTGTATCGATGGGTGAATTTGAAGGGATGTTAAGTGAAGTTGCACCAGCAACAATTATCTCGTTAGAAGATTCATTACCAGATAGAGGTGGTGATTCCAAATCACTTTCTGTTATTGATACCATAGAAGACCCCGATGGTGCTGACCCATTGAAACAACTGGGTTATCAAGAAGTTAAACGGATTTTAAAAGATACTATTGGTACCCTGCCTGAGAAAGAGAAACTCGTTGTTGCTCTCTATCACTACGAAGAACTGACTCTTAAAGAGATAGGTCAAGTACTCGGCATTACTGAATCTCGTGTTTCACAAATTCATTCAAAAGCAATGATCAAATTAAGGGGCCGCCTCGTCAGCAGGATTAATGCATGAGTACTCCACTCAATCCCATGCAGAATCAAGACAATACTGACCGGTCACAAATGACTTCCGAATTAAAATCTCATGAAGCATCAAAACAAATTGCTGATGAACTTTCTGCGCGCAAAGCTCAACGTGATGCTGAAGAGCAGAAGATGCAGGAAGCGCAAGAGATGGAAGAGAAAGATCCTATGGATCCTAAAAATGAAGAGGGAAAAAAGCGACATACTCCTGAAGGTACTGGTGAAAAAACCGATAACAATAAAAGTAAGTCAAAGAAAGCGCGAAAATATATGGGTGGAAATTTTTTTGATGGGTATGCATAATGAGTGAACCGACACACCAAGAGCTCTTTGCAAAAGCGGAACATTTACGAAAGGTGACCAACTCAATATTGAGTCTTCCGACACTTCCTACCATTGCTGCAAAACTAATTGAAGTCGTTGATAATCCTAAGACATCAGCTAAAATGCTTGGTGAACTCATTTCTGATGACCAAGTACTCACCGCTAAGCTTCTTAAAATGTGTAACTCTGCATATTATGGATTGAAGCATGAAGTGACAACGGTCAATATGGCAATTGTGATCTTGGGTTTTGAGTCAGTTAAGGAAGTGACCCTCAGTGTCTCGGTACTTAATTATTTTAAAAGAGCGAAAGCAGAGACCTCATTTGACCTTTCAAGCTTTTGGGAGCATTCGGCAAGTGTTGGTATGGCAGCAAAAATTATTGCACAGCGACTCTATCCATCAGGTGCAAATGAAGCATTTTTAGGTGGTCTTCTTCATGACCTTGGTAAAGTGGTTTTGGTTCAGTACATGCCCAAGGATTTTGATGTGATTCTGGCAAAAGCATCAGAGAGTGGACGTCTTCTTTTTGATGAAGAACAACGCTATTTTGGTGTTCATCATGGGGTGATCGGTTTTTGGCTCGGTAAAAAATGGAAGCTCCCGGATGCTGTTTCACAAATTATGCGTCATCATCACCATCCGTGGTATGCGCCTATGCATAAAGAGCTTGTCGCGAGTGTGTATTTAGCCAATATCCTCTGCCAGCAATGTGAACTTGGAAGTAGTGGTAATAACAAGGCACCAGAAGTTGAAGAACAATTTTGGGATTTTGCTCATGATATCAATTTAGGTATAGAAGAGATTGATCTTGAATTCTTTAAAGAAGAAATATTAGAAGAGATAGAACGCTCATCGTCATTTATTGGGGAGTTGATAAACTAATGAAAGATATACCATTTACTGAACGGCGTAATGCCAATTTCAGGCGTAAAGATGATAAAGAGCTGGGCAAGCTTAAAGAGAATCTCGATGAATATCTAAAGGTACAGTATCTCTCAAAAAAAATTCATAGCACACGAAATATCAAAGAGATCGCTTATGTACTCAATAGTGTTGCAGAGACCTTTCTCGATATTACGACTGCTAGGGTCTATCTTTTTGATGGTGCAAATAAATTGACTCTTCTTTTTGAAAAGAATGATATTGATACCGAAAATCAAAATGAACTCGACTACCTTCTCACTATTTTAGAAGATGGTGTACAGTTTCCTCAGGTAGTTCATGAACATGGGATAGTGTCACTTGTAGTGCCGCTCTTTGCTCATGATGAAAGTATTGGAGGGTATATCATTAAGGCTCGAGTCCCTGAAGAGACTGAGTTGGAGAATAGTGTTCTTGAGCTACTTGATGTTCTTTCGGGGCATGCATCACTTGCAATTTGGAGTCAAATTCAAAAAGAACGATATGAGAAAAGAATTCAACATCAGTCAGGTTTGTTGCGGATTATTAATTCTCTCTATGTGGAATCTGATCCTGATATTTTTACCCAAAAATTATTGAATACACTCACAAGAGAACTCGACCTTAAATTCAGTTTTTTTAGAGATTTTGAAAATGAAAAAGAGATGTTTGATCGCTCAAAGCATTATGGGTTTGAGGATCAGGCTTACTTAAGTGGGAGTGCCTTTTTAAAAAACATTTATAACATTCAGTTTGCGACTCTTATACACGAGGGGGCGCCGGGTATCTATCATAAAGAGTTAGATACCCTAGGGGTGTCGGTACTTTTTGGTATCCCTGTCTCAATTGGGAATACTCAAAAGGGGGTGATAATGCTTGGGTGTGAATCTCAAGAGCATCTCCTTGATAATGAGACTTCTGAGCTGCTTCAAGGGCTTGGTAGGACTTTGTGTAAATATCTTATTTAAAATAATCAAGAGCGTTATATATCATTACACAAATAATGACGAGTGCAATGACTCTCAGAAGTACCATGATTTTATTGAGCTTTTTAATGTTCATAAATGGAAGCCTTATTATTTAAGTCGCAGACCTTTACTGATAAATATCTCTTGTACTTGTTGCATAAGCTCTTGAGTCGGAAGTGGGCATTCTTCTAAAGGCCAAGATCTTCCAATTTGTTCCCATTTCTCCTTACCTAGGTTGTGGAATGGGAGGATTTCTACATATTCAATGTAGGCATAGTACATCAAACGTTGGGCAAGTTCTTCTATTGCCTTTAGGTCATCGGTATAGCCGGGGACCAAGACAAATCGTACCCAGCTTTTTTTGCCAATTTCTTCGAGATGATCGAGTGTTTCAAAAAAGTAATATCCTTTATTCACTTCGGTCATAGTAGTAAAGTGCTCTGAAGAATATCCTTTACAGTCGAGTAATACGAGATCTACCGCGTTGAGTGCTTCCCGCACGCGATTTCCCCATAGTGACCCAGAGGTGTCGAGTGCCGTTTTAATTCCTGCTTCTTTAAGCATGGTGGCGAGTTCGATAATAAAAGAGCTTTGCAAGAGCGGCTCTCCACCCGTAAAGGTGACACCGCCATTAGTATAGAAACTTTTATATTTTATTATTTCATTGAAAGCTGATTCAGTAGTAAGGAGTGAACCTGTTTTCATTTCTTGACTGTCGGGATTGTGGCAGTAGAGGCATCGAAGATGACACCCTTGCAGAAATAGGACATAGCGAATACCAGGCCCATCGAGTGTTCCAAAAGTTTCTACTGAATGTATATAACCGGTATGTGCCATTTAACAAAAATTGTGAAAGGTTCTGTTGATTACGTCGAGCTGTTGCTCTTCATTAAGTTTAACAAAGTTCACAGCGTATCCGGATACTCGTACGGTTAATTGTGGATATTTTTCTGGGTGTTTCATTGCATCAAGAAGGAGTTCACGCTCAAATACATTTACATTGAGGTGGTGTCCATTTTGAGCAAAATATCCATCAAGAAGACCAACAAGGTTAGTTACTTTACAGGTATCGTCTTTACCAAGTGCCTTTGGAATAATCGAAAAGGTATAACTAATGCCATCTTGTGCATCTTTGTAGGGGATCTTTGCTACAGACATGAGGGAGGCAAGTGCCCCTTTAGTATCTCGGTTATTCATTGGATTTGCGCCTGGAGCAAAAGGTTCACCCTTTTTGCGCCCATCAGGTGTGTCACCAGTCTTTTTTCCATACACAACATTAGAGGTTATGGTTAAGACAGAGAGTGTTGGCTCAGAGTTACGGTATGTTTCTTGTAATCGGAGTTTACTCATGAATGATTCAACAAGTTTAACGGCAATAGAATCAACACGGTCGTCATTATTACCATAAGCGGGGTATTCGCCATCGATATTAAATGAAGTGGCAAGACCAGATTCGTCTCTCACAACTGAAACGGTTGCATGTTTAATAGCAGAGAGTGAATCCACTGCAACAGAAAGACCTGCGATGCCTGTCGCCATTGTACGGAGAACTTCACGTTGATGGAGTGCCATTTGAAGGCGTTCATAGGCGTATTTGTCGTGCATAAAGTGAATGACATTCAATGTTTTAATATAGGTCTCAGCTAACCAGTCGAGCATCACATCAAGCTTGTCCCGTACTTCATCAAAGTTAAGTATGTCACTCGTAACGGGTTCCATTTTAGGACCGACTTGTGCGCCACTGACTTCATCTCTACCACCATTAATTGCATAGAGAAGTGCTTTTGCAAGGTTGGCACGGGCACCAAAAAACTGCATTTGTTTACCGATACGCATAGCTGATACACAACATGCGATACCATAGTCATCACCCCAGTAAGGGCGCATGAGGTCATCACTTTCGTACTGAATAGAGCTTGTGTCAATTGATACTTTAGCACAAAATTCTTTGAAGTGTTGTGGAAGGCTATGAGACCAGAGAACTGTGAGGTTGGGTTCTGGTGCTGGACCAAGGTTATAGAGGGTGTGGAGGATTCGGTAACTTGTCTTGGTTACTAAATGTTTTCCGTTTTCACTTACTCCTCCAATTGCTTCAGTAACCCATGTTGGGTCACCGGAGAAGAGTTCGTTATATGCTGGAGGTCTGAGGAATTTAACAATACGAAGTTTCATTACAAAGTGATCGACAATCTCTTGTGCATCATCTTCAGTTAAGAGCCCTGCTTCAATGTCTCGTTTAAAATAGATATCGAAAAAGGTTGAGACACGGCCTATAGACATAGCCGCACCATTTTGTTCTTTAATTGCTGCAAGATAGCCTAAATAAGTCCACTGAACTGCTTCAATTGCATTCTCTGCAGGGCGCCCAATATCAAAACCATAGGTAGTGCCCATCTCTTTGAGTTCAACTAATGCCTTAGCTTGCTCAGCAAACTCTTCTCGTTCACGTATTGATTCGCTGTTGGCATAATCTTTTGAAAGTTCATTTTTAGAAACAGATTTTTTTTCTGCAATAAGTGCATCAACTCCGTAGAGTGCTATACGACGATAGTCACCAATAATACGGCCACGGCCATAGGCATCGGGAAGTCCTGTAATTATACCTGATTTTCTAATGGCAAGCATCTCAGCATCATACGCTTCAAAGACTCCTTCATTATGTGTTTTACGGTAAGTTGAGAATATTTTTTCAACAGATGGGTCGATTTTATAGCCATAGGCTTCGAGTGATCCTGCTGCAAGGCGAATGCCGCCATAAGGCATAAGTGAACGCTTGAGAGGTTTGTCGGTTTGTAGTCCTACAATTTTTTCGAGAGATTGATCAATATACCCTGCTTGGTGAGAGATGATTGATGAAATAATGGAGGTATCTGCATCCAGTATCCCTTTCTTTTGTTCTTCACCTAATAATGCCGAAACTTGATCCCAAAGCTTTTTCGTAGACTCAGTGGGAGAAACTAAAAAAGTAGCATCCCCATCGTAAGGAGTGTAGTTCTGTTGAATAAAGTCACGGACGTCAATGGTATCGTTCCATGCGCCAGTTTTAAATGGGGGAAGTGTTGTTTGTGTACTCATAATTTTCGTTCCTTATTTATACGTCGCAGAGCTCTGCCACTTCTTTGTCAGTTGTTAAAATCTGTTTTTCTTTTTTCTTGATATTCATTTTCATTAAAATGGATACTGCAAATGCTACAATGAAAAATCCAACGAAAATCTGAAGAGTCTGATCATAGCTCCCTGTCATCTCTCGCACTCTTGATGCAATAGTCGGACCTGCAAGACCAGCAGCTGCCCATGCGGTGAGAATATATCCATGGATAGCGCTAAGCTGTTTAGTGCCAAAGAGGTCGCCAAGAAAGGCAGGGACTGATGAGAATCCACCACCATAGCAACTAATGATCAAAAAGATAATGCATTGAAACGTGAGAGCTGAAGTTGCATAAGGCAGCACTAAGAAGGCTGCAATCTGTATGAGGAAAAAAGTAGTGTAGGTGTAGGGGCGGCCAATTTTGTCAGAGAGTGTTGCCCAGCCGATACGACCAAGCCCATTAAAGAGGCCCATGAGGCCAACCATTGATGCTGCTTGCATTGCGGTCATACCAATGCTGTCTTGCGCCATTGGTGATGCTACCGAGATAAGAGCAATGCCACAAGTGATGTTGATGAAAAGCATAATCCACATGTAGTAGAACCGTCTCGTCTTAAGAGATTCAGGAGCGGTCAATTGGGCAAGATCTTTTTTAGTAATTTTTGAAGAGGTTGTATTATCTGGATCAAATCCTTCAGGTGTCCATCCTTTGGGTGGAGGCGCTATGTATTGAGCAGAGGCAATAATGACAACGCCATATACAACAGCAAGAACCCAGAAAGTTGATGGAATACCAATGCTTGAAAAAAGGTAAGTCATAAGGGGACCAAAAATCATAGCAGCAAAACCAAAGCCCATGATGGCCATGCCTGTTGCAAGTCCACGACGATCGGGAAACCATTTTACAAGGGTTGAAACGGGTGTGATGTAGCCTAAGCCAAGTCCGATGCCACCGAGTGCTCCATAGGCTGCAATAAAGAGAGGAAGTGAGTTGAGGTAAATTCCAAGTCCTGCTCCAGCAGTACCGAGGGCATAACAGGCGCCGGCCACCATTCCCGAAATACGAGGACCTTTCTTTTCAACAAAACTTCCAAGAAATGCTGCAGAGAGTCCAAGAAACAGAATTGCGATACTAAAGGCAGTACTGATGTCTGCTTTAGACCACCCATTGAGTTGGTTTAAGGGAAGTACCATTACACTATAGGCGTATACTGATCCAATTGATATGTGTATTCCAACTGCTGAGAGGGCAATGAGCCATCTGTTTTTAGTTTTATTCATAGGTGTGGTTCTCTTCTTGAATGTGTGTCTGCATGGTATATAAGGTTTTGTACCTTGGCCACAAAGATACTATTTTCGCCTCAATCTGTAGTTGATATGGATCAATAAAAAGGAGAAACCTAACCATGAGTATCGACTTGTAAAATTATTGTTTTTAGGGGAAATTGAGCATAAAAGTAGGGTTATGTTAATGAACCTCCCCATTGATTTTCTATTAACTCAATCAACTCAATAATATCATCATCAAGAGGGGAACTACTAGGGGTTTTGTATAATGGAGCATCTGGGTTTAAGGTATTCCATCCATCAAGAATCATCTCACAAAGGAGAAGTGCTTTCTCTTTTGTGAGCATGATACTGGTATTGAGAAAAATAAATTTATACCACCGATCACTGAACCGAAGTATTTTGCCAAACCCTTCTTTTTTACTCATAAGAGATTCAGTGTGACTCTCACAGCTAATGTTCGTAAGTGTATCTGCAGCGAGTGTCGAAAGGTACTTAAACTCTACTTCGGTAAATCGAAGTGTTGTACGGCCACATGAAAGTGTTGCCCACTCTGATTCAAAGCAGATTGATCCAATGGTCTCTTTTGTTGCAATAATTTTACTGTTAAACATGATATGCCTCTTATTGGTGTAGGATGAGGGAGTGTCTTGAAAAAGGTGGGGAGTCAATGACACTTTTCTTCTGTTATTTATAATTCAAAAGTTAATCCAAATTCTAAGGAGTGGGCAACTTCAGGTGCGGCCTCTATAATGTATCCACCGGTCAGTGCAACCGATTCATATCCTACGCTCACAAAGAAGAGAGTTCCATTTACAGCATCACTATCCTTTGCAAGAATGAGTTCATTTTCGACACCTAAACCTGCACTCAGAGCGCCTGACTCATAAAGTGGGTATTCTAAAAGGAGGGTATTTAAGTATTCCCATGTAGGGTCTGTATAGGTCACCGTGAATTCATTATCGTCAGTGATATTGATAAATGATTCAAACCCAAGACTCACGATCCCACCACCACTGAGATTTGTATTGAGTTCTCCGGTGTCTTCTAGGAAAAGCCTTTGTAAAAGTGTAGTTGTGATATGCTCTCCCAATGCTATACCGGCATAAAGGTTAATCTCATCAGATGTTGCCGAAGGTGTTGATGCAGATCCGTAGTATATATTTTCTATACCGAAGGTAACAGAAGCTCTGTCTGTTTCAATAGCAATTGTGTTTTCAATGGGCTGTTCATCCGCGGTTAGAGCGAAGTCACGTATGAGTTCTACTGATGCAGAAAAGGGTTTATTTTGTGCTAAAAGGGATGCTGTAAATGTGGTTAAGCAGAATACTATTAGTGTCCAAGGCTTATTGTCCATCGGTATATCCTCTGTCTATATTTTGACTTTTTTTTATTGGATGTTTGGGTAAGGGAGTACGGTATTCATTCATGGTGTTAAAAAACGCGCGTAGGCCTATTTGTCTATATCGTTGCATAGTGTCTCCATAAAATTGAGTCTTAGTCTCAAAGGGCGTGTATTAAAAAGGGCTCAGAAGAGCCCGCCTTGTAATTGGTATGTTATATAAAAATGTTTGTGACATGGTATCCTATAAATCCAACAATCCATGCTACTGCTGTCGTAAATAGGAATAGATATGCTACATATTTAAATCCACCAGCTTCTTTCTTAAATACTGATACTGCTGCGAGGCAAGGAAGGTATAGCAAGCTAAAAAGCATAAATGCTACTGCTGAATTCATTGGTACTTCTTTTTTGAGCACGGTTGGCAGTGATTCGTTCTCTGCATCAACGTCATCGCCTAATGCGTACAGAATTCCTAGTGTTGAAATTGCTACTTCTTTTGCAAGGAGCCCCATCTCAAGAGCAACGGTCTGCCTCCAATCAAATCCGAGAGGTTCAAAAAACCAATTAGTTGCCTTTCCAATAATTCCCAGTGCACTTTTTTCTAATTGAGATTTTTGTAGGGTGTAATTGTTCTCGGCAATTAATCCATCACGTGTAGCTTCTAGTTCTTTAGTTGCTGCCTCAATTTCTTTGATTGTGTGCTCTTGAGTAATAGCAGTATCAGCTATACCTTGTTGATGTATCAACTCTGCAGAGAGTACGATCTGTTTTGCATAATCTTCAGATATAGCTATTTCAACTGAATGAGCTTGTGCGATGAGATCTAAATTTTTAGGATAATTACTTGCAAACCAAATTATCATAGAAGCGGCTAGAATATAGGTACCAGCTTTTTTTAAATATGAAAACGATTTTGCAGAAACCATATTCCACATAAGGCGTAGGGATGGGGCTCTGTATTTAGGCATTTCCATTACAAATGGTTCATCCTGACCTTTAAAGGCTGTTATTTTTAAAATCTTTGCCGAAATAAGACCAATGAGAATACCTAATATGTATACGAGGAAGAGCGCAAGCCCTGGTGCCTGTGGGAAAAATGCTCCACAGAATACCACAAAAATGGGGAGTTTCGCACCGCAGCTCATGAATCCAATGATAAACATGGTAATGATGCGGTCTTTTTCATTCTTTAATATACGTGCTGACATGTAGGCAGGTACTGAACAACCAAACCCAGCAACAAGGGGGATAAAGCTCTTACCATGAAGGCCAAATTTATGGAATAGACCATCAAGCAAAAATGCTACACGAGACATATACCCGGTATTTTCTAAAAGAGCAATACCGATAAAAAGGATAATGATGTTGGGTAAGAACATTACAACGGCACCAACACCAGCAATGATACCATCTACAATGAGGGATCTCACTGCATCATTGGTAATGACTCCACCGATAGTGTCACCAAACCAACTGAAGAGGGCATCGATGTAGTCCATTGGAACTGCGCCAAGGGTAAAGGTGATTTCAAAAAGGCCGTACATAAAGCCTAGGAAAATAAACAGACCAAACACTTTGTGAATTAAAAGTGAGTCAATCTTTTCAGTTATAGTCGTTCCTATTTTTGCGTCAACTTTAACAGTCTCAAGGGTAGCGCCCTTTGCAAAAGCATAGCGTTCTTCATGAAAAATTTCGAGCATATCTTTTGTGTCATGAAAATCGTAGGTTTGTTTTAAACATTTTTTTAAAACATCAGAAAGTTCAATCCATATAGGATGTTCATGAATCACTTTATAAAACGCAGCGTCTTCTTGTAAGAGAAGGACTGCTGCTCTTCGGTGGGACACATTAAAGCCTCCCGAAAGGAGTTGTGTGTTTTTTGATTCCAAAAACGATTGGATTGTTTCTAACTGTTCCTCTATAGCTTCGCTATAGGTTACCTTCATCGCTTTTTTCTCAGCAGTATATGTTGATACGATCTCTTTTATGAGAAGTTCAATACCTTCTTTTGTAGCTGCTGATACTTTATGACAAGGTATGCCTAGAATGGTACTCAACTGAGAGGCGTCAATATGAATGTTCTCTTTTTTTGCTTCATCACTCATATTAAGGGCGCACACCATTTTGGCATCGAGCTCTAATAGTTCTGTAGTGAGATAGAGGTTACGTTCAAGATTTGTGGAATCGAGAACATTGAGAATCATATCATACCTATCATTGAGGAGGTAGGTTTTTGTTACACGCTCTTCAAGAGTATAGTCATTGAGAGAATAGGTGCCGGGAAGGTCAGTAATAATAATTTCGTGCCCTTCATATTCGAATGAGATCTCTTTTTTCTCAACAGTGACCCCTGCAAAATTACCCACTTTCAGTTTAGAACCACTAACAGAGTTAATAAGAAGTGTTTTACCAACGTTAGGCTGGCCAACTAGTGCTATGCGAATCTGTTTCATTTGAGCTCCTCTATGATGACCATAACGGCCTCTTCTGCTCGTAAGTTAGTGAGTGATGATTGTATCATTACTTGAAGGTTTGCGTGGTTAAAACTAACATTTTTCATTTCTACGGTGTTACCTGGTCTAATGCCAAAAGAGAACAATCTATGACGAAGTTCATCTGTGGCAGTGATTTCGGTAATAGTTGCTTGTTTACCGATTTCGAGATCATTTAATTTCATATGCTAACCTTGCGACTGAGAATTAGTCTCAAAGTAGATAAATTGAGATGCTGTCTCAAGCTATATTTTGCTTTTATACAGTTTAGCAATCTAAAAGTAGCACTTTTCTTGATTTAGATCAAAAATAGCGAATTTTAAAAGGTCGATTTGATCAGAAAAGAGGAACGATTAATGATTCACAATGCAGGAGTTGGTGATTTTAAGGATGAAAAGCCCATCAGAAAGTTAAAGTGTTCCCGTAAAAACTTCAACTGCGGGGCCCGTCATTATGACCGTTTCATTAGTGGTATAGGAGAGTTGGAGATCACCTCCCGTAAGATGAATGAGTAAGTCTGCTTCTGTCTTCCCAGTTAACACACCTGCAACACACACTGCAGAAGCGCCAGTACCGCAGGCGAGGGTTTCTCCACAGCCACGTTCCCATGTACGTTGAATTACTTCAGTAGCAGAAATAATTTCAACAAATTCGACATTAATTTTGTTGGGGAAATACGATGCACTTTCTAGTAATGGGCCATAGATTTCAATAGGGAAATTTTGTACGTCATTAACATAGATTACACAGTGTGGATTGCCCATACTTACACAGGTTACTGTGAACTCTCGGTCTCCGGCTGTAATGACTTGATTGACAACAGTGGGGCTGTTCCAGGTTGTAGGTATAGAAGCGCCATTGAGTGTTGGTACTCCCATATCAATAGTAATGTTAGTCGCTACGCCATGCTCTGTTGCTGCAATAGTGGCATTTTTCAATCCATCACCAGTCATAAGGGTGAGTTGTTCTTTGGAGGCTATGCCATGGTCATAGACATATTTCGCAACGCATCGGAGGCCATTGCCACACATTTCAGATAGGGAACCATCAACATTATACATGACCATTTCAGCATCAGCACCTTCGAAGGGTTTAATGAGAATCAGTCCATCAGAGCCAATACCAAAATTGCGATTTGAAACTTGTTGTGCAAGAGCGCTTGGGTTACTTACCTGTTCAGTAAAACAGTTGATGTAGACATAATCATTTCCGCAACCATGCATTTTTGTAAAGCGAAGAGCCATTAGAAATCCTTAGTATTGTAGAGGTTACCAGGCTGACAGTGAATTGTTTATGATAATGAGCTCAATGTCTTCGAGTGCTCGTTGTTGACCATGGGATATTTCATCTTCATCTGAAGTGTTGTAGGCGCCAAGTCCCTCGATGTCACTTCCTTCGTATAGTATTTCATCACTGGTTAAGTCCTTAAAAAGCACATCAACAACAATGCGTACTTGATAACTCTCAATGGTTGCATCTGCAGAAAAGTTAAGAGGTTCATTCTCATATTTTTTGAGTGTAATATAGAACTCACTATGGGGAGAACTACTGACCTGTCTTACTTCTCGAGCGTTAGCAGTAAATACCTGTTTGATGCGTTCGGTAAGTTTATCACCAAGTACCGCCTGCATTGTTTGATTCTCAGTTGGGAAAATAGTTATGGTTTTGATGCTACTGGGAAGCGTTGAATTTGAAAAAGAGTAACACCCTATGAGAAGATCTAAAGAGAGGATAAGGAGTGACCCTAATACTACTCTTTTTGCAAAGGTAACGGAGTGGAGAATGTTGTTCTTCATGGGAGTAACTCCTATTTCTCCTCTATTGCGGCAAGAAGTGCTTCGCCATCAGTATAGAGGGTGTGTTTTTTATTCCAAATATTAGTAAAGACAGTAGAGTACTTCTCCGCTGCTGCACGACTATCAAGAAATACTACTTTGGGAGGGGTATTCAGCTGTGCAAGATTGTTAAGACTTTTCTCGAGAGCAATAGCTGCTTGAGGTACCAAAGATTCTGTAAATGGATTTATAGAACGAGTTTCGAGAAGTTCACTTGTTGCTTTTAATGCAGGATGCTGGGTGTCAGGGAAGGGAAGTTGTGTATAGATTACCGTAAGGGGTTCCTCTGCCCCGAGACCAGATAAATTTGGGAAAATCGATGTGGTTAAGAGCATTGAATGAGGTGCATTGATGAACAGAGGGATAAGATTATCTAGTCCACTATCGATATCTTGTGCATAGAGCTTACAGCTTCCCTGTTTTGCTTCATTTGCAAGAACCTTACTGGCTTGGCGCAAGAAGTATGGGTTTTGAAAAATTACCACAATTTTTCCTGTTGAGCTGTGCATCACCTTTTGAAGGGTACTAATTATGGTCGACATTTTTTGTGGGGAAGGCATTTTATGAGTATCAGTGCCAATGATAATGGGAAGTGTTTCACCAAGAGGCTTTTCACGATTGAGTACGAATTGGCGAATGTGTTTTTTAGAATTTTCAATAGAGAAAAGTGTTCTAATATAACTTGTTTTACCCATAACGGTTTGTTCATTTGATATAAAAAGCGCAGAGCGAACCATCTGATAAAACTTAGGTGGCATAAGGAGCTCTGGATCAATTGCTGTTGCATTCATGCGTATCTTATGAGGGTTATTAAACTCTTCGGTCCAAAAACAGAAATTCTCGTTTTCTGATGTAAAGACGAATTGAATGTCGCGATAAAAATCAGAGAGTGACGTTTTGAATTCATTAATCTCTTTTATTAAAAAGAGGTGATCATTTTCTGAAAGTTGAGCAGGAATAGAGTCAAGTGCAGTGAGGCAGGCATCAAATGCTTTATTCAATTTGTCAGGGCTTGCATTAAATTCAAGCCCAATTGATTGTGTAAATGATATTTTTGAACGCTTCTCACTGTTTTTCTTGTGAATATTTTTACCCAGTTTCATGAATAGTCTATGGAGACTTTTTTCACAACCTTTAACCAATTCACGGAGATCTTCAATCTCAGGGAGTAGCTCTAATGAACTGTGTTTCTTTAGAAGTCCATAAAGCCCGACATCAGGTTCGTAGTGACTCGAAAACGTCTGGATTATATTCTTGAGTTTAAAGTACCAAATGGATTTGTTGAGGTATGAGTATCCTACTGATTGCAGATCACCAGAGTCGTCAAAGAGTATGGCGTCATACGGGGGAATAAAGCTAAAATCAAGTTGCATGTCAGTAAAGAAGCCATGATGGTCAACGATTATAAGTTGAGCACTCTCGGCTTGTTTACGTGCTCTATGAGCAAAGCAGTTGTAAGTAGATATGCAGTCAGAACCACTACAACTACTTCCTGCGCCAGAGAGTTTGTACCAGAGTTGTCTATTGCGGCTGAGATTAAACCCCTTGTGACGAGTAATGTCGCCAGTAACAGTGGTATGAGCCCAAGGTATTAGAGTGAGGAAAGTAAGTTTCTCATTTTCAGAAAGAAGTACATCTGGGTCTTTAAGACAATTGGCAAACTTTTGTAAACAGAGATATTGATCGCGGGATTGTAAAATAGAATAAGGGAGTGGTTGCTTTATCTCATCTTCTAATTTTTTAATAAGGTCGATAAGTTCACTGCGACTCGATTTACTGGTAGAAATGACAACACGATCTTCTGAATGAGCAATGCGTTCAAAAATAGGCACAAGATATGAGTGACATTTGGGATACAGAGGATCATTTTGTGCAATGAGTACTTCAGTTCCTTTGAGGGAAATGTCGACTTTATCTCTAAGGGGGTGTGTTGCGGCAGAGATAAGGGGAGAATTCTTGAGTTTCTCACAAATTTCGGGGGTAAGAGGAGCATGAGTTGCCGGATCTCCGATTACGGTAGAAGATACTTGGGCCTCAGAAGATGTATTAAATAGTTGACTCCACGACTTGTTTGCTGGCTGTTGTATACTGCTACATATTTGGCTCATTTGATGTAGAGTTACTTCAGAGTACGTGGTAAAAATTTCCTGAGCCTGTATAAATACCTGTCCTGAAGCTATTGCATCGGGAAGTGCTCTATGTGAAGCAGGGACATCTATGTTGAGTTCTTGTATCACAGTACCGAGTCTATGGTTTACCATATGGGGCCATGCAATTCGCGCGGCAAGAAGAGAGTCATACACAGGGTTGGTTTCAACGAGGTGAACAGATACCTTTTCGAGGCAGGTGTTAAGCATGGTTGTATCGTAGTATGAATTATGGGCTACAACAGGAAGGTCGCCAATAAACGTTCTGATTTCCTGTGCTTCAGCTGCAAAAGTAGGGGCGTTATCAAGATCGGCTTGAGTGATACCGGTAAGGTTTGAAATAAAGGCTGAGATAAGGCAGCCTGGATTGATGCACTTGTTATAGGAATTAACGACTTCACCATTAATAAAGTGCGCAAGGGCAATTTCAATAATAGTATCGTTTTTGTAGTCGAGCCCTGTAGCTTCAAGGTCAATTGCAATAAATTCAGAGATAGAGGTGATCATGGTTCCTGCTTAGGTAAAACACTTGTTGTGTCTTGGAGTTGTGTGAGTAATGTTTGGAGAACATTTGGTTCGCTTCGTACGATATGAAGCGTATCTTTAATGCGATGATAAGGCTCTGAGTAACTCAAAGGATAAATAGAGCCAGCATCCCATCGCGAATTTTTATTGGTATCAATATAGTACTCTAAAAAGTATGGGCCTTCTGGAATTGAGTTGTATGTGAAGGTGCCGTCGATAGATTGGGTTGAGTAAATATTCTTCGTCATCTGGTTTTGTATGGTAATGATTGCTTGGGCTGAGCCCTTTTGGGATGGGGTAAAATAGTTGCCTGGAATGGTACCTGAAAACTGGGATATTTTTATTACCTCATAGGTATTGAATGATAGAATGGTGTTTGCGCGTTGAGTAATGGTTGTGTCGTTAGGCTGAGTTGAGTCACCTTCAATAATAAGTGTGTCTGAGGTAAGGTATGAAACAACCGCTTCTGAATTATTGGGAAGCTCTTTATGTGGTGTGATTGTAATAGTGAGAGGGTCATGTTGTTCAACAGTATAGGGAAGAGTGTCTTCAGCGGCAACCAGTTGATAGGTAAAATCATCAGGGGTTACGGGCTTATTATAAAAGAGCGTAATTGCTGTATCGAGCGTGATGTCCTTGGCTCGCGCTTTTGGCTGTGTGGTCACCACACGTGGTGGCAGGGTGTCAATAAGAGGTCGCCAGGTAAATTGAGTAAAACGACGTGCAGAGTCGAGAGGGTGTGAAAGGGAGTCTTGTAGGTTTGTACAAATTATAACATATGACGAATCTGCTGCGAGCGAGTCAATAGTGAGTACGGGATAATTAGAATTTGGCTGAAGATACACAGACTGTATTGGGTAGGTTCTGCTCGAATCGAGAGACATTATGAGATAGTTGGTATTGATGAGGGCGCTATCTTTAAAAGGTGCCTTATTAAAATTAACAACAAGTCGATTGGGGTACTCTATTTCTATACCGGTGAGTTTGAGTTTATTGGTATCTTGACTTATTAATGTGAGCGCAGGTTTTGTAGTGTCTCCAATTATCAGTGGTCCACTTGCGAGAGCTACTTTCTCAGACGGAAGATTTACTTTTGCGTTGTTATTTTTATCCTCAAAGGCGATGAGTTCATAGCTCCCTTTTTTGAGGCCTTTAAAAAGAAAAAGACCCGATGAGTCACTGCCGGTGATATAGAGGGGTTTTTCTTCGAAAAAGTTAGGATTTGGTGCGACGACTCCATTTGAGTCAGCAAACTCAGTGAGGTATCCAAAGGATGAACGGTTCTCTCCTGTAGGATAGAGGCCAATCTTAACGGAACTCATTTTTCCGCGAGACCCAATAGGGTATTGTACTGAACCAGCAAGTTCAAGAGTGTCTATGGTATCACCTGTAGAAAAGGTGAGATTGAAGGGAGAGATCAATTGGTTGCCATTTAGATCTTGCACTTCAGTTGATAGAACGAGGTTATAGGTAGTATTTGAATCGAGCGTTGCATTAGAGGTGATCATAAGCCGGTCGCCATCAACGTTGAACTTGAGCAGTTTATTAAGCGGTGGAGAAATGGTTACTGCCTTTTTAAAATCATTTGGGCGGTCATTAATCCATTCACTAAATTGAAATACGGCCTGCAATTCGCGAGGCACTTGAGTGCTTTGACTTTTGGGATATATACCAGTAATGTAAGGTTTCTGCTTGTCAGGCTCTCCCCCAGTGAGAGGGACAACATGGGCACAGGCAACCAATAATATAAGTACAGCAAGGAGAAGAATGATGTGTGTTTGTTTCATACTGGGGGCTACTTAACCGGGTGAATTAATTTACCGATACGTGACCAGCGAATTTTAGCAGGTATTTTAAACCAAGTAAAGGGGTTAACTATTTGGAAATCATCATATCGATTAAACTCTTCCGAGCTTTCTGGTGGATCGTCAAATGAGAAGTAGGTGATAAATGCTTTTGCTTTAATATTTCGATTGCTTACAACGCCCCAAAATCTACTATCATCAGAGTTGTGTCGATTGTCACCCATCATAAAAAAGGTGTTCTCTTGAGTAGTATATCCAGAGATTGGGGTGCCATCAACAGTAAGATGGTAGTTAAGAGCGAGGTGAGCTGCAGAATCATTGGTATTTATAGAAGTGACATTTGCTTCAAGGCTATTAAGGAGTTGTGGTTCAAAATAGGTGTACGAAACGGTGCGGGTAAAAGTGCCAATACTATTTTGCATAGGCCGAAGAATAAAGCCCGTTCGAGCATACTCTTTGAAAAAGTTAAACGAGATATTAATATTCTCTTTATTTGAAAAGGAACTTGATGATTTCCACACCATATCTTTTTCGCGGATGTGTGCAATATAGAGGGAATGAAAGTTTGAGATTCCAGAAGGAAATATAAAATTTTCAAAGGTGTAGTTATCCAATGCTTGGTCATGTTGCGCAAGTGAGAGTTGGAGCTCTACAGTGCTACTGGGGTTTTCTTGGGCAATCACTGATTTAATATTATACAGTTCTTTAAGGCTGAGAGTGTCAAGTTTAAAATGATCTCCTGCCTTGGGGAGTGTGTATGGTCCAAAATTATCTCTCAGTGGATAGTTGTCTGTCTCCCTAAACTTTCCCTTTTTAGGAAGGGCAAACTCTTTTCCATCAACAAATACTCGTTTGTCAATAATTTGAATCGTTTGCCCACCAACGGCAATACACCGTTTAATAAAATCCTTGGGGCTTTCTGGAGAGTGAATAAGACTTGGAGACCCTTCTGGGGCTTTGTGATCGTAGTAATATTTACCAAACATAAGGAGGTCTGCAATAAAGCTATACCGGTCATTATCGTAATCGGGAACTATTGGGTCACCAGGGTAGCGAAAAATAACGACGTCACCTTGGTCTGGTTCAGAGATTGCAATACGAGCATCACTAAAGGGGAGGTCTATTCCATAGACGAATTTGATCCCTAACAGAAAGTCACCGACAAGAAGGTGGTTTTCCATAGATCCTGTAGGAATTCTAAATGCTTGTATAACAAATTGGATCACTATCAGTGCAAGAACAATGGGAATTACCAGTTCTCGGGTGATACCCCTAATAAGTTTTTTTGAAGTTGAGCCTTTTTCCGAATTCTGAGACATAATGAGTGGGAACCAACCGCTTAATGAGTGTGGTCAAAATATAGTTTAATTGCGGTTTTTAGGCGAGAAATAGGGGGATTTTGCCGGTGCAAAGTGATGAGGCTTAGGGTAAGATTACCCTTTTATTTAGATTCTCTGCTTTTGCGCCAATATTCCATTCTTTGGCCGATGGTTTTTTCAAACCCATGTGGGGTTGGCTCATAAATGGTTGTACCGACAAGTTTTTGTGGGAGGTGGTTTTGCCCTGCATAGGAGTGGGGAAAATCGTGATCATATTTATAGCCATCGCCATACCCCAATTTCTTGCCTGTTTTATTTACTGCATTTCTGAATGCTTTGGGGACAGGGAGGTTGCCGAACTCTTTTACAAGGGCATTGGCTTTTATCTCTGCTATCTCAACTTTGTTGCTTTTTGGGGCAGTTGCTAGATAAATAGTGAGTTGGTCAAGTGCCATGAGTCCTTCAGGGATACCTAAAAAATCATACGCTTGCTGGCAAGATGTTGCAAGTTGTATTGCTTGTGGGTCAGCATTTCCAATGTCCTCAATGGCGATACGCATGAGCCGACGTAAGAGATAGCGTGGGTCCTCACCAGATTGAATCATGCGGTGGAGCCAATAGAGCGCAGCATCTACATCACTTCCCCGTATTGATTTCTGAAAAACCGAGATAAAATTGTAGTGATTCTCATCTTTTTTATCATAACGAAGTGGGTTCTCAATTTGAACCTCTTTCAGTGTTTCAGATGATATAGTGTCACCGGTGCTGTGTTCGGCAATCCACTCGAGTTGATTAAGGAGGTAGCGAGCGTCACCATCTGCTTGGCTGATAAGTGATAGTGCTGCCTCTTTTTCAATGGTTTTTCCTGAACATAAGCCTCGTGGGTCGTCATTAAGGGCTTGGTCTATGAGGTTAAGGAGTTCTTTTTCACCAAGCGGAGCAAAAAGGATGAGTTGGCACCGTGAGAGTAGTGCATTGTTGACTTCAAATGAGGGGTTCTCTGTGGTTGCCCCTATAAGAGTAACCGCGCCCGTTTCTGATGCATGGAGGAGTGAATCCTGTTGTGCTTTATTAAAACGGTGAATCTCATCAATAAAGAGAATGGTTTTCTGTTTATTAAACGCGGTGCGTTTTTCAGCTTCAAGAATTGCCTCGCGGACCTCTTTTTTACCGGAATGGACTGCAGAAAGTGCAATAAAAGCATGGTCTGTCTGATGTCTTATTACATGTGCTAAAGATGTTTTGCCGCATCCAGGAGGCCCCCAAAAAATCATAGAGGGGACAGAGCCGCCTTCAAGAGCTCGTTTGAGCATTGAACCTTCACCGATTATACGAGTCTGCCCTAATAACTCATCGAGAGTAGTGGGGCGCATGCGCTCGGCAAGTGGGGAAGTGGGGGTATCATTCATATGAGGAAAGATAGCAATAGAGGGAAGAAGACTGTAGTCCGAAGTGGGAACTTATTGGGGGGAAGAGTAATTAGTGATGGGTGGTAATTGAGAGGCTTTGTCCATTTAGAGTGACGACTACTGTTGAGTCATGGTCGGTCCGATAAAGTGAGTCAGTTACATACATATTAAGATGATCAAGGGTGCTTTGATGGGGATGTCCATAGGAATTATTTTTCCCTACGGGTATAACCGCATAACTAGGGAGGAGTGTTGCAATAAAAGGGAGTGAAGTGCTCGTTGCTGAACCATGATGACCCACTTGTAATAGGTCCACATTGAGGTCCGGAGTGAGGGCTAACAGTTCTTTTTCTTCAGATTCTTCGAGATCACCGGTAAGGAGGATTGAGTGAGCACCAAGGGAGAGGTGGAGTACGGTAGAGCTACTGTTTCCTGGAAGAGTGTGAGTGAGAGTGGGCCATAAGACGGAGGCGCTCAAGGGATTCAATTCGTCAATAACATCACCACGGGTAAGAGTGTCTGCTCTAATGTGTTTAATGAGTGTCGTAAGAGAGTCCCAGTGATATTTGGAGTGGGCATTTTGGGGGAGGTACAGGTGATCGATTGTGATATGAGGTAGAATATCAAAGAGGCCACCGAAATGGTCACGGTCGTTATGAGTGAGTATTACTGCATTGAGTGATGAAATGTTGCGTTCATTGAGGAGTTGATAGAGTGAACTACTATCAGGGCCAGCGTCTATGAGTACTGCTATACTATCGAGTGTTATAAGGGTCGCACTTCCTTGGCCTACCGCTAAAAATTCAACAGTTGCAGTAACACCCTGGTTGGGTTCGGGAATCATAGTTGTACAGCCAAGTGGGAGTATGAAGGAGATGAGAATAATTATTTGAGGTAAAGGATTACGCATAGCAGCCTATCTTTGTTATTTTACCAGTTAAACGAATAGACTTTCAGTAAGGTAACCCTACAATGGATTTTTACACGCTTATTTCTCAAAGACGCAGTATTCGGAGTTATAGACCTGATAAGCCCGTTCCCCAAGAAGTAATGGAGCGGATTATTAGTGCTGGGATTGTAGCGCCAACAGCGGCTAATCGTCAGCCTTGGCGTGCAATTGTTGTTGAAAGTGAAGATATGCTCCACGAAGTACGAGAGTGTTATCATCGGGATTGGTTTAAGCGTGCGCCCCAAATAGTTGTTGTTGTCGGGGATAAAGATGTTGCATGGCGGCGTGGTGATGGTTATAATGCTGTTGAAACTGATGTAACGATTGTTATGGATCACATGATTCTGGCTGCAGAATATGAAGGTGTGGGGACGTGTTGGATTGCAGCCTTTGACACTGCTACCCTTTATAATGCTCTTAATCTCGCCGAAAATGAGGTGGTCTATGCTGTGACCCCTATGGGATATCCCGAAGAGGGCTGGAGCCCCAAGCCGGGACCTATTCGACGAAGTATCAATGAGGTTGTAACCTTTCTCTAGTTGAATTGCTTACTTAATTGCACACTCACATAAACTGTGGTATACTAATCGTAAAGTTTAACCTTGTGATGTATGTCAGTAATTAACCCAAAAACACGTTTTTTGATTCATGGAGCTTCATTAATTACGGCCCTATTTTTGGCGGTCTATGCCAAAATGGTGTGCCAGTTTATCGATAGTGTTCCTGTGTATCAGATTGTTCAAAATATTGCTGCGTTAGCACTTTTTCAAATTGGTATACGTGAGTTTATTTTTCGGTATGTTATAGATAAACAACCGCTTGATGCTGCACCACGAGTTGGGTATTATAGCGCTATTGCACTTTGGGCTGTTTCTGGAGTGATTGCTGTAGTGATTCATCATTATCGTTATGCTGACTTCCCCTTTGGGAGTCATCTCAAAATGCTCAGTGGGTATTGGATATTAGGGTCGGGAATATTAGCGCAGTGGGAACGAGTTTTATTAGAACGTCAGGTGCGAAGTATAAATAGATCAATCGGTGGGTTTCGCCAATTCCCTGAGCGATTTACTCGGCGTATAATGCAGGGTTTTGTTCTGTTTACGACCCTCCCTCTTCTCGGTATATTAATACTCATAACTCGTTATGTGATGGAAGATGTTATTGCAATGAATGTAGCTTATGAGATAGGGTATCTGATCGGGTTTTATGCTACCATGGCACTCATTGTGGCATGGTACTATGGTAAAGGACTTTCAGAGGACACACAAATCATTGTCGATGAGGTACAAAAAATTGGTGATGGAAATTTTGAAGTAGCTCTAGAAGCGAGTCGCCCCGATGAACTCGGTAAGGTTGCAGCTGGAATCCATGATATGGCCAAAGGGCTCAGACAGCGTGAGAGGATTAAAGATGCTTTTGGTCGATTTGTTTCTCCTCATGTTGCAGAGGAGTTTATTAAGAATTATAGTAATGATGGTGATGTTTTAACCATGGGTGGCACAAAGAAAAAACTCACCATTTTAGTGGTGGACATCAGGGGCTTTACAAAACTTTCAGAAGAGACTGAACCAGAAAAACTGACAGCAATGCTCAATGAATATTTTAGCCGTATGGTAGAGGTGATTAAGATTCATAATGGTATTGTAGATAAATTTATTGGGGATGCGATTCTTGCTGTATTTGGATTGACTGAAAGCAGTGAGGGGTCAGAGTACGATGCGGTACAAGCGGCAGCCGAGATGAGTACTCAACTCAAGCTCTTCAATCATATACGATCAAAGAAAGGGCATCCAAAACTGTATAATGGCATTGGAGTTCATTGTGGTGAGGTGATCGCTGGATATATAGGGAGCACTGATCGCTTAGAATTTACCGTGATAGGGTCACCGGTGAATGTTGCAGCTCGTATTGAATCGCAATGTAAGGAGCCAAATCCATCACTTCTATTTAGTGAGGCAGTGGTTAAAGGGTTGAAAGGTAGGGTTGCTGTTCGTGAAGTGGGCCTTTTTGACCTAAAAGGGGTGAGTGAACAGATGAATCTGTTCACTCTTAATGAGTGACTTTAAAAAGGGTTTGTTGCCCAGACTGAAAGTTCAGGAATAAAACCACGGTCATCCATTTCGAGGGCGCTGACAATAGGTTCTGCAATTTCCATTACTGAAAGCTTATTTAATTCCTCTGGTCGTTCAACTCGATCGGTTTTATTAAATGCTGTGGGAACTTCACTTGGGTTAATGCCGATAACTCTGATATTCTCTTTTCTAAGCTCTGCTTGCCAGCATTGGGTCATTGCTCGGAGTGCAAATTTTGAAGCAGAGTAGACAGTGCCGTAGGCGAAGCCCTTAGTTGCTGCAGATGATGCGATATTGACAATCGAGCCTTTACCGGCTGCTTTTAAATGAGGGAGTATAGCTTGTGTGAGCATAGCTAATCCAAAAACATTAGTAGAAAAGACGCGTTCAAATTGGTCGAGGGTAACCTCTTCGAGGAGACCAAATTCCCCAATACCTGCATTATTGATGAGTACATCAATGCCGCCGAGAAGTGCTATCGCCTCTGCACTTTTCGCAACAATAGTCTCACCTTGAGAAATGTCAAAGTGGAGGGGGTGTGCACCAATTTCTTGAGCGACTGTAGTGAGTTTATCGGTGTCACGTCCGGTAATGACGACGGTAGCGCCTTTCTCAATAAGGAGTTGTGCAGTAGCTTTTCCAATGCCGGAACTCCCACCAGTGATTAATATCTTTGATCCTTCAATCTTCATGTCGGTTCCTTTGTAATGTGTGTCTTCGTTATTAGTATAATAAAAATACCCTATAAAAAAAGCCAGTAGCTTGTAAGGGATTTACAAGCTACTGGCATATATAATTTTGTTAAAGTCTATTTGTCTATAATGAGTCCAGGATGCTCTCTGAGTACATCAGGAATAATTGAGACAGGGTTATTTACAACCGAAATACATTTAATATCGGTAATGTCATTTAGTTCAATGGGAAGCTCTGTAATATCATTCATGTCGAGAACGATCTCTTCAAGGTGTGTGAGTTTACCGAGTTCTGCAGGGATTGCGGTGAAAAAATTGCCCGATGCGATGAGCTCTTTCAGGCTTTCCATTCCACCCATCTCAGTCGGAAGACTTTTTAATGAGTTATTATCGAGATAAATTTTTCTCAATTTTTTAAGAAGACCAATCTCTTTAGGGAGTTCTGGCAATACATTGTCATGAACACTTAATTTTTCAAGCTTCTCAAGACCACCGATCTCTTGAGGGAGTTCCATAAGACTGTTTTTGGCAATGTTTAACATCTTAAGATTTTTTAAGTTTCCAATCTCCGGAGGAAGGTCAGTGAGACCATTGTAGCCGAGATATAGGTTTTCAAGATTGATGAGATTTCCAATACCTGGACTGAGTTCCATCAAATCATTTTCACTAATGCTGAGATCGGTAAGGTTTATAAGCTTTTCTATCTCATCAGGGATAACAACAAGGTTGTTTTCGTCAAGATTGAGCTCGGTTAATTGAGTAAGTTCAAATAGTTCATCAGGGAGGTCGCGAATCTCAAGTCCTTTAAGATCAAGGCTTGTTTGATTATCTGCTTTTGCCTTGGCAATAATTTCAAGTAAGGTCATATTCTCTTCGTGTGTGAGTAACTAGAACGAAGTATAACTATTTATACTGTATTTATGTGGGATAAAATATCCGAGAATCTTTAAAGAGGGTGAGCCTAGGAGTCTATTGAATACACCGAGGCTCAAATTTAACAAGTTATCCACAGCCTCCACCGGCAACACCTCGTTTGAGTTCAAGTTTAATCTTTGAGGGGTACTGCATGTGTTCTATCCACTCTTTTTCTGGCTCAGAAACACGGTGGCGTGCCCCTTTTGCCTCTGGAATGTCAAAATGGAGTCCATAAGGAGAGGGTTTAACAAGCTCTGTAAAGGTATGGTGAGTGTTGAACGTTCTGAGCCATTGTTCAATTCCGCCATCAAGAATGTATATGTTAGGGATACCATAGGCCATAAGTTGTTTATACACAGAAAGCGCTTGTAGTTCAGACGTACCCACAATGACGGTCACTCTATTGGGTGGGTTTTTTCGGAGTTCAATTATGTATTTCTCCGTAAGATGGTCTATGAGTTTTCGATCGGAATCTATAATATTTATAAGGTTGAATTCTTCTTCTGATCTGAAGTCCCAGATTGAGAGACTGAGTTTGTCATCAAACCATGTTTTAACCAGTTCACCTGGGTGGATGAAAACGGCCCGTGAATCAATGTTAGGTTGGTGGCTCTCTTTCACAAATTGCCAACGTTTTTGAGGGGTGGGTTGGCCGATAACAATTAATGCAATAATAACTACAAGAAATCCCCCCATCGCCCATTTGGGAAATAGTGCTTTGGGTGAGCCGTCGCCAAATTTCTTTTCAAGCCATTCGCCCCCTTTAAACATACCAACTGCCATAGTGACCGCAAGGAGCACCATTACCCCTGTAGGAATATTAAAAACTTGAGGGAGAGTGAGCCGACCCATGTAGCTCGAGCTCCATGCAATTGAGACTTCATCAATAGTTTCGCCAAAGATTGACATGCCAATAAGTCCTCCTACAACAAAGAGTCCTCCATCTATTTTTAACGTTGACATAGATACGAGGGAGGTGCCCGGGCAATATCCGCCGAGAACAAATCCTACTCCCATGATGAGTCCACCGACAATCCCTGGCCAGAGGTAGGTTGGGTTCACCCAAATTTGGGTGTAGTCGAGTATCCCCAGTGATGATGCAAGGAATATTCCAACCATGCAGGTGATAATTGCGGTGAACATTACTTTCAGGACGGTAAGATTTTTAAAATAGAATTGAGCGGCAAGGAGTCTTGAGTCGCCAAAGCCTGCTTGTTCTAAAGTAAAGCCAAATCCAATGCCAATAAGTAGATGTACTATGTAGAGCTGTAATTCACTGAGTGCTGATAAAAATTCTATAGGTGCCATACTAATCTCCTAATTCCAGTTTTTCCGAACAAACCAGGCAAGAGCGTATGCTCCACCAAATACTGCAAACATAAAAGTCCAACTTCCCGCCGAAAGAGTTGCCCCACCCGAGAGAGCTTGCCCTGATGTACAGCCACGAGCAAGTCGTGCACCATACCCCATTATCAGGCCACCGACAAGTGCCATAACAATTCTTTTTTTGTTGCTAATGTTGGGCCCTTTAAAGAGCTCTGGTTTGATGCGTTTTGATATAAGGCCGGATGCAAATCCACCCACAGCAGTGCCGACAACGAGCATCAGTATCCAATGGTCTAAGGGGTTTTTGTCGCCGCCCGCCATCTTCAAAAGATAGGGGGTTTGATCGATGTGCTCAGGGGTAATCAGGTCTTCAACGGCGACTACAATACGATTGAGCCCCCCGGAAGCTCCAAGGCCATTACCGGTGAGTAAAAATGAGAGAAAGAGCACGATACCTAGAGCAAAGCCCGCGGTATAGGGATTGAGATACCCTTCTTTTGTTTTAAGTCTCTGAAGCATCGGTTGCCTCCTTGTTGTTTGTTGCATCGTCTTTGGGAGTGAGGTCTTCGACATCTTCCCAGCCAGTAACCATTGCTTTGGTGTATTCTGTCACAGTATGTCCAGTAGTCGTAAGATAAATATGCATCATAAGAAATGAAATTATTAACCATGAACAGAGGGTATGTATCGTCGCTATAGTTTCGAGGCCACCAATTGCTTCAAGTACGACATTGTCATATGGGTAAAAATATATGATGAATCCAGTAATCATGAGAGCAGGAAGGAGTATATTTAATAAGCCGAGATAGGCAATTTGTTGAAGAGGGTTTAGACGACGTTCAGGTATTTTTTCAAAGGGATGTTTCTCTTTTTTAAAAATTCCTTTAAGGTAATACATTTGTTGGGTAAAAGCTTTTGCAAAAAAGCCTTTTGGTTCAGGGATGTACTGAGTAATTTTTCCGGTGGAAATATGATAAAAAAGTGAAAAAATTGCATTGACCCCTAGAAGGATGCCAAGAACTCTATGAATAGTAATAGCGACATCAAAGGGAAGGATGGTGAATACTTCTGGGTTGTGAATCACCAGTCCAGTAGCGATGAGTATCATAATGATGAGTGCTTGAGTCCAATGCCAGATACGCTCATACAACTTATAAATATAGATTTTTTTCGTTTTAATTTTGTGATGACTCCCGTTTTTTATACGTATGATTACTCGGAGTCCTCCGTGGAGTATAATGCCAATGAGTACAGCAATTATGGTTAAGATGCCAATGAGGTTAACCGTACTGCTACATTCTCTTCCGAAAATGTACAGATTATCTTCACTGCAACTAAATGAGGAGAGGGAGTCTGTAGGGCCTTGGGAAACGAGAATAGTACTAAATGCATTTTGAGATGAGTGACATTCACTGCATTGTTTTGTTGCATATTCTGCGGTGACAGTATTGTGTGCAATGTGATGAAAAGAGTAGTTCTTTTTAACAATGATGCCACTGTATCCTTGCTCTAGGAGTTGAGTTTTCATGAAATCAAAATAGACTCCTGAAGCAGGGCCTTGTTCATTGCCTGTAACCCAACCGTCTTTATTAAGGTCTAGATAGTTATGTATCTCAGTGCTGTGTTCTAGCGAAATCTGTGCAATGACAGAGTCTGGAACACGTTTCTTTTGAGTGGTTGCATAAAAATAAAATTCGGTGATATTGTTGTAGGGCTTGTAAGCGCTCTTTATGTTGGTTTTATAGAGCATTGGTCTGAAGGGGGTAATAACACCCTTGGTATCAACGTTTTTAAATATTTTCACGGGTGCATTATTTGACCGTATCGTATTATTAATGGTATCGAGTAGTGGTGATTTGATAGTAGGAGTGTGACAACTCTGACACTCAAGTTTTTTAAAGTGTATATCGGAGCGGTCCTTCCATATGCCACTATGTTCACCGGTGTGACAATACGTACAGTCATATCGTTCTCCAGCGGTAAAGGCAAGCTTATGACTGGGTCGTTTTAAAAATTCTCCAATATCGGGCCGTCTGGGGTCGAATTCTAAGTGTGATGGTTTTGATGTATCTTCTTTACGTAAGAAAACAGGGTTGTTTGTCGAGAAATGGCAGTCATTGCAGTTGAGGCCACGTTCAGCATGAATGTCCCAAGCGTGATTGATTTGTGACTTGCCCGGGATATTAAAATTTGACTCTGAAACCTTTTTACCCGAATAGAAACGCCCAGATTTTTTGCTGTAGACGTTATCATTGGTATGACATTGTTGGCAGTGTTCAGTACGCGGACGAGTGATTGTTGTTGTTTGTGATGGGGCAGTTTGTGGTACAGTACCGCTATGACAAGTCAAACAGTTAAAACTCTCATTTGCATAAAGCTTTGCATGGGAATCATGGCTTTTAATGTAATCGATATCATGACACTGTCCACATGAGGCTTCGTAGGATACCTCATTTTTGGTTGGAGCTCCGAGGGTATCTTTCCACTCAATGGTTGGATGAATAGGGCTTGCAGTAGCAAGGGTACTCACAAAAAACAGTGCGAAAATAATGTGTGTAAAATAATACATATTAATTGCCTCCTATGGTTGTCATGGGGTCACCGGGGTAGCCGAGTGTTTTCCAGTCTATACGTCCATCATCGCCATGACATTCCATACATGAGAGTGCTCTGTTAGATTCTGCAACCATATGTGACAAAGGCCAGTACATTTCAGTTTGCGTAAATCCATATGAACCAGAATAGTCAAGACCCATGTTTTTTGCGCCTGCAGTGAGTGCTTTTTGCCAATCAAAATGCTCCCAATAGCCACCCACTGTTTTAGGCTGAATTAAGTAATTATTGACATTGTCATAAATTTGTTTACCTCGGTGAACTTTAAAAGGCCAAATCTTAGATAGTGTATCTTTGATATTTCCAAGAGGCTCATTAATTGCGACTCCTTTAGTTGAATCTACTTTTTGTCCGGTGATGTACACTTTCGAAGTACCGTTATACCAGTGGTACTCAGGTTTAAGGTTTTTCTTATAAATGAACTCACCTTTCATTTTCATATAGTGATGGGCATCCTCTTCACGGCCTTCTTGCCCTGCTTTTGACCAGTCCCAATCTGTTTTTGTTGGCGTTTTAATCGCTACCTCTGGTATATGACAAGTCTGGCAGGCAACTCGTTTAGTGTGGAGATTTATACGGGTGTCTTTGTGAGGGTTTTCATTATGACACTTGGTACAGTCGAGTCTATTCTCATTCGTTACGCTTACAGACATCGATCGACCTGTTATATTGTGATCTTTTGTTTCGTGGCAAGTAGTACATTGAAAATCAAGTTTACCCATATGTATGTCAATACGAGGAGTAGGAAAGTAGAGTGATTCATCGAGGTCTCCATGTTTTACAGCATTGCCGCCTCCACCAGAAAAGTGACATGAACCACAGTTTTTTCTCGAGCTATAGCCAACACTTTGAGCGACTTCTGTAAGATTCACTGATTTGCTGGGGAGTCCTTTGCCCACTTTAGCATAGAGTCCTGAACCATCGTGACACACAAGGCAGTCAACGCGTTCTTCTGCGGTGAAATCAAAATTTTTATCTTCCCAGCCATAGCCGGTATGACACTTAGTACATTTGGATTCATTGCCACCAGCAATGCCAATGCAAAAGTTGTTAAACGAATGTTTTTTCCCCACCATTATTTTTGTGTCGTGCCAGGGCACGGCGATTGAATCAGTAGTCCACTTCCAGTGTGTTGTTTGCATGTGCTCTTTAGCCGCATTTTTATGGCAGCTGAGGCATGTTCTGGTAACCGATGGGCCGTCTTTAAAATCGCCGGTAATAAGATCCTTATGGTCTACATGGGGTTTCTTTTGAATTATGAAATGCTGTGGGTTGTCGAGTGATATTTCATTAGGCTTTATTGAATATAAGATACTCCCTATCACTATAACAAGGGGAATAAGTATGGCGAGTATTATTTGTGGCCTCATTTCACGTCCTTCTACAAATACTAGTATGTATTATTTTTTATGACTAAATTATAATATAGTAATATATAGATTCAAGGTTGTAATTACTATATAGTACCACAAAATTTTGAGCAATGCACGATTATTTAGTAATTTGAGAACCTGAGTAATATTTTAAAAGAGTCGAGAATATGAAAAAGATATTTAAAAAGGTTGTGTTGAGTGTAGTTGTACTACTCGTAACGTGGTTTATATTTCTGCCTCCCTATTTAGAAGTGTTTCAAGAGGATGGGGACGTTACCATTTTAATAAACTTTTTTGAATTTAAAAAAAATGAATTCTCTGAAATTGCCCTATGGACAGAGCAGGATTCCCTGGTCTGGAAAATAGAGGCGGTGGAAGAATCTTTTAAAATAAGTGATATGGAATTTCGAATTGGGCAGAATAGTAAGGAGATGAACATACCTGATTCCCTGTTGCAAGGTATTAATATTAGAGCCCCAAAAGGTGATTCTGTATACATAGAGTCAGGAGGAGTGTATAGGGTGGTCATAAAAAAACCAGGCTTAGATAAAGCCTGGTTGAAACGGTCTAAAAGTGCTGAATATATATTTACAGCACAATAAGGGGATGTTTTAGCAGTGTGGTTCTACATCATCCAAACGGGCAATTTTAGATCCACAACTTATGGTGTATTCAAGTTTGTCGTAGTCATCACGAGGAATTGATGGTCCCTCAGCTGAGCAAAATTCATTATAAAACTTCACAAGAATATCACGAATTGCATCAGCATCCATTTGTTCAATATGGGGCCTAAAAAGTCCATGAATTAATTTGCCATCAGCAAAGAGCAAAATATTCGGTGATGATGGCTCAAACTTAAAGAGGTGATTCGTTCTCAGGTGTGAAATTGCTGACTTTTCTTGGCCTGCAAAAAGGGCAACCATTCTATCTGGAATTTTTTCATTTTGAAGTGATGCACATATACCGGGGCGTGCTGAACCAGCAGAGCATCCGCAAACAGAGTTAAGCATTACAAGAAGAGTCTTGTCTTTAGATTCAATAATTGCTTTATCAACTTCTTCTGGGGTTGTGACCTCTTCAAAACCTACGTTAGTAAGTTCGTCTCTAAAGGGTTGGACTGCAACTGGATCATATGTTGGGTTGTCGAGCATAGTTACCTCGTTTTAAATGTTTATTTCATTCATCTTATTTGTCTAAATATACCTATTGTCTACTAAATATATAGACTTTGTCTGAGTATATTCTAAAATTAGAAGAGTTATTACAAGTTCGAAATTGAGGCATTGTACCCCAAAAGGGAGCATTGAATTTCTCGATTATACAAAAAGGAGATACAATGGCAATTAAAGCATATACCTATAATAAATGTGGTACCTGTAGAAAAGCAGTAAAATTTGCAGAAGCAAATGGTCTCGAAGTTACTGAGGTGCCAATACGTGAAAAAGCCCCAACTAAAAAAGAGCTTAAGCAAATGCTTAAAATCTATGAAGGGGAAATAAAAAAATTATTTAATACGAGTGGTGTAGTATATAAGGCTGAGAACTGGAAAGATAAGATAAAAGATATTACAGTCGCTGAGGCTATAGATGCACTCGCAGCAGATGGTAATCTTGTAAAACGCCCCTTTGTAATTAGTGGTGACAAGGGTTCAGTTGGTTTTAAAGAAGAAATTTGGCAAGAACTCTATCTTTGATTAGCTGTTTAATGAAATCAAACCCGTAATCAGTCTTCTCTTTTGTTATTTTGTATAGCAAGAATGAGGGCCTAATTAAGGCATATAGATAATAACTGTAAGGGCGAGGTATACCATGACAAATGCTATTATGATGGAAGCATTAAATACACAGATGAATGAAGAGATGAAGTCGTACTTTGTCTATGTTGCTATGGCGGCATATTTTGAAGATAATAAGCTTCCGGGATGCGCTCATTGGATGAGAATGCAGGCTGAAGAAGAGATGATGCATGCTTGGAAGTTTTATAACTATATCTTTAGTCGTGGTGGAAAACCATCGTACAATGCTTTTGGAAAAGTGAATGAATCATTTGACTCAATGCAGGATGTTTTTGAAAAAGCACTCGCTCACGAAAAGTATATTACAACGACTATTGAGGGACTGTTAAAACTGGCCCGTAAAGAAGATGACCTTGCTACAGAATCAATGATGCGTTGGTATATTGATGAGCAGGTTGAAGAAGAGGCAACGGTTCAAGGGATTCTCGATCAAATTTCTCTTGTTGATCAACAGGCAAATGGTCTGTATCTTCTTGATAAAGAGTTGGGTGGTCGAACAACAACCGCTGTTGCATAATACGAATAGATTTGATTTTAAAAAATGCTAGTAGGGGGACAGCCTTACTGGCATTTTTTATATCTGTGCTCCACCAAAAAAGTCATAACTGATTTTAGTCTGGAAGAGTGAAATTTTTGAAAGAACATTTCTTAAATTTTGTTGTTCAAGATCAGTCAAATCATTAATGGCCAATACATCATTTACTTTTCTAAGATCGGTGTATTCAATAATCTGATTCATAAAACGTAAATTCCATATGTGATCAAATATATAGACCATCTCTCTGTAGCTTTCTTCGTGAATTTCTCCACAGGCAACAAGGTGTTTTAATCTTGAAATAGTGTTTGCATCACGAATATCATGCTTAAGAGCATATATTCTGCAAAAAATTTCCATAGGCCTGAGGCACTCTTTAAGGTTGATTGACTTCACGCCATCTCGTGTCTCAGTTTTGAGTTTACCAAAAAGGTTGAGTGGGGGTTTATAGGCGAGACAGTTTTTAGCGTAGTGAATAAAGAACTGTTGGTTTTCCTTATTGACTGCAACAATATGATCTTGTATTCGATCAACGAGTACTTGATCTCCATAGGTAGAGCGTATATCAAAGAAGACATTCACTTCGAGTATTGAGCCAGGTGATGCATGAGTTATCCAGTCGCTGAAATTATTATGCCACTCTTCGACACTTAAACACCATTGAGGATTGGTGGCCATGATTCTTCCTTCGCAGTAGGGATAGCCCGCTTGGTTAAGCATGGCGCATACTTTGTCGGCAAGGTGTAAAAAATATCGACGTACTTTATCAATATCGTGGCCATCGGGAAGATCAAATACAATAGCATTGTCTTGGTCAGAGAAGAGGGTCATATCGTGTCGTGCATTACTCCCCAGAGATATAAATGAGAAAGAAACTGGTGGTTGACCAAGTTCGGTAATGGAGAGGGTAATGAATCGTTTAATTGCGGAATCATATGCTGCCCCGATAACGCGACGGAGATTGTCGGGAGTTGACCCTTGATGAATCATTGAGCGAATAAGAATGGGTAGTTGGTTGAGCGACTCTACAATATGGCCCAGGGAGTTGCTTTCTTGTATCTCTTCAACAATGGTACTTGAAAGACCAGTATAATCATTAATTTTCTTCTCTGAAGTAAAAGCATTGCTATAGGTCTTACGGATGATGGGTCTAAAGGATATTACATGCCCTTGTTTTTCTGATAAAAAAATCTTTGAGGTACTGAGTATGATATCAATTGTTTTTCCTGATTGTGTATAGAGTTGCGCCTCAAATTCTGCAGGTTCAGCTGAATGGTTAAAAAGAGCCAAGAGGTGATGAAGGACTGGGATATTTATGGGGTTATTGGGGAAGAGCTTTTCCCAAATAGAGTGGTTGTTGAGTTCTAATTCAGTATATCCAACCATCTGTTGGAGTCGGTGATTTGAATAGATAATAGATCCTTCAGCTTCGAGGATATACCCTTCATTCGAAGATTCTACCAAAGCTCGATATCGGTCCTTGGCTTCATGCAGTAGGACTTCTGCACGCCGTTTCCGGTTTTCAGTAGTGCGACTTTGGGTGATGATATAGGTCATGATTAGAATAAGGCCAAGAGTGATGGCAAAGAACGTTTGATAGAGTGTGTGTTCGAGTCGTTCAATCTCATCTTCTATGTCGTTAATGTAGACTCCGGTTCCCACGACCCAATTCCAGTCTGGTACACCGCGGACATAGGATAGTTTTGGAACGGAGGTTTCAGCATCATCCATCCACTGCCAACGATATTTGAGATATCCTTCAGAATGTTCCTTGACTAGATTGACAAATTCGACGAAAAGTTTTTTGCCGCTTTTATTTTCGGTATCGGTGTAGTTGCTGAGGTCCTTACCAGTAAGCTCCTTACGGTAAGGGTGCATAATCATGGTAGGGTTCATATCGGTGATAAAGAAATAGTCTTTGTTACCCGTGCCATAGCGCATCGATTGAATTTCTTGAGCAGCTCTTTGTTGTGCGTTTTCAATCGTTAAGAATCCTGCATCACTTTTTGATTTGTACTGCTCTACAATGCTCACAGCAGATGCAGTGAGTTCCTTGATCATCAGCTTTTTTTGTCCAATCATCGACTCTTCAAAAACTGGTACAATCACCAAAAAGATGGCGGTGATAAAGAGGAAGATGGCTATGACGGTGGGTGCGACAATTCTAAATCCAAAGGTACTGACAAAGTGATTGGGTTTTTGATAGCTGTCAAAAGTACCGACTCCTTTGAAATAATCTGAGAGTTCTTGGGAATCGAGAATGGTGTTCCATTCTCCGATATGGAGTGCGTCGTGATATTTTTGAGTAAAGGTGCCGTTCTCAAAATCGGTTCGGGTAGGGATGTACCCGTTATAATCGTCTTTAATGTGCTGCTCAAAAACATTTTTAATGTCATGCTGAGAGTAGGTGTCACTAAATTCGGTATACGCTTCATCTAATGCTTCTTGACAGTGTCTGAATTTGCGATGGTCATAAGGATTGTATGCAAACGATTGGCCAGTGCCAATGTGTTGTTGAAAGCTATCGTGGTCAAAAAAGCCATCGATCCATTTATGGATGTCTTCAGCTCGTACTCCAAAGAGTTTCTCTGTATGATTTGCATGGTCAGTAATTTTCATAGTTCAATTATAGATATTTGAACTCTAATAGATTGATGAAATTATTATGGGTACTGTTAAAACCTAATCTCAATCTGAATGGATCGTATGATAATATGCGAGAAAAGATCAATAAAATATGAGTGCCGATCAGAAAAATGTTGCGGAAAATCATTTTTCAGTACAGGCTTAAATAATGACCATGATTACAACTTTGTAAATAGAATTTTCTACCTTTTGCCCGACTTGATAGACGAACTAGAAGGGGCTCGAAATCCCCTTTATCACAATAGATGGAGAATAAAATAGATGGCTAAAGATCCAAACCAATTCTATAAACAGATGCGGAAAAAATCAAAAGAGTTTGATAACCGTGAAGAGTATCTAAATCACGAGTTAAAAATAATGAGTTTTCGAAGATGGGGTATTCACCTCCCGTTTAAAGATTACAATATCGAAATTGAAGACTGGGTTCCAGCGCTCGCCGCCACCATTGGCAAAGTGGTTATGGTGACTGCTTGTGTCGCAGCTTTTGCAAATGCTCCAGGTTTTGACCTTTTCCATCTTCCTGAAGCTGATAAATTAGCGTTTATTGCAGAAAATGTGCGGTACGAGTTACTCATTGCGGGCCTCCTTTTTGTTATTCTTTTCTCGGCAATTCTCAATCCAAATGCTAACCTTGCAGGGACTCATGGACCAATGATTCCGCTTATTGCTATGATTGCAGCAGCTGGTGGTCACCCTCTCGCTCTAGGAGTAATGGTAGGAGTTTTTGGACTTATTTTGGCCTTTACTAAAGGAGGGTCAAAACTTATGACACTAACGGGGGTTGGTGTGAGGGGTGGACTCCTTATTTATCTCGGGGCCTTCGGGTTAATGGGGCAGATTGGGAAATTAGGGAAATGGGCTGGCAGCTTATTACCTGATGGATCAGTAAGTGCAACTAAACTAGTTGCTGCTGATGCTTCTATGGGGTATGTCTCTTTTGCGGTTATCGGTGTTACACTTCTTGTGTATGCCTATCTTGCAAAAGTAAATAAACGCTGGTTGGCAATTCCTCTTTGTTCTGCACTCGCGGGGATTGTTGCTCTTGCTTGTGGTGCAGACTTTTCATTTTCAACATCACCGGGTCTTCCGCATTTTAGTCCATTGTATTGGTGGGGAGATAATACCGGATGGCTTATGGGATGGCCTAATCTCGGTCATTTTGTCGCGGTTATTCCTTTTGCAATTCTAGCAGTGGCGATGTGGTCTCCGGATTATCTTGGCCACCGAGTATTTCAAGAGATGAACTATCCAAAAGATGCGAAAGGTGTGTTGATGAATGTTGATGACACTATGATTGGCGCTTCAATTCGCCAGGGTGTTGGGTCGTTTCTTGGGGGTGGTAACCTTGCATCATCGTGGGGTACTTATATGATTCCTGCGGCAATTGCAAAACGCCCAATTCCAGGCGGTGCGTTACTCACAGGTCTTCTATGTATAGTGGCGTCAGTACTTGGATTTCCAATGGACCTTGCTATGTGGGAGCCTGTGCTTCGTGTCGCGTTGATTGTTGGTGTTTTCTTACCACTTCTTGAAGCTGGTATGCAGATGGTTCATAAACACAAAGATTCGCTCAGTGCAGGTATCTGTATTTTTGCATGTGCTTTTGTTAATCCGGTATTTGGTTGGGCTACTACCATGCTTCTTGACAATCTTGGATTTATTGGTGATGCAGAGCGCGCAAAAGAGCTTTCGTGGAAAGATAAGCTTCTTATTCCTGGTGCAGCTTTTATAATATGTATTGGTTCTTTGGCTCTCGTTGGCCAACTTCCAGGTATTCCTGCTATACTGTAAGCAAATTCTTATTAGTATTGAGGCTGCTTTCTATGGAAAGTGGCCTTTTTTTGTACTCAGGATCGAAGAAGTGCGTCCTCTTTAATGGAGTAAGCCGTCCATTTTATTGACTCCCGATGTTTATTACTCACGGCAAAAATTGAATTCTTGTTACTTTTCAAAAAGGATTTACAAAGTTGTAAGTCAATGTATTATTCAGGAGGTCATAATGGCAGGTCATGGACCAGCAGTAAAACTTGGGAAGGACAATGCTTCCGAGTGGAAAGCAAAATTGGGTATAAAACTCTTTTGGCTTTATTGTCTCATCTATATGGGGTTTGTAGGTATTGCAGTTTTCAAAACCGAATTATTGGGGACCAAGGCATTTGCAGGTGTTAATCTTGCAATTATTTATGGCATGGGCCTCATCATATTTGCGGTATTACTTGGACTTGTCTATAACCACTTTTGCACCCAAAAAGAGAATGCACTTAATAAAGAGGTGAAAGAATGAATTATATCGCAAGTCCAATAGCGATTGCAATTTTCGCTATGTTTGTGGGCGTCGTACTGGGCCTTTCATTTTTCTTTGCGCGTAAAGCTAAATCTTCTGCAGGTTATTTTGCAGCAGGAGGAACCATACATTGGTTTGTTAATGGTGTTGCCTTTGCCGGTGATTATCTTTCGGCTGCATCGTTTCTCGGTATATGTGGAATGATTGCTACCATGGGGTATGATGGGTTTCTCTACTCTATTGGGTATTTGGCTGGGTGGATTGTTGCCCTGTTTGTTGTCGCAGAACCTATGAAGCGTCTTGGCAAATTCACATTTACGGACGCTCTTGATTCAAGATTTAATTCAAAGAAAATACAGTTCATGGCTGCTGTCTCCACACTGATGGTATCACTCTTTTATCTGATTCCTCAGATGGTGGGTGCTGGAGTATTAGTTACACCGCTTCTTGGGCTGGATCATTGGATTGGTGTTGTTATGGTGGGTGCCATTGTGATATTTATTGTTGCAACAGCAGGCATGACTTCAACAACCTACGTGCAGTTTCTTAAAGGTGGATTGCTCATCATTTTTACAACGGTTATCACTTTTGTAGTACTCGATAAAGGTCTTACAACAAAGCCAAAAACAGATGTTTTTATGCCGACCTATATTGATGTCGTTGTTAATAATGGTGTAGTGGCGTTTCCTCAAGGGGCAGTTACTGATGGGGACTCTACAAATACTCTTCTTGCTGTTTCTAAAAACCCTCATTCTATTGTTCTTCAAAAGAAAGATGGTACATCTGGAAAGACATTTGTTAAAACTCAAAAAGAGGGTGTTGATGGGTGGTGGTTACTTGTTGAGTTAGATGGAACCGTAAAACTCGAACAAACTCAGTTTAAAACCATGAGAAAAGATGGAAGTGCATGGTATAATGGCGCGCCTAAAGAAGAGGGCAAGATGAAGGCTGTTGGCTATCTTACCAAAATAGTGGTAGACGGTAAAGAGGTCGAAGAAACGGGGTCTCTAGGTATTCTTGAATACTTCTCTACTCTTAATAATACTGAAGTTGTTCGGTATCCTAAACTTAAGAGAGCAAAATTTATTGATGGTGATGAGAAGGTCACTCTCTTTGTGCCAGAAATCACCAAGGGTGAAGACTTTATGGTGCCAGGGCAAAAATTTGAAACAAAGTCTAATATGGGTAAAATAAACTTTATCTCACTTATGCTTGCTCTCTTTTTTGGTACTGCTGCACTGCCTCATATTCTCATAAGGTATTATACCGTTCCCTCTCAGCGTGACGCACGAAAATCGACAATTGTTGCAATTGCAGGTATCGGTTTCTTTTACGTACTCACTCTTTTTATGGGTCTTGGTGCAATGACTTCTGGTGTGATTGATGTTGAGTCGGGGAATATGTCGGCGCCACTTCTGGCAAAGGCATTTAGTCTCACGCTCTTCTCTATTATATCAGCTATTGCTTTTGCTACAGTACTTGGTACGGTTTCTGGTTTGATTGTCGCTGCCTCTGGCGCGGTGGCACACGATCTTATGGATAATTATCTCGGGATTAAGATGACTGATCACGGTAAGGTAAAGGCGGGTAAAATTGCTGCTTTTGCTGTAGGTATTATCGCTATATTTCTTGGAATCGCATTTAAAGGAATGAATGTTTCGTTCCTCGTTGGGTGGGCATTTGCAGTAGCTGCCTCGGCTAATTTACCATCCATAATAATGCTGCTTTTTTGGAAAAAAACAACTGCTAAAGGTATTGCCTGGTCAATTGGGGTGGGGATGGTCTCCGCATTGTCAATTATCCTTGTTTCGCCGAGTATGTATCTGAAATATGGTCTCGACCCGAGTAACGCAATTCTAGGGCTCGATAATCCTGGTATCATCTCAATACCCCTTAGTTTTTTAACACTCATAGTAGTTTCACTTAAAACGCAAAAAGATAATGAAGGACTCGCTCCTCTCGATAAATAGAGTAAAAGAGCCTTTTTCTTTAAAAAATAGCAACCTGACAATGGTTGCTATTTTTTGTAAGTGCTCACTGAATGTGAGCACTTATCCGACAGATAGATAAAATTATCATAACTACCTCCTTCTAAGAAGGTAGTTTTTAAGGGTATGAGGAGATAGAGATGAAGAAAGTACCTTTTTTATGTTTGTTGTTGGTCTATAGTATTGTGGTTTGTGCTGGTTGTTTTTCTGTAGATAGCGAAGATATTGATGAACAATCTTCCAGTAGTTCAGTGACGGTTGCGAGTAGTAACAGTAGTAGTACTACTACAGATGTGTTAGTCGAGAGTTCAAGCAGTATTATTACAGTAGAATCATCAGAAGAGCTTGATGATTCCTCAAATGAACAGTGTGATGAAATTATTGGGTGTATTCTAACAATTGGCACGGTAGTTTTTGAGTATGAAAGTGGTGATACCGCGCTCCTCATTAAGGGTAATTCTATTACTCAATACGATTTTACCGGTAACGTTGATATCAGGTATATGACTGATGAATCGAACGATGAACTTGCTGGACAAGAATTTGATTTGACAGAAACGGAGGATAAGAGTCATGAACTGATAATTCCTGAAAAAAATGAAGGCCAAATTAAGGGAGTCGAGATTGCCTTTTGGGATGACAATGGGCGTCGAAGCTATGTAATTCCAGTAGATATTTCGACTGATGACCCCTGTGCAAATTGGTGCCTCCTGCTAGAAGAACCCATTACATTTCCTATTGAAGAGGATTTTCGGTTGAGTAGTCGCGATGACCAGTGTCGATCGTTTAATTACGGTTCATGCCCAGAATCATGTGAAGAGCACTGCACTTCTTCTGGTTGCTCTTATTCAATTGAGTCAAATACCTGGGAATGTGATGGTGATTGTGGGGGTATTGGGTCGTGTGTAGAAAAACGGTCATCCGCTCTATTAGAGTTAGAACAGAATCGTGAATTGTGGAATAGATTTGTAGGAGAAACTGCGAGTAGGATTACTTATTCTGTTTTTAAAGGGTGTAATTGTATGCCGGAGTCAACGGGGCCTTTTGATGTAAGTGCAGCGGGTAATACTGTCCATAGAATATTTAATACAGTGAATGAGGGTGAGTATTTTTCAGATGGTGGAGCTTTTATGTCTTTTGACGGGTTAGCAGATGTTGATTATCTTCAGCTCAGTGTAAATGACCTGTTTCAAGAAGTTGAAAATGAGCTTGAACGATTCGAATCTGATGGATATATAGAAGAGAATAGTGAATATAAAGGGATAGAGTATCATACAGAGTATGGATACCCTATGAAAGTCAATATCGGGCCTACGGAAGTAGATGGGGGCCTTAATTTTTCTATAGATAGCATGGACATTGGTGATGACCCGAGGCCCATATTGGATTCTGTTGAAATGGCTTACAAAGAGTGGGTTTATGATACTGGCGGAAGTGCAACATATACATTTTACCGCTCATGTTATTGCTTAGTTGAAGATACTGGGCCATTTATTGTGACCCTCGAGTCTAATGAGGTAACGAGTGTTGAGTATAGTGGCGTACAAAAAATAGCAATAACAATAGGTAAAGAACGCTACTCAGACTTTAGTATAATGGAATTGTTTTCAGAGGTTGATAGTGGAATTAAGGATAAGCCTTATGGTTTTTCAGTGACCTATGACAGTGAATTTCCTTTTCCAACACACATTAATCGTTCAATGAGTCCGATGATTGCTGATGCAGGATTTGGTATTACGATAAGTGATATTATTCAAAAATAGCCGGTAGATATTTTGAATAACTTTCTTAGCATGATGCTCATGTATTATGGGTTCTACCATTGTTTCTCAGCTTTTTAGCTTGTATTTCTTCAATAAAAATGAAATGATATATATGAATAAGTATTGGTGTGTATATGAAATCCCACTCTTTAGTAAGTTGCCCTCATTGTGGGGCCCAAAGGGAATTTAGCTTTAATGATAAAGCTGAGCTTTTGGAGTTTATTTGTGACACTTGTAATAAGTGGGTTCATACTCCTAAAAACTGTTGCTGTATCTATTGCTCTTATGGGACGGTCCCTTGTGCTATTGGGCAAAAAGGGACCTGTTGCTAATACTATTCTAGCGGCCGAAATGCAGTTGAATATCACCAAAGATGATAACGGGCTCTCCATCACCCGACCAGCCGGCTCTCACAGATGCGATATACTCTAAATCAAAAGGACCTAAATCAAATGTCTTGGAGTGTCTCACTCCAAGCCCGTATCGTGTTTCAGAAAGTGCGCCATTAAAAATTATAGCATCTTTCCAAAATGTTGGACCAAACCAGAACCCATATTTTATAGGGAACCACGTCTCTATTTGTAGTAGGAGATTCATATTGGTTTCATCTTTAAATTCATTGATTGACATATCAAGATTTTCAGGGATAATATTTGTAGTGTTAATTTCATCAGTCAGTGTGTTTACGGAATCAATACACTCCAGCACTCGACCTCTTGCGGCATTGTCATTGTCGAGCTCATCGAGGTCTTCCTTGTAGCTCTCATTACATTGAGCATATTGTGCAATTATTGTTTGGACAGAATCTACTTCGCCGAAGCCAGCAGTATCAGTTAAGACATAGGCATGTTTCGCGAAAAATTGAAGGTTGTATTCAAAAACCCATGGGGCACCATCTCTATTGGTGTACTTACCCGATGTATGAATCATGAGGCCTCCAGTAATGAGGCCCGGTTTTAGGTATCGAAAAGTAATGCCGGCACCAATATTTAGAAAAGTCCCTTGAGCAGCGTTTTGTTCTCCGAGCAGGTTTGCTTCTGCAGTAACAAAGGGGGCGGATTTATTATAGAGCTTTTTAACATCGAGTGCGGCAATGTCTGGAACGTAGAGGCCAAAACGACTCGACCCATTGCGATAGGCTACATGGAGTGGTATTCTATTAGCAAGATATTTTGAGCTAACATCAACGCCATCCCACTTGCGGTCTTTTGGAATAACTTCATATGAAATTCGTTGCCTCCCCGTTTGGCCGCCTGCATCCTCTGCTGAAAATTCATAGACATGGCGCCCTATCTTTTCTGTGTTGAGGGGGATATAGGTGCCGTTCCATAGGAGTGGAGTACCAGTCCCATCTAGTGCTTCCATTCTTACTATGGGGTCGTTTTCTTGGTCGGTCACAGCGGGTTGATACGAGACTACTTGGTCTTGGGTAAACACGCGGGCAGAAAGGGAGCTTAAGAATTGAGGAGGATTATTTTTAAGGACCACTAATAATTTTGTTGTTTCAAATGAAGAGCCATCGATAGTGAATTTTGTTTTGAGGGTACACAGTCCGGGGTTGCGAGGTTCAATATAGAGCTTGCCTTCTCCAGAACTGTTGTCAATAGAGTAATGAGTGGTGTCAGATCCAGAAATCGATTGCATCGTGATTCGTTGACCGAGCCAGAGAGAGTCGGGCCATGAGTATTTTCTCCCTTGCATCAGTGTGTCTAATGGGAGGTTTAGGCTTACGCCTTTTGCTTCGAGGGCTCTTTTCGGTGATAAGATTTTCAGTTTAAATTGTCGAATATCTTTTTCTCCCAAAGGGTCGGTCACTTTCATCTCAAATTCAACACGTTCATGGGGGATTGAATCAATACTTTTTTTACTCCAGCTAAAGGTACGACTTTTTTTGTTAAATACCATTCCCTGAGGGAGATTGCGCACTGCTACAGAAAGCTCTTCAGCGGGGTGGTCAGGGTCGGCAAGAACGGGAGTGAAGCTCCATGGTTGGTTATTGGCAACTTCTCCTGCTGGAGTGTTGGCGATAATAGGAGGGAGGTTTTTCCGCACGATGAGAGTGAATGAAAGGACGTCTGACTTTTTTGCACTGTTTTTTACGGTAACTTTACCAGAGTATTTTCCACTCACTGTTGGAGTGCCAGAGAGTGTATGACTTTTCTTGTTCCATGTGAGCCCTTTTGGTAGGGGACCTTTGAATGAGTATGTTAGTTCGCTTTGAGGATTGCCTGGGTTAATGGCCCATACTTGCCATTTAATTTTTTGATCTTTAAAAATTCGTTTGCTCGGAGGGAGAGAAATTATTTGTGGTTTCCCATCAGGGTTTCGTGCAATTACCTTAGTGAAGTCAATTGCTTTCATGAGTTCTTTGGGGGCGAGTAAAGTCATTTGATCATTTTCGAAACGAAGCACCATCTCAAGTGCATTGGGGGTGTAGGTAAAGTACGATTCTAAAATGTTGAGTAGCTCACCACCAAGTCGATACCCCTTTTGTTCTTGTTTACTTGTGACGGATCCCCCTCTCGATTTCCATACGCCAGACTCGGATTTCGCCTGGAGGTGGAGTACTGGGATTTTGGCGAGTTGTTGAAGAATTTTATCGGTCTTCATTGTCTCCCAAATTTTAGCATCAATGAGAATAACTTTGTCTTTAAAGCGAATGATGTCTTTTTGCTGAACTCCCTTTCTAAAGTCTCGAATTAAAAAGAGCGGTTCGCCTGTTGCACGCAATCTACTTGCAAAGACTTGAGCAGTCTTTTTGCTTTTAAGACGGAGAATGCCAAAATGGCTGAGAACATCACTTTTATCAAAACCGTTTTGAGAAAAGACAAATGACTGAAGTATGAGAAGTACACAAATAATAATCTTCATTAGTCTACCTCACTTATTGCATCATAGTTAAAAAAGAAGGTTAGTTTTGCTTGTAAAACATAGTACTCATAATTGTGGTACATGATGGCCCCCTGGAATTGAGGTGAATAGAGGTCAATGGCATAGTTGGCTACGCTAAATGAGGTGAGCATTGAAGGATTTGATGCGACATAGATATGAGGAACCCATTGGTATTTACTATTTGTAATGCCGAAGCCCCATTGTCCCCAAATAGCAGGTAGGTCTCTAATTGAGAAGGTGTGTATTGGTCGTTGGTAGAGGTCTCCATCGACAACCAAGAGGTAGTTAAATATGCCAAATTTCATTTTAAAGTTATGAGAATAGTTGCTTGAAAGGTCCTCTGAATGGATGTCAGCAAAGCTATTAAGGGCAACATTAGTAGTATCCATTGTGGTGTCACGTTTAATTCTATGGAGATTATATTCTGTTTGCCGGAAATTTTGCTCAGCCTCTAACCAGTAATAGGCAGGTATGGGGTAGGGCTCATATTTGATCTCATATTGAATAAAGTGCGTTCCTACTTTGAGGCTGTACCCATATTTTTTGTAATTATTTCCATAGAGTGTTCTGAGGGTGTCCATGAAAGCAAAGCTATACTCCGGGCCAAACATTTCTCCTTCATAGTCATGGAGTTTAAAGCTTCCCCCAAAATAGATGTTTTTCTTTCGATGTAAAAATGAGAGTTCAAGAGACGAGTTGTACCAATAGAAGTCATGATTGAGTCTTTCAAGTTCATAAGTCAGTTCAAGTTTCACACCTGATTTCCAATATCCAAACTCTATAATGCGATCGAGGGTAAACATTTCAGTGATTGGGGTGTGCTCTTTTCCTGAGTCATCAGTAATCACATCTACTGGTGATCGTCTAAAAAATGTTGGATTTTGTTCTAAAAAGACCTGCGTTGCTTGGGCGTTGACCCGGCATATTTCAGTACCATTCTGTAAAATAATAATACGTTTTGGGGTTTCAAAAGAAAGGGAAAGTTCAAGGTAACCATTGAGAGCATATTCTGGGGAGAGGGCTTTACTTGCGATTTTTCTAACAAGGAGCGTATCAGTTACTGCTATGGTACGGTAAGTGTAGTTTTTGTCGGGGTCAGAGCGCCTAATGATTTTACGATTACTGTGAGAAGGAGGTCTTGAATTATTTGGAGATAAGGGGACAGGGGCGTCATTCTCTTCTTCATTCACTATGCCTAGTTCCTTATTTAATGATTCATAAGCTTTAGTAGCATCTTGTGCGCGTGTAGTTGAGTTGATTTTATAAGTGCCAGATTTTTGATTTGAAGGCAGTTCTTCTTCTACTTCAAAGGGTGTTGGTGCAGGGACCTCTTTCTCATTTTGAGTAAGTTGCATGTCAGGTGCATCATTGTGAAACTCTATAACTTGGCTAAAAACAGGGTTATAGTAGAGGCTTATTATGCCTAAAATAAATAGGCTTTTTAGTGATTGTTTAGATAGGGGCATACTCACTCGCAATAGGATTGAATGTATCTTCAAGTGGCGACAATTCAAGGGGTTGTGCCGATGAAACAGATCGAAAAAATATAGAAAAGAGTAGTCAAATACAAAGTTGTAGGAGGGAAAAAGATAAGGCTATATAGTCATTACCGTTTAAATGTGTCAATTAACCTGGCATTAACTATTTTTGTAAGATGAATATACGAGAAACACAGTTAGATAACGGGGTAACGGTTATTACCGAGCAAGTCCCCGGGTACCACTCCGCAGCAGTTGGAGTTTGGATTGATGTAGGGTCTCGGGATGAAAAACCCGAGGTAAATGGAATATCTCATTTTTATGAGCATATGGTATTTAAAGGAAATGAGCATCGAAGTGCACTTGAAATAGTACAAGAAATTGAGTCTCGTGGGGGCTATATTAATGCTTACACATCCAAAGAGAACACCTGTGTTTATGCAAAAGTGGTAAAACACGATATTGATCGAGCCACTGAAATTGTATGTGACATGATTAATAGCTCTGAGATGGATGAGAAAGAAATTAAAAAAGAGCGTCAGGTAATCATAGAAGAAATTCGGAGTTCTGAAGATACTCCTGATGAGATGGTTCATGAATTCTTTTCAGAAGCGGTTTGGGGGGGGCAACCCTTGGCAATGCCAATAGCGGGCACGCTTAAAAGCGTTCGTGGTATTGGGCGCAGTGAACTCCTACGGCATCAAAAAAGAGTTAATACTCATTCAAGAATTGTTGTTGCTGCGGCTGGAGCAGTTGATCATGATAGGCTTCTCGCAATCGTTACAGAACGACTCTATAAACAGAAAAAAGCAGTAAAGCCCAAGCGGAGTTGGAAAGAGTCAGCTGTAAAGCATATTGTGCGGCGCCGTGATATACAGCAGTGCCATGTTGTACTTGGTACTCAAATACAATTAAAAGACGATGAAGAGAAGCTCGCGCTTTATCTTTTTAATGTGATTTTTGGTGATGGAATGGCTTCACGTCTTTTTCAAAAAGTGAGAGAAGAACTTGGTCTTGTTTATTCAATTTATACTTCTGTAGACAGTTATGATAACTCCTATGGTTTTAGTGTGGCCTTTAGTTCAGATGAAAAAGGTGCCCATAAAACACTTGAAGTTGTTGAACGAGAGATCGCACTTATTGTTGCAGAAGGGGTGACAGAAATTGAGCTGGACTTTGCAAAGAGGTCGATAACTGGCGCGCTTCTCTTAAAAGTTGAGTCGACCACTTCACGTATGACGCGTCTTGCAAGGCAGGTTATTAAAGACCTTCCTCGTGAGTCTCTTGATGAAACGGTAGAGAAGGTGTTAGCAGTCAAGCCTGACGCTCTAACTCGTGTCATCAATAAACTCTTTCAGTCTCAGCGGTGGGGAAGTGCTGCCGTGGTACCTAAAGGGGTGTCTTTAAAAGTGAAACAGTATCTCCACTTCTAGGATGTTGTGTGTATAAAGAAAGAATAAGAGAAATCTGTACGGGCCGTGTTGGCATATTGGGTTTTGGAGTTGAGGGTAAAAGTACGCTCTCATTTTTAACTGAAAATGGTATAGATGACTGTATCATCTTTGATAAGAACCCCGTTGATCTCGTTAACTTTCAAGTGACCTGTGTGACTGGGGAAGGGTATTTAGAACAATTATCACAGTGTGATGTTCTCTTCCGTTCAGCAGGTATAAGCCCCACTCAGCCAGAACTTATTACGTATGTACAGACTGGTGGGGAGCTCACAAGTCAGGTCGAGCTTTTCTTTGAGTTGTGGGGGCGTAATATTATTGGTGTTACGGGTACGTTAGGTAAGGGGACCTGTGTGAGTATGATTGATGCAATCTGCAAAGAAGCGCGCTTACAGGTCTTATTGGGGGGGAATATAGGTATTCCTGTCCTTGATCTCCTTAAGAAGTTTACTTCAGATACCATAGCACTATTAGAGCTTTCATCATTTCAGCTTATGACACTTCGTCGCTCCCCTCGAATTGCTGTTGTGTTAAAAACAACCAGTGAGCACTTGGATTGGCATAGTGATCAACAGGAGTATATAGATGCAAAGACACATCTCGTTTCTTATCAAGATAAAGATGACCTGTGTATATTCTATGGAGAAAGTGAATGTTCTATAGCGATTGCTGGCCACTCTATTGCACAAAAAAAGAGTTTTGGGAGCGGTGGTAATGCTCAAATAAATGGGCGTTCTGTAACTTTGAATAACGGTACTATTTCTATTGATGATTGCGCCCTCAGTGGCATTCATAATCTTCAAAATATGGCAGCAGCTCTTATTGCTACTGAGGCATTAGGGGTCTCTTTTGAAGTGGCATCTCAGGCATTGGTGAAGTTTCAGGGACTCAAGTATCGTCTACAAAAAGTATTGACAATTGAAGGTGATATAAGCTTCTATAATGACTCCTATGCAACAAGACCTGATGCAACAATAGGTGCGCTATCTAATTTTAAGCAGCCTGTGGCCCTTATTTTAGGGGGGTCTGAGAAAAATGCTGACTTTTCGGAACTCTTTAAAGTTGTAAGGGAATCCAAATCTGTATTCGCTATAGCCTTGATAGGGCAGGCAGCGGACCGCATTGAATCGGGCTTTCTTGATTACAATATTGACAAAAAGATTAGTAAACTGGAATCTCTGGAGCAGGCTGTAGAATATTGCATTGAAAATTGTAACATTTATAAACAGCGCAACATAGAAGGTGAAAGAGGTGCTCCCGTAGTTCTTCTGTCACCGGCATGTGCAAGTTTTGGAATGTTCAAAAACTATGTTCAGCGTGGCGATACGTTTAATGAGATTGTAAATACCTATGCTCGATCAAGAGTCTAAAGACCTTCTTCTCAACTACCTCTCGATGATGAGAAGTGAGTATGAGTTTAAAACAGCTGAAGATATAAATAAATTATCTGCTGCTGATCTGTTACGTATACTCAACGAAGTAAATGATGACGCCCTTCCTTTTTTTGTGAACCTGATAAAAGAGGCGGACTCAAAGGGTGCGCTTTTTCAAAAACTTATGGGTGAGCATCAAGAAGATAATGCAGCTTTCAGTGAGGCGTTTTTTAAACGGTATATGGGTATGGTTATGCAGGATGAGTCAGCATTAACTGACTTTAACGCATTAATTTATTATCTTCCTGAAGAAACTTTTGGTGATTTAGCCTTTATACAGTCGAGGCACACTTTTTTTATGCATCAAACTATTGATGATATAAATGAATTCTTAACAGCTCACTTTAATCTGGATGAACTTTTTGAGATTGGTGAAGAAGATCGTGCCTGGGATTACTTTTGGAGTCAACTCCTTAAAGGCTAGATTAAAAATTTTAATTAGGATTGATGAATGAAGAACATAGTATTATTGCTTCTTATGGTTGCGACACTATCAGCTGAAAGCGCTCCCTCAAAAAAATTAGGAGTAGGAGTTGTTTTTGGTGAGCCAACGGGGATTTCTATTCGGTATTGGGGGTCAGACAGTCATGCATTTGATGGGGCTGTAAGTTGGTCGTTTTCACAGAATGTATTTATGACCCAAGTTGATTATGCAATCAAAATGACTGAATTACAACTCCCTACTTTTAATCTCCCTGTTTTCGTTGGGCCCGGGATTGCGGTGGCGTTTCAGAAAAATCCTTGGCTGGCTGCACGAGTAAAGTGTGGAGTGGCCTATCAGTTCCCTCAACATCCTGTTGATCTTTTTGCCGAAGTGGTACCTGCACTTTCATTGATACCTGATGTAGGATTTGATCTTATGGGGGGTATCGGAATACGATACTTTTTTTAGACACAACTATGGAACAGTTACATAACGATAGCGATATACTTGTAGAAGATCAAACTAAAAGTCAGCGTAATTTTAAGGTCGTCCTCTATAATGATGAAGACCATACCTATGAGTATGTCGTTGAAATGCTCACAAAGTGCTGTAATCTTTCAAAGAGTCAGGCATTTAAGTGTACCGTCGAAGTTGATTTGACGGGACGCTCTATTGTTAATTATGGGTCAAAGGATGAGTGTCAAAAAGTCCGTAATAAAGTCAATGGCTATGGCGCGGACCATCGCATGCTTCGCTCAGTGGGGAGCATGAATTCCGAAGTAGAGCCCTGCTAAATTTTGGATTATAATCATCAATCTGCTTCGTTGTAGCTCCTTCGGCGTATCGTAATACGCTCTTGATTGCTTCTCCTCACATCTCGATAATTCTCATCCAAAAATTGAATTTAGTTCTATTGCCTTGAACTGCATTGACGTATTTATAATGCGCCAATGCATGTGAGCTTTACAGCTTGATAGTTTAATTCAATATTTGATTGCTCCTTTATAGTCTTGAGATGTTTCGCTGAGTAATTATTTGTTCACAAAACGTGAACATTATTGTGTTATTTGTACTTTGGAGCTAGTTGTGATTATAATGTATTTTATAATTTTTTCATCACTGATTAATAATCAGTCTTATTTCATACAAACTTAAAAAGGAACTATTTATGAAAATGTTAACAAAAATTTTATTCTCTTCTATTCTGCTTGCTACATCTATTGCGAGTGCCTACGTGCAAGCAGATAACGCAAAAATTGTGAAATATAGATATCACGCAACTGATATAGCATTACCTGACTGGAGTGGTAAGTCATGGATATTGATTGATAAAGAATTGCCTGGGTGTAAAAAAACTGACGACAAGTCAATGGTAATGATCAATAATGAAGATACTTATGCTCACTCAATAATCATGGCTGCAAAAAGTTCTGATAAAACAGTAGAGGTAGGGGTTGATTTGAGTATTACTGATCATGGCTTTTGCAAGCTACAGTATATCTCGCTTTATTAACATTAAGTAGGGTTTTTAGGTATGGTATCCTCTATCTTAAAGTATTGTTGAGGATACCTTATTCTTCTAGTTTTTCGTAGTTACCGGTCGTACGGACAGAGACGACATTTTTCAGATGATTTTTTATTTTACGATAGGCTTGGATAATATCCATGTATGCGGTAGTAAGGAGTGGATCGATTTTTCGTTCTTCGATTCGGTGCCAGTGCATCTCTCGTAGTTTAAGAACGTGATCACTGATATCGGTACTTATGGCCTTTGTCTGGTTAAGATAGTCCCTTGTCTGGTTTTCAGCTTTAATTTTAATTACTCGTTTAAAGTATTTCATTACCCGCTCATGGAGGTCGAGAATTTCGTTGCGTTGACCAGTACTTAAATGGAGGCCCTGTTCATCAAGGCGTGCTCTATTTCGAGCAATAAAGGCAATGTAGTCACTCACTGACTCAAGTTCGTCTGCGAGTCTAATTTGGTCTTTACCGGCTTCTGCAACTTTTTTGGCCTGTTGTCCGCCAAGGAGTTCGGTTAAAAAAGCGGTTATCTCCTGTTGTACTGTATCAAGATCCTCTTCTCTATTCAATATGTATTGGTACTCTTTTGACGTGTCCTCTTTGGCTTCTAAAATTGTCCTTAGTTTGTAAAACATTTTTTTTGCAACTCGTGCCATTTTGGTTATTTCATGCTGGCTTTGTGTTATGGCTGCATAGCTTGAAGAAAGAAGTTGATAGTCGAGTTGGGTGATAGCATTTTGTTTTTTGGTTTTATCTTTGACAATTTTTTTAAGATAGACGCCAAAGTATGTAGTAAGAGGTAAAAAGATAATGGTATTTATAATGTTAAAGATTGTGTGGCTTGCTGCGAGCTGGCCTTCTATGCCAATGGTGTCCCACATACCCAGGAATGTGAGAATGGATTCAACGGCAATTAGATAATACTTAAAAATAATAATAACCCACAGTGCCCCAAGAACATTAAAGGCAATGTGAAACATTGAGGCGCGTCGCGCATTTGTAGATGCCCCTATGGATGCCATAAACGCGGTAATTGTTGTTCCAATATTTTGGCCGAGTATAAGTGCGACGGACGTCTCAAAGTTGAGCATGCCGGATCCGGCCATGCTGATGGTGATTGCAAGGACGGCAGCAGAGGAATGTACCATCATTGTAAGTATGCACCCAATTGTGGCGGCGAGAATGATGTCAGTATAGGCAAGAGATGCTGCGTCGATTACTGTAAACCACGCGTAAAATTCTGGGAGTGATCTCACTGGCTTGAGTCCATTTTTCATAAGTTCAATACCAAAGAAAATCATTCCAACGCCGGCAATGGCAAGTGCGATATATTTTAGCTTCTCCTTTTTAGAGAAGAGATAAAAGAGTGAGGCGATTCCTAAAATGGGGAGACCAAATCTTCCTATGTTTAGAGCGATGAGCCAACCAGTGACAGTTGTGCCAACGTTTGCACCAATAATAATGCCAAATGATTGTTTGAGGGTCATGAGTCCACTGTTAACAAAGCCGATTGCTATGACCGTGGTGACGGTACTCGACTGTGCAATGGTGGTTACGATAAATCCAACGAGTGTTGCAAGAATTCGATTGTTGGTCGCTTTGGCGATAAGTTTTCTGAGTTTGGCTCCAGAAACAATTTGGAGCCCATCACGCATAAAGCTCATGCCCATTAAAAATATTCCCATGCCGCCAATAACAAAAAAGAGCATTTGCCAACCGTCAATAACGTTGGCTTCATTTTGGGTTTGAATGACTGGGTGTCGCAAGTCGAGTATGGTGTCAGAAGGGAGGGCATGTGATAAGGTCGCTAAAATAACTAAAAGAAAAATTAGAAATGCAGGAGTGGAATATCTCATTTGATGCTCAGGGTGCAGGTTGTATTTAAGTAGAGTATTTGCTAGAAAATATACTCGCCATTATGTATATCATACCCATTTTTCTATATTGAATCCACAATAATCGCACAAATTTCAGTGATTTTAGCCTAAAATTGAGGAAGTATGAAAAACCTTGTATTGATTGACTCTTATGCAATTGCCTTCCGGTCATACTATGCATTTATCAATAATCCCCTAGTAAACTCGAAAGAGGAATTTACTTCGGTACTCTATGGGTATATTAGTCACCTTTTTCGTGTAATTAATGAACTTGATGTGACCCACCTCGCCATTGTAACTGATAGGCCTGAAAAAGATTTTAGAAAAGAGATGTACGAAGAGTACAAAGCACACCGCCCTCCTATGCCCGATGATATGAGAACTCAGATTGGGTATCTTAATGAGTTTCTAGAGATCTGTGGTATACCTGTTCTGAGTAAAGCGGGCTATGAGGCAGATGATGTTATAGCTACTGTAGCATTGAATGCTGGTAAAGAGGGCTACAAGGTTTTTATTGATTCTAAAGATAAAGATTTAATGCAGCTCGTTGATGAGAATATCTGTATGTTTAACCTCGAAAAAGCGGGCGTGGCAAATACGATTATGGATACCCCTTATGTAGAGAATAAAATGGGGGTTCCTCCAGAACAAGTCAGGGATCTTTTGGCACTCATGGGTGATGCAGCGGATAATATTCCAGGAGTTCCGAAAGTAGGAATTAAGACTGCAGCCAAGCTCCTCCTAGAGTACGGTTCCCTTGAAGGCATTTATGAAAACCTCGACAATATTAAGGCGAAAGCACTCAATGCAAATTTGAGTAATAACCATGAACTAGCATTACTCTCTCAAAAACTGGTAACTCTCGCTACTGAAGTTGTGATTGATGAAACCCTTGATGATTTAGAATACAGTGGATTAAATGGTGCGGTTATTGGTGATTTTATTGATCGTTTTGAGCTGCAATCACTCAATAGAGCATTTAAAAAAGTACTCGATAAAGTAGTTGAAGAAGATGTGCCAGCTATACCAATGGTAGTTAAAGAGGCGCAGTACCAATTGATTGATTCAGAGCAGAGCCTGAGTGCGCTAGTAACAGTATTAAAAAGCGCTTCGGTTATAGCTGTCGATACAGAGACCTCATCCCTTAACCCGTATGAAGCAGAGATAGCGGGGATTTGCTTCAGTGTGAGTGAAGAATATGGGTTTTATGTGGCAATAAACCATAAAGACTCTCACTGTTTGTCTCTTGATGTTGTGAGGACTGCATTGAGTGCTGTGCTGAATGATCAATCTAAGAAATTAGTATTTCACAACGCCAAGTATGATTTAGGGGTTTTCAGAACAAATGAGTTTCCTGTCACAGCTCCCTATGTTGACACTATGATTGCGTCATATCTCTTAAACCCAGGTGTGAGAGAGCATAGCCTTGATGCACAGGTGAAGCAGCGCCTCGGCCATTCTATGATTCCTATTGAGTCGCTTATAGGTAAAGGTAAAAGTCAAATCACTTTTTGTGAGCTCACAGCACAAGATGCGTATACGTATTCGGCTGAAGATGCGGTATTTACATTGCGGCTATGGAATGTGTTAGAGAAAGAACTTGAAGTAAAAGAACTGACTCAGCCTTTTTATGAAATAGAGCTTCCACTCCTCCCAGTGCTACTCGATATGGAAGGGAGAGGTATTTCTGTTGATACCGTCCATTTATCACATCTTTCTGATAAGCTCGCTGATAGGATCGAAGAACTTGAAGGAGAGATATATCTGTTAGCAGGTGAAGAATTTAATATCGCATCTCCTAAACAGATGTCAGTCATACTTTTTGAAAAACTTGAACTCCCTCATGGGAAAAAAACAAAAACCGGCTGGTCAACCAATGCGTCAGTTCTAGAAAAGCTGCAAGAGTTTGATATTGTTAAATTAATTCTAGAATATCGAGAGTTGAGTAAGTTAAAAAATACCTATGTCGATGTGTTACCAAGTTTAGTAGCTAAACACTCGCAGAAAATCCATACATCTTACAATCAGATCATTGCAGCAACAGGCCGTCTTTCAAGTGTTAATCCTAATTTGCAAAATATCCCCGTTCGTACTGAACAGGGTAAAGAGATTCGTAAAGCATTTGTTGCATCCGATGATGATCATATTATCGTTGCTGCTGATTACTCACAAATTGAACTCCGCGTTCTTGCTCATTTGAGTGGTGATCCGGAGCTTAAAAAAGCCTATCAAGAAGGTGCTGATATTCACACGCAAACTGCCGCGGCACTGTATGAGGTGACTGAGGAGCAAGTGGCTCCAGAGATGCGTCGGCAAGCAAAGGTGATCAACTTTGGTGTTCTCTATGGTATGTCTGCTTTCCGTTTGTCAAATGACCTTGGAATCACGCGGTTTCAAGCACAGGAGTTTATCGATAACTATTTTAATCACTACGAATATGTGACAGAATATATCGCTGCTGTTGTGAATAAAGGCCGTACTAACGAGTATGTTGAGACACTTTTTGGGCATCGAAGACATATTCCAGATCTTAACTCAGAGAATGGAAACATTCGAAATGGTGCTGAACGAATGGCAGTGAGTACAGCAGTACAAGGCACTGCTGCGGGTATCATTAAAAAGGCAATGATTAATCTCGACGCTGTACTCAAAGAGTCATCCCTAGATATTCAAATGTTACTTCAGGTGCATGATGAATTAGTGTTTGAGATTGCTAAGAGTGATCTTGTTGCTGCAAAAGAAATTATTCAACGAGAAATGGAGAAGGCAGTTATACTCGATGTTCCCCTTACGGTAGAGATTGGTGAAGGTTCCAACTGGCTACAAGCCCATTAAACAAATAAGTACTGAGAATAACCTATGATTATTGGAATAACAGGAAACATTGCGTCGGGTAAATCTGAAGTAGCAAAAGGTTTTGCAAAAGCTGGGTTTACTGTGTTCGATGCAGATACTCTTGCCCACGAACTCTACGAAAATAATAGTGAGTTAGTGGGTCAGCTAGGGCAAACATTCGGTACTCAAATACTTAATTCAGATGGAACTCTTAATAGAACAGAGCTTGGAGCTATTGTTTTTTCTGATGGGGCAAAGCTAACACAGCTTAATACAATTGTGCATCCAAAATTAATGCAGTATATTCACTTTAAAGTATTCTCCAAAATGGGTGAAGATGTTGTATTAGATGCTGCATTGATTATTGAGTGGGAGGTGCAAGAGTATTTTGATGCGCTTGTTGTGGTTACCTGTGATGATGACCTTCGGTGTGAACGATTACAAAGGAGGAATAACCTTTCTGAAGTTGAAGCCTTAAGCCGAATAAGTTCGCAGATGTCGCAAGATGAGAAAATCCCATTTGGTGATTACATAATACATAATTCTGGGAGCTTTGAATTACTACAGGATCAAGTATCAGTTCTCATCGGGAAAATACAAGTAGAAAATATTTAATAATACCTCTAAAAATTACTCTTGAATAAAACGATACCCTTCGCCGTGAGCTTTAAGAATATGTTTAGGTTTTGAGGGGTTCACTTCAAATCTCTTCCGAAGTTGATACATGAAGTTGTCGAGGGTTCGAGAGTTGAGCGAGGTCTCTGCTCCCCATATTTTTTTCCAAAAATCATCACGACTCACAACAGTGCCTTTACTCTCTACGAGGAGTTTCATTATAAGTGTTTCTTTATAGCTGAGTCTAAACTCTTCCTCATTATTTCCTGCCATTGAAGTGGTAAAGTCAATCCAGCAGTTTGCAAATAGTACTTTAGAAGGGGTTTGTTGATCTGCTTGTGGAGAAAGAAGCTTTCTACTGCGCATCATTGCAGTAACCTTTGCAATAAATACTTTAAGATCAAAAGGTTTTGTTATGTAGTCATCGGCACCGAGCTTGAGGGCTTCAACAATATCCTCGTTACTATCTTTGGCTGAAGTCATAATGACTGGTAAAATCTTGTTGTGTGATCGAAACTGTTTAAGAAGCTCAACACCAGATATTCCAGGGAGCATTATATCGAGAATTAAGAGACTATAATCATTTCTTGGAATAAGGGCCATAGCTTCTTCGGCACTGACGACATGATCTACATCCCACCCTTCCATATCAAGATTAAATTTAAGGGCAATAGCCATGTTTGCATCATCTTCTACAAGAAGTATTTTTTCATTGCTCATTGCTGGGTTACCATTGGGAGGGTTATTTCAATTGTGAGTCCGGTTCCTGGGGTGTTATTGTAGGCGCGAACAGTGCCTTTGTGCATACGTATTATCTCTTTTACCAAAAAAAGTCCTAGCCCAACACCGCGTTTATAATGGGTGACCACTTTTTTTGTTTGATAAAAACGGTTGAATATTTTCTTGAGCTCTTTTTCTTGAAGCCCTGTTCCTTGGTCAGAAATACTCAATTTACATCGTCTTTTAGTAATAGTGGCTTTTATATCAACACGTCCATCGGGGGCGTATTTATCAGCATTTGCAAGGATATTACTAATGGCTAAGGGGAAGTAAAATGAGTCCACAGCAACTGAGATATAGTCGGGAATGGTAAGAGTATACTCCCGTTTGTATCGGTCCATGCTTTGGTGAAGAACCTCCTTGAGGTTCATGGCTGTAAATGAGAGGTGTGACTTCTGGTTGTCCATGACTCGCGCTTCAAGGAGCTTGGAAACAAGTTCAGAGAGGTAAGTGGTCTCAGTATGGATGTGCTGCACAAACTCTTCTGTCTTCTCCTTTGGAGGGTCGCGATCTAAAATTGTCTGAGAAAAGAGCAAAATTGTAGAGAGCGGAGTTTTTAGCTCATGAGTCGTTAAATTAACAAAATGTTGTTGGAGTTTTAAGAATCGTTTATTTCGAACAATTGAAGCAAAATATATAGAGATTACCATCATGATGAGGGCAAAAAAAGTACATCCAAGCGCCAAGACCACCCATCGAGTTGAATCCTTGTATCGATCTCCAAGGAGTTCTTTGACGGTGTCATAGTCACTGACTAGATAAACATTCCATAGCACGAGCAAGGTTATAGTCATTCCCATAGCCAGCGTATAAAGTGTAATATGTATTGAGGTATGCCATCCCTGTTTCATATCAAAAAAGATAGGAAAATCTATTCAGGTCGTTGTATGAATTTTCTGAGAGAGCCTTAAGTCACAAGATTGAAGGCTGAACCCGTACCACTCGTTGGTAGCCCAGGCTTCAATCTTGTGTTAGTTTATCTTAATATGCTCTAATGGTGCGTCCTTCAATAAAGTTTACATACGATTGATTCACTACTTTGTTTCCACCCGGAGTTGGGTAGTTACCAGTAAAGTACCAGTCGCCTTTATTGTTGGGGCATGCTTCATGGAGGTTTTCAATGCTTTGGTATACAATTTCAACATCTGCATTGATATCATACGGGCGTACTTGTTCTGCAATTTTAGCAGAGATTTGTTCTGCAGTAAAGTCCTTGTAGAGGTCTTTGACGAAGTTTTGAATCTCTTCTTTGGGGAGGGCAAGCTGTGCCTTACATTTCTTATATACTTCTTGTATGAGTACATCTTTGCCATTCTCTTTATTCAGTGCTATCATTGCTTTAAAAGCAGCAAAGTCACCAAGACGAGCCATATCGATGCCATAGCAGTCAGGATATCGAATTTGAGGAGCAGATGAGGCTATCACAATTTTCTTAGGTTGTAGACGGTCCGTAATTCTTAGAATACTCTGTTTAAGAGTTGTTCCACGAACAATAGAGTCGTCAATAAGTACTAAATTGTCGTTCGGTCTCACAGAGCCATAAGTAATGTCGTAAACGTGCTCAACTAAATCGTCTCGTTGATTATCTTGAGTAATAAATGTTCTGAGTTTGGCATCTTTGATCGCTACCTTTTCGACTCTACATTCGAGACTCAAAATCTCTTCAATTTGTTCGTCGGTGGGTGTACCTTCGATTGCTTTGAGTTTCTCTTTTTTAAGGCCTTTGATGTAATCGTTGACCCCCTCTATTACGCCGTAGAAAGATGTTTCCGCAGTGTTTGGAATAAATGAGAATACTGTATTCGCAATGTCGTAGTTAACCGATTTAAGAATAGAAGGCGCAAGGAGTTTACCAAGCATTTTTCGTTCTTGGTAAATGTCTCTATCGCTCCCTCTTGAAAAGTATATGCGCTCAAATGAACAGGGGGCCGGAGGTAGGGGCTCTTTTATTTTGTTTTCGGTGATCTCTCCATTGCGCTTGATAATGAGGGCGTGTCCTGGTTTGATCTCTTTTATTTGGTCTGTCTGAATATTCAGAGCCGTTTGTATTGCTGGGCGTTCAGATGTTACAATAGCAATTTCATCGTCATGATAATAGAATGCTGGTCTAATTCCTGCAGGGTCGCGCATAACAAAGGCGTCTCCATGCCCGAGCATGCCACAGATAGCATAGCCGCCATCCCATTTTTTGGTTGCTTCACTTAGTATACGAGGGAGATCCATATTCTGACTAATAAGAGCAGTAATATCTTTGTTGTGTATGCCTTCTTTATTGTATTTATGATGGAGAGAGTTATTTTCCATATCAATAAAGTGGCCAATTTTTTCAAGAGCAGTAACAGTGTCTTTACGTTCTTTTGGGTATTGCCCAATCTCTACGAGTTGATTAAATAATTCATCAACATTGGTAAGATTAAAGTTTCCTGCAAGCATGAAATTTCTGGTCTTCCAATTACTCTTACGGATAAAAGGGTGGCATGAGCGGATGTCGTTCTTGCCATAGGTGCCATATCGAAGGTGCCCAAGGTAAAGTTCGCCAATAAATGGCGCATTGCGTTTTAGCCACTCTGGATTTTTGTAATCTTCGGGACTACTTCTATGAGCTTGCTCGATTTTTGAATAGACTTTATTAAAAATTGTTTTAATAGGCTGTGAATCATTGGCTCTATATCGGTTGATATAGTTACGCCCTGCTTCGAGGTCAAATTTGATAGTGCCAATACCTGCGCCATCTTGCCCTCGATTGTGCTGTTTTTCCATGAGGAGGTAGAGCTTGTTTAGTCCATAAAGGGCGCTCCCATATTTCTCCTGATAGTATTGAAGGGGTTTAAGGAGACGTATTAATACAATACCGCATTCATGCTTTATAGCATCACTCATGATTATCCTGGAAAGATCTGAATTCGCCATAAATATACCTTTTTCACTGGGTTGCCTCAATTGCAGAGAGGGTAAAAAGAGGATAAACTGGTATTTGTCGTCATTGGCTCTGGCGAATTGCCTTTCTATAAGATATTTTTATAAGAGAGTGGCAACAAAGGCGGATTTTTGAACGAAAATCAAGAAAGTCAAGAAAATCACGATTCAGAAGAGAATAGCTACAAAAGTAGACGTAAAGATCGTGCGAAACGACGAGATGTCTATCAAGAATGGCAAAGTGGTACTCTGGATGAAGAGTACCGAACGAAAGAGCGGTGGTCACGAGAAGCTAAAAAACCCAAGATGAAAGTTAAAAAACAAGAAGAACTCCTTACAGCCGAAAGGCAAGAGGTGCTTGTTGTTGAAGTACACCGAAGAACTTCAGTAGTACGAGCGGCTTCTGGAGAGTTTTTTAAGTGCTGGTATGCTGCAAATCTTGACCTGAGAGAATATGGTCGGCTTGCACCGGGCGATAGAGTAACTATTGCTCAAGATGTTGATGGCGACACTTTTTATATTATCGATCTGCTTGAGCGCACTACTAAATTGTCGCGGCCTGGTCCCCGGGATAGAATCAATAGTGAGCTCGTATTAGCATCAAATATTGATAAAGTATTTATTGTTTGCTCTGGAGTACCTGATCAATTTAATCCAGGGTTTCTTGATCGTTACCTTCTTGTATGCGCCTATTCGGAGCTCGACATGATTCTTGTAATAAATAAGAAAGATCTTTACGGCGAACTTACCCCACAGCTCCTCGAATACTCTGAACTTGCTCAAAAAACTATTTTGACCTCCGCTGAAAATGGTGAGGGTCTCGAAGAATTACGTGCCGAGATGGCGAATGGACTATCAGTTCTTACGGGTCAGTCAGGTGTTGGTAAATCAACACTTATCCAGGCGCTCATTCCAAGTCTTGACCTTAAAACTAAAGAAGTACGCGAATCAGATGGTAAAGGAAAGCATGCGACGACTGTTTCTACCCTTTATTCCCTGTCTGAAGATGCAATGGTTATAGATACCCCGGGGATTCGGGAGCTGGGACTCTGGAAAATAGAGCCAGAATCTGTTGCTCACTATTTTCCTGGTTTTGAGTCGTTGATAGGTGAATGTCGGTTTTCAAATTGCCAACATCAAAAAGAACCTGGGTGTGCTATAATTCATGCAGTTGAAGACGGAGCAATTTCAGAAAATCGTTATTCAAATTATTTGAGGATTGTTGGGAGTATCTCTTAACAAAGCTGGTTTCATTCGCACCATCTCATGGCCTGAATGGGCACTATTATAGGAATTGTCTTAGAAATTATCTATTTTTGAAGAATGGATATTATTTTAGCATCACAAATGGTTATTGTGGCCTCTATCGCTATATTGGCCTATAACCTCTATCAGACATCGCTCTCTTATTCAACTGTTGAAAATCAAGTAGATGACTTTCTTGAGCTTCTCAAACAAAACCCCGATGAAACACAAGGGTTTTCAATGCTCAGCTTTGTGGTCTATTTTATACTCCCGCTCATCTATGTAGCTTTGCTCTACTTTGCAAATTTTAGTGTATTGATTCTTGGGCTCGTTGCGGTCAAACTTTTTGCGGGTGGGTGGCTCAGCTTTAAAATTCAAAATGAAATACTCTCTGTTAAATCGTTTCCCCAGAAGTTTTATCTTCTAAGCAAAGTTGATCATACAATTAATGTCATAATCATGATGGTAATATTGTATTTTGTTTTTGTATGATGCAACCTCAATTACTGATATTACTCATGTGCCTTGCTGGGACTCTCTTTGCTGCCCCAAAACTACCTCTCACATTGGGTGGCCAGTTCGAAGTATTTACCCGTCAAGGTAATCCTCATTATGCAATAGCACCTTTTCTCTCAGGTTATTATCCGGAAATTGGCCATGTTAAAGTTGGTGCTCTTATAGAAAAATATGATCAAACTGATGGTAATGGAGCGCTTTTTGCAACTGAACGAAAACGCATTTTTGGCCAGGTTGGTATAGATTTGGTGATGATTGGTGGAGGTTCCTATCTCTATTATAAACTTTCAAATGAAAAATTACTCGTCGATAACACTTTGGGTGACAGTGACTGGGTGTTGAATCATAGTATTGGTATTGGTGCTCAACATATGCTGAGTCCCTTTCTCGGTTTTACTGCTGAGATAGAGTATGCATGGGATAAGGCGCTGATTAATTCTCAGGCTCCGCAAAGTAATACACTGAATCAATCTGGTGTCCAGATGAATCTCGGTATACTTTTCTTTATCTATTAGGAATGTCAAAAAAGGAATGTCACAAAATAAAAAGGACTCTTTTGAAGAGTCCTTTAATTAGAGCAGCATACCTGCTCGTTCAATCTGTCTGTAAATTATTTGAAGCTTTTAAGAATGGCCTCTTTTTGTTTGTCTACAACAAACTGCATCTCAATAGTACGTGCTTGTCTCCAAGAAGGGGCGTGTTGTTGTGCCCATTCATCTTGTACTTTTGGCCGGTCTTTTTCACCGTTTTCTCCGCGAATCCACATCTCTTTACTGATCTCTTTAATTTGAGATGCGAGCTCTGAAGGGAGGTGGATGCTTTTACGGTTTCTGAGGTATTCTTTAATTATTTCTAACTTGGCATCATCAGTCTTTGCACTTTTTTCAATAATAAGTTGTTGAACCTGTACTTGATTGTCGTTAAGGCACTCAAGCAAATGTTCAATCATCTGTTCGAATTCACCATTGTTATATTTCGCTTCAAGATATTCTTGAGCGTACCATAGACCTTGTGAGGAGTTATCTGTCATCAATTGTTATCCCGTTTGCTTCTGATAAAAATATACTAAAATTCACTTTTTCTAAAAGCACTATAAGAAATATATTATATATAACTCTATGCTCTTTTGGCTATTTAGGCAGAAAAATAGTGACTTTCAAACATAAATCATACCAGCAATATGTTTCCTCATCATTATATTACATAATTGTAATTGTTGCCATGCTTTTTTCATCACCGGTTTGGGCAACGATGAGCGGATATGGTGAAATACTTGCTTCGTATGGAAGAATAGAGGTGATGAGAGAGGGGAGTGTTGAATGGCAATTAATCACTACAGGGGATAAAGTCTTACATAATGACCGAGTGAGATCATTCAAAGCTTCAGGGTGTACTATTCAATTTTTAGATAGCTCCTCTGTGGAATTGCAATCTGCTTCCGGTTTGTTGTATAACAATTCTATAAGTGAAAAGTCAGAAGTTGTGGAACGGATTTTTTCAAATGTTTATGGAGTACTTGAGTTTTCATTCTCTCAAAAGAGTATCAAAGGCGAGGCCCATAATTGGGTTAAATTAAAGGGGCTAGAGGTGCAGACTCTTTCATCACTATTGTCAGTGGTATCAGATAGTGCTCAAGTTGAAGTGGTCGTCAAGAAAGAGAGTGTGTGGGTTAAGGGAAAGCATTTTAAAGAGTCCCTTACGTTAAAAGGTCATAAAATTGTGTACAACCCTTTGAAGGGTACCGGGGTAATTGAACCAATTCCTGAATACTTTGTGCCTGAATTAATAGCGATGCAAGACGAGGTGGTTTTTGATAAAGGTATAGACCTGAGCAAAGAAAAGTTAGTGTTAAGTAAAGTGGTTCTTAAAGGGGATTCGGTGATGGTGCCCAGCCGGTGGGATGTGGCTGCTCTTTTTGTTGATTTGCAGAAGTCATTTTTTAAGGGGCGGACGGCAGAGCTTTTAGTAAGTGATCGCGAGCAGTTTGATCCCGCTACATTGTCTTCTCAATACAAAGGGGCAACCATGCTCTTCACAACAGTAGTTGAGTCTTTTAAAGTGACAGTTGTAGGTAAGGAGTTTAGGGTGTCACTCTTTATAGATAATAGGCTTTTCAATGCAGAGTCAGGGTATGAAATTGTTTCTATCCCATTTACCAAGCGCTATAGTGTACCGGTGAGTGATAATAATAATATGAAAATTTTGAAATATCTGCCCTTGGAGCAGGCCAATAAGCGCATTGCTTTGAGTGTACTCAATAAATGTTTTAAAGATTATTTAAAGCAACTAGAGATAGCGGTAGAAAACCCGTTATAGTTGATAGTCAATTTGGTGTGATAGGTAAAAGTCGACTATGATTAGTGACTTAAAGATAAAAAGAAGTGCTCAAGGAGAGAATTGAACTCTCACGATCTTGCGATCAAAGGATTTTAAGTCCTCAGCGTCTACCAATTCCGCCACTCGAGCAACTTGCGGTCAAAAGATAAGTATATTTTAATAATAGTCAAATAAAGATTGGTAAAATTAAACACCTTGATCAAATTAGCTGTAATACTTCTGCTTTCCTTATCTTTTGGATTTGGACAATCACTTCGTCAAAAACCAAGTATATTGCTCCATCATGGGGTTGTTTGGGTTGAACGTGGGCTCTATGTCTCTATGGGGGTTGGCCAAAATATGCAGTGGGGTGATGGATCACTGCTCTATGTCAATGAATCAGGTGGATATGCCTATGCGGCTAATTTTATTGGCGGAGCTGAAGTTCAAATGCGTGGCGGGATTTACCATCAGAATAAATTTCAGTATGATAGCCTGAGTGGTAATTATACCGAAAGTAAAGAGAAGAGAATTTTTAGCTCTGAAACATATAACCTCAATGCGAAATACTTTTCAGTGTCGGATAATAAGAAAAGCCTTCTTTATTTGTCGCCTTTTGGTGAAATTGATATTGTAAAGGACCAGTCCCTACAAATTGTAGCTCAGGATGATGAAGGCCCCCTTTTAGATCCTGATGGAAATAATATTCAAAGAGAGTTTCTTGATGAGAAAGGCTTTATGGTGGGGCTTGAGGTTGGTTATGGCGAGCGAACGAGAAATTATTGGGGGTATAATAGTTCTCTTACTGCCGAAATCAATCTCTTTAAATATGGATATGAGCTGATTAGTAGGGGTGAAAATAGCCCAATATGGAAAGTTGAAGGGTCGTTCGGTGCTTCCATTGATCTCCTTGCGGTATTTCCTGGAGCTATCGATGTGTTGAATGCCCTCTATCTCTATTCTGACTCATTTGTTGATTATGATGGTGCAACGCTGAACTTTACTTATTATTTTGGCTCATCTTTAGCATTTTGAGTTATGTGGCTTTGCTATTCAATGTACCTCAGTTGCATTAACTCACATTTTTATTATATTTGTTCCCCACATTAACCCTCTTATTTATAGAAATATAGATGAGCACAGCCCAAAGGGAACGTATGAAACAATACGAAACTATGGTCATCATAGATTCCATGGTGACTGACCAGGTAATTCAAGACGAGTTACAGGCAATCGAATCTACTATCACCGCTGATGGCGAAATCATCAAAGTCGACAAGTGGGGCAAAAGAAAAATGGCCTATGAAATCGATAGAAAAAGTCACGGCTTTTATGCTGTTTTCTACTACAATGCTGAAAGCTCTGTAATAGAAAAACTTGAAGCGAACTTCCGTATCAACGATAACATTATTCGTTGGATTTCATTGAAAGATCAGCCTTTACCAGTTGAAGTACCTGAAGAGACTACTGAAGTTGCTGAAGAAGCTGCAAAACCAGCTGCTGAAGAGACCGCAAAACCAGTTGTTGAAGCAACAGAGGGGGCATAATCATGGGTGGAAGATCAAGAAAAAGAAAGTCATGTTTTTTTACTGAAAACAATATCGACTTCATCGATTATAAAGACGAAAAAACACTCCGTCGCTTCATTAGTGAGCGTGGTAAAATTGTTCCTAGAAGAATTTCTGGAACTTCGGCTAAACATCAACGTATACTTGCAATCGCAATCAAAAGAGCTCGCCATATGGGTCTCTTGCCATTCGTTGCAGATAACATGAAATAAGGAGCACTCAGATGGAAATTATTTTAAAAGCTGATGTAGCGAGCCTTGGCAAAGCACTTGATGTTGTAACGGTTAAAGACGGTTATGCACGTAACTTTCTTTTCCCACAAAAACTTGCAATTCTTGCAACCAGATCTGCAAAAGATATGGTCGAGAAAAACAGAGCAGAGCTTGAAGCTCGTTTTCTTAAAGAGAAAGAGTCAGCGTCACTCCTTCTTAAGAAACTTGAAGAAGCGTCTGTTACTATTCCTGTTGCTGTTGGTGAAAGTGAGCAAATGTATGGATCTGTAAATGGCCATCAAATTGCTGAAAGCCTCAAAAAACAAGGATTTAAAGTTGAGAAGCGTCAAGTTAATCTTGAAGCTCCAATTAAACAACTTGGTGTTTACACTGTATCTGTTAAACTTCATGCTGAAGTTGAAGGTTCTGTGAAAGTTTGGGTTGTTAAAGAAGAAGAGTAGTACTCTTTTTGATTACTTTAAAAAGACTGTCTTCGGGCAGTCTTTTTTTGTATCTCCTTCTAAATTCACCAGTGTTAAGTCGCCAATGCACCAAAATATTAGGTATTATTAGGGAATGAACTGGATTTTATCAATCATACTGATATTAGGGTTAAGCCTGAGTATTTGCGGGCAAGAGCCAACTGCATCTCGATCTCGCAGAGATATCCTGGGCCCTGTAAAAAAAGTTGGTGTCAAACCCCATACAAACCCTACCCGTACATATCGTTCTGCTAAAAAAGCATTTTTTCTTTCACTCGCTTTTCCAGGGAGTGGACAAGTCTATGTTGGTGGACAAAAAATGAATTACATTAAAGCAGGCCTTTTTACTCTCTCAGAGGCGGCGCTTATTGGGGGTTGGTATTATTATTCTATAAAAAAGTATGATGATAAATTAGGTCAGGCTAACAGCTTTGCCGATAGGTATTTTAACAACTTTATCTACGATTCATTAACGACGTTACGCTCTAATCCATCTTTGCCACAGAGCCAAATAAACCTTTTTGCATCCAACTATCTAGGCAGTGCAAGAACTCAATTTTGCGCAGCAATTTATGGCCCTGAAGAGGAGTTAACAAATAAATGTACGACAAATGCCCATAAGGTTTCTAAAGATCCTAAGGATAAATCACGGCATAATATTGTATTAAAAAACAATCAACCAATTGATAAAAGTAGATGGTATGGAACTATTGAATCCTCTGCTCTTATTTTAGGATGGGATGATGTTGTTGAAGTGCCTGCAGTATATGATGGTTCTCCATTAGGCAGTTCTGACCACTATACTCAATATATTAGTTTACGTGAAAAAGCACGAGAGTATGAATCCCTTAGAGGATATTTTTTTGTAGGGGTACTTTTAAATCACCTCGTTTCTGCGGTGGATGCGCTTTTTGCAGCTGAGGCAAATAATGCAGCTCTCTATGATGGCAAAATGGTTTGGTATCGAAATATTCATTTCGAGAGTGATACGTATCTTTCTGGTCTAGATATTACTTCAGATCTTACGATTGCTTTGAGGTTTTAATGAAAAGCCTTTTCATTGCAATTCTTTGTATGAGTATTCCACTTGCTGCACAAACTATTATTCGAGTTCCAGATATTGACCCAGAAAGTGAATACGGATCTGATTCAAGAAAAAATATGGGTGTTGCAATTGGGCTCTCATTACTTCTCCCTGGTTCAGGGGATGCCTATTTAGGAAATACATTTCGGCAAAAAATATTTTTAACCAGTGAAGTAGTGTCGTGGCTTGTAACTGGTACTGCGTATGTGATGCGAGAACAATATAAAACGACAGCACATAGCTATGCTATTCGTTGGGCCGGTGCTACAAGTGCTCCTAAAAATATTGAGTATATGGAACGTATGGAAAAATTTCGTTCAAGAAATGGCATCGATGGTCAGCCAACAGCAGTTGGTAAGTTTGATAACTACAATCTTTATTTAGAAAGGAATAGACTATCTGTTGATAGTGAATATCCTAATGCTCGTCCGTATCTTTGGGATTGGGGGACGAGTGATAACCCTGAAAATAGCAGGCGTTGGAATCGTTATGGGGAGATCCTTTCTAAATATCGTCGTGCGGAAATAGTCTTAAAGGCATCGATTGGCGCACTTATTCTCAATAGAGTTATCTCTGCAATCAGTGTCGTTCAGTTATATAAATCAAATAGTTCAAACAATCTGCAAGCAGTACCTCTTATACTTGATGAGCGTCCTGGGGTGTTGGTAATGGTAGGGTTTTAATGAAAAAACTTTTTATAGATCTTCAAAAATTAAAGAAAAAATCTTTTGGTGCATATAAGGCCCTCAAAGGGAGATACCATATTGGAAATATTGGTATGCAGATCTATCATATTCAAGGTGATCCATTTGCCCAACCATCTAAAGTGAGTTTGAGAATCCCTCTCTCTGAGAGTGGCTATGATGCCACTCTTTATGAGAACCGAGAAAAGAGTATTGCCTTTTGTGATTTTCTTCATAGACTCCTTCATAGTCAGGCAGACTTTTATTCGGAGTCATGTGGTTCAGGTAAAAGTGGCGTTATTGCAGTGCCAAGACCTTGTCAGCAAGTTCTTGAACGGTCAGTGGTACAGATAACAGATGAGTTTTTAGAAGTGCGTATTAATGTCGGGCTTCCTGCTCAAGGGCGAGAGATTGATGTGGAGAATGCCGTTTCTATCCTTTCTGATTTTATTCCGAGTATAGCAACAAGTGTACTCCTTTCTCAAAATTGCGACCTTGACGCTTTAGCAGCTCATATCGACCTGTATGTTAAACAATGCCAATTAAGAGCGCAACTTAAAGAAAGAAATCTTATCGCATTTATAGCTGACGGCGCTGTTTTGCCCCGCGCAGCAGGTAATGTGGATACTCCCCTTAAGACTGCAGTTCGTTTTATTAGCCCAGAATCCCTCTCGGTGACCATGCAATGGGGAGATACAACTATTTCTGGAATGGGAATAGCAACAGGTATTACGCTAATTGTTGGGGGTGGTTACCATGGTAAATCAACACTTCTCAAAGCACTCGATTCAGGAATTTATAATCATATAGTTGGCGATGGTCGAGAAAAAATTGTAGCTGTAGATGATTCGGTTAAAATTAGGGCAGAAGAGGGGAGAAGTATCGCTGATACTGATATCAGTTATTTTATTAATAATCTTCCTGGGAATAACTCTACCGAAGAATTTTCAACAACAAATGCATCAGGTTCTACAAGTCAAGCAGCAAATGTCATTGATGCTTTGGAGCTTGGCTCCCAGACGCTTCTGGTGGATGAAGATATTTCCGCAGTTAATTTTCTTGTAAGAGATGTAAAAATGCAAGAATTAATTCCTGGCCATAGGGAGCCTATAACGCCATTGCTCCATAGAATGGCGAGTTTAAAAAAATCTGGGGTCTCACTTGTTGTTGTAGCAGGAGCGTCGGGAGATTTTATTGATTGCGCTGATACGGTGATTGCCATGGATACTTATGTGCCAAAAGATGTAACAGCACGCGCAATGGAAATCGCTCAAAAAAATCCTGCTTTGCTCCCACAAGAAAATGTTAACCTAAGGGTGAGTCACCGGGTTCCTCATTTAGCAAAACTAAATGAGTATGTAACTGAACAGGATAAAGGGCGTTTTTCCGCTAAGATACGGGTGAAAGGGTGTGAGCTTGCCGTTATTGGCAGAGAGGAGATCGATCTTCGAGCTATAGACCATTTTGTCTGTTCAGAGCAATTGAGAACAATTGCTGGTGCAATTCATTGGGGGAGTAACGCATTTAAAGATGATGGACTCACATTACGGGAATTTTGTGATAAAGTAGTGACTGTAGTTAAGGACCATTCACTTGACTATATTACATCTGCAAAAAGTGGTGATTTGGCAGAGATTCGCGCTTTGGACATTGGACTGACAATAAACCGAATGCGGTCATTGGTGATTTCGAGACAAAAAAAAGTCTGAAGTGGTAAACACCTCAGACTTCCTAAACAATTCTTCTGACTTCTTTATGGAGTCATATCTTTTTTGTACGCTTCAAAAGCCTCAACTTCTTTAGAAAGTTCAGCATATCCTTTTGATGCCATGAAACGCGTTTTCATAGTTTCGTTTGCTTGGAGCTCTGCTTCAAGTGCAGTCTTTACAATAGATGGATCGAGAACCATAAGTCCGGTAATGACATATTTCCCTTCTTTTTCATCTTTAATAGTTCTAATAAGAGTTGAGCCATTGAGAACACGTGATGATATGTTTTTTGTTACTTGAGTAAATGCATCGATAAATTCTTCGCCAATCTCTTCTTTAAATTCTTTCTGCATCGATGATGTTTTTGACTCGAGAGTTCGTCCGATTTTTGCTCGAGCTGCAAGCTCGACTTTGTTGTATGCCGTTTCAAGGTCTCGTGATTCTGCTGTTGCGACTTCAGAGAGAATACCTTCTGCAGATAATTTTTTCTTTTCAAGTAATAGCTTACTGTAGGGATCAGTTGGCGCAGGCTCAGCATCAGGTTTAGAACCACCACATGCTATGAGCATGAACAGCATAAGAAGAGCGGTAGTTATTTTAAGTACTTTCATAATGATCTCATTTATTTGATTGTATTGATAAGGATAATACAAAAAATCAGAAAGTGTGGCAATAGATCACTATTTGCTTACTGTGATAATTGTGATACCAGTCACGTTTTATAGAGGGGTACTGTGATATCAATGGGTTAAATTATATTTTTACTTACATTATATAACTATCCTATTTTAGGATCTTACAATTTGCCAGAATGAGAAAACCCTTATGATATTAAATAAACTCCCAATGCTACGGATATTTTTTGTTTTCACCTTTACCCTCTTGATACTTCCTGGACATTTGTATTCCGAAGTTTCTGTGCCAGTAAACTCTGATATAACAAGTGAAACCACTCAAGATTATGCAGAAGCGGGGAGTTACACCCGGAAGTCTATAACCTTTATTGACCAGTTTTGGTCGATTGATGGCTCATTGGGTCGAATGAAAAGTAAGTATGCCAATAGGCTCTTAAAAAGCCTTCATAAGTCGGTTAGCATTAATCGATTTGATTATAATAAAGTCTCACAGTCTGTTATGAGCCGTTTATCAAATGAGTTACAATCGCGAGACAGTCGTTCCTTTGAAGAAATCGGAGTACTCCTTGAACGATCTCTGGCTCCTGAAATAGTAGCAGTACTCAATGCAGAAAAAGAAATGCGTGCTGCAGGGCTCACTACTGAACAACAGCGTAACTCTTTTATGAGTGATAAAGCAAAAGAGATGGGATATACCATACAAGAGATTAATCAGGTCATGAACTCAGCCTATATTTATCTCCCAGTGATTAGTAATTATACTGTTGTTGAGAGTAAAGGAAGATACTCTTCAAAAGTAAATGTTGGTGTGGTATGGTATAAAGTAGAAGTTAATGATGGTACAGTCTCCGTAAAGCTCTTTAAGTCTATGATGCAAAAGGCAATAGGAATGGCTAATAAGAAGGGATTAGGAATACGAAAATCGAGAGGCGGCTACACTACTGAGGCACATGAATCAATGATTAGTGTTGCAGTCCAAAGTTTACAAGTCGCTATGAAACAAATTTCTGCATTTAGTTTGAGTGGTCAGGTAATGGAGAAATCATTCTTTTCTGTAGGTATTGATATAGGCGAAGAGGAAGGAGTTACCCTCGATGATAAATATCTTTTAATCCAGCAGCGTGAAGAGAGTAATGGAGAAATTATTGATGATGAGATTGGATGGGTTGTAATTACAGATGTTGCCGATACTGCTTCAGGTAAATCAAAAAATGGATATATCACTCAGGCAAGTATTGTGTCAGGGAGTCCGCTTCAAGGAGATGTCATAAGAGAGTATCCTCGTATGCCCCTAGACCTCTTTTTCGGTTGGCGACAATATGCGGGTAAACTAGAGGTTGAACAAAATAATTCTCCTCTTGTAGAGGCGTCTGCAGGGATTTTTGTAGAAGGCCACTACAATATCGGACGGGGAATGGGGATGAATCGCTTATTTTTAAGTCTTGGAGCTGGATATGCATTTTCACAGAGTGATACACTTGATAGATACACAGAAGAAATAGATGAAGAGTCACCCTTAGTTACCATAGCAAATTATGATGTCTCACTTATAAAAAAGTGGTCAGTAAATCGATTTGCTCTTAAATTTCAAGGGGGAGTTTCAGTGGGGGGCATATATATTACGACTGCAGAGGAGACCTACTCTGCCCATGGTGTGTCAGCGTTTGGTGCAGGGGGTATAGAGTTAGCGCTTTTTCCTAGTCTGGCTCTCTCAGGTATGGCACGATATGATATTGGGGGAGGAACTGCTACAGATTACACATTTAATGGTGTGGCTCCTGAATATAACCCAACTGGATTTGCAATAGAAACAGGTCTTGTCTGGTCACTTCCTTCAATATCTTTTAGTTTTTTCGACATATTTAAAATGGCTACCGGAATTTAATCAAACCCAAAGGAGAAAATAATGAAGTATTTACTGTCATCGCTCGTTGCGATATCACTGGTTGTTATGGGCTGTGCCTCAAAACAGAGTGCCCCTCAATCGAATATGCCAAAATCAATGGAATCAGCATTTGTTGAAACCTATAGTCCGGCTGAAGTTACAATTAAAGCTGTAGGCTATGGCAATGGAGATGAGGATGTGGCAGGTGCGTTACTCGACGCAAAACGTGCGGCAGTATATTATATTCTTTATGGTGGTTCTGATGGAATCATAAATAGTAAAGAGGGTAAAATGAAATTTGAACTTTTCCAAGAACAATTTTTTGCAGATGTTCAGAAGTATATTACTTGGGAGTCAGACAAAGTTATCAGCCAGGTGCGCACTCCTCGTGGCATTAAAGTTACGAAAATGTTTCGTGTTAACAAAAAGAATGTAACGGACAGAATGGTTGAGCGTGGTGTGGTTACTTCATCAACTGAACTTGCTGAGTCACAAGGTATGCCTTTTATAATGGTCGTTCCCGAAACATCAACAAAAACATCAGTTATGGATGTGTATAATACGAATCCTTACGCAAAACATGCTGCAACTACTATTGAAAGTTACCTTACTGCACGCCAATACGATGTTGTCGTACCTAAACAGCTTGAGCAAGTAAATACTATTGCAGGGTTAGAACTTGGAAATGAATCAGAAGAAGATGTGAGTTATCAACTTGCTCTTTCTATAGGTGCTGATGTCTATATATCTTTTGCAGGTACTGTTAAAAACAACAAAGCAAGCGTGAGTGTTAAAGCTTATGAAACGACGACTGCTCGTCTTCTTGGGGCGGAAACAGGTTACAGTAAAAATCGTCCAGGTGCAGCTCCAGAGGCACTAATAGAAGAGGGACTTGCAGACGCTATTGATAAAGTCCTACAGCGCGTTAATAATTATTGGACTAAAGATTTAGAACGAGGACTTCAGTACAAACTCATTTTTAGAATGTTGGGTGACTACGAAGGTGATCAATTGGAAAATATTCAATTTGCTGTAGCCGATGTAACTGAGGCTGCTTTTAGTAAGAGCAAAGAAAATGTTATTACTAAAAAGACAATGGATTATAATGTATGGGGTTCACCAGATACTTTTGATAAGTCTTCAAAAATATACCGCCATTATAAAAGAAAGCTCGGAAGTAAAGGAATCAAAGCCAGAAAAATTACCTTGAACAGAAAGCTGATATTGATCGGAATCGAATAACTAGTAATAATGACTCTATTGCAGTCAGAGGGTTATAATTTCTGATTGTAATAGGTGTTGAAAGGAAAATCTATGATTGAAGTCAGTCAGCAGGTAAGAGCAGTTACATCAATAATGTGTATACTGCTTTTTTTTATGAGTCACATATGGGCTGAATCCTCATGGATAGACTCAGGTGAATTAAATTCATATCCCAAAAGTCATTTTATAAGTGCCGTGGGTAGGTCTACTAAAAACCTTGATGAAGCTCGGCAAAATGCACAGGTTGCAGTGCAACAACAAATTGTTGCTCGAGTGAGCTCTACTTCAAAACAAAAGTTATCAGAAGTATCTATTAATGATAAAAGTGCTCTGAGTGATTCATTTTCAAAGAGTGCACGAGTAAGTATCAGTGGTGAAATAAAAGGGATAGAAATTGTTAAAACTATGGAAAAAGGTGGGGTGTTTTATGCTTTTGCAGCTTTAAATAGAGCGAGCTTTTCCTCAAACCTCTCCCTTATGATTAGTGAGAAAAATAGAGCATTGGAGGAGAGTGTTTCAGCTGCTAAGAGAGCATATGGAGCAGGTGAACTTCGTGTTGGAGGGCGTCACATACAGGCGGCAAAAGAGTTGATTTCTTTGATAGAAGAGGAAAGAGTTCTTTTAAGTGCTGTAGCACAATTAAATAGTGTTGATGAAGTTAAAGTGACTTATACTCAGATTGGAATACTGCAAGAAAATGCCCTTTTGTCGACATCGTTAGAAATGGTATCTGGCAGTAATCAAGTTCTTGATGGAACAAATACTCCTAATCCTATACATGTTAAACTTACTATGAAGGGTAAAGGAGTGAGAGGAGTTCGTCTTGTGGCTCTTAATCCTTTATTGAAGCAAATAAGTACCGCTATTACAAACGAAGTCGGTATTGCGGAGTTTGAACTGAGTACATTGAGTCAAGAGTCGGGGAAACAGACGTATAGTATTCAGATTGAAGGAGGTCTAGCGGGGGGCTATAGTGAAATAGTAAAAGAGAAAGCCCTCTTTTTCTCTTATCGAGTAAACCCAAAGAATTGTATTGTCGATCTATATATCAATAATAAAAGTAGAGCTTCCGATGGAAAAATAAAACAAGCGATAGTATCATTTTTTAAAGAATATGGTATTGTTCATACGTTGGGGGCTCAGAACCAATTAAGTATTGGGGTAGAGAGTGTCGTTCTCACTTCAGTACAGGGGGTGTCGGCAGGGAGTTCATTTGTAAAGGTTAAGACATCTCTTTCATTAAAAGCCCATAGAGGAAAAGATTTGATTGGGTCAACTATCATGAATAGTCGTGCGCTGGCAAAAGGTGAAGAAAAAGCTGTACTTCAAGCCATAAAAAAGAGTAAACTATCAAGTAAGTTTCATGAATTGCATAGAGAACTGTGTAAATAAGGGGAATGATGAAGAGTTATATACTATTACTTACGGCAATGCTTTTCTTTGGTTGTAGTAGTACTTCCGAAAAAAATAGTTCTGTCGATAAAATTAGAGAACGCGCCCAGGAAGCGTATGATGAACTTGATGTAGAGATAGGTAAATGAGGTATTCCTCCCCTTTTTTTATTTTTGTCTATTTTCTTTTTTTTGGATGTTCATCACATCAAGAAATTAAAGCCTCGAACGAGTACCAACCTGATTTTGTAGAATTTCTCCCAAGGGAAAAGGGAGTGCTCTTTGGGGTTGCACATGAAAGTAATCCTGATGCGGTTATTGCTCAACAAAATGCAGATTATAATGCTCAATTAGAACTGGTCTTCCTCTTTGCAATGAAAGCTCAAAAAGCAACTCTTGCAACTTTTCTCAAAGCTGAATTAAGTCGAGAACTATACGATTCTTTCTTAAGCAAGATGCAAGATGCACTTCTCTTATTAGAATATCCTGAGACGCGTATTGATCGTAGAGAGTATGTAAATGAAGTAATGTACTCTTTAGCACGATGCTCTTACACTTTAGGAGTACTTCAGCGGATTCAGTCTACAATCATAAGCCTCATCAAGAATGATGAGGCTCTTTATCAGACATTGGTACAGAAGCAATTTTGGGATGACTTGATTGAACGACTTGATCATATAGAAGAGTATTAAAAACCTCTTAATATCTGAGACACTCTTTGAATACTCGTATCATGTTATCATAGTCTTTGGAGCCTGTTGTTTCACTACATGAATGCATTGCGAGCATTGCTGAACCGACATCTACTGTTGGAACGCCTAGACTCATGCTCAGCATGTTTCCTATAGTACTTCCACAGGGGATGTCATTTCGTGAAGAAAACTGCTGATAGGGGACTTTACATTGATCGCATAACTTTTTAAATCGAGCAATAGTTTCTGGAGTAGAAGTATAACGCATATTTGAGTTCACTTTGATCACGGGTCCCTTGTTCATCATTGGCCTATGATTAGCATCATGTTTTTCTGAAAGATTTGGATGAACAGCATGGGCGCCATCAGCTGAAATTGCATAAGAATTTGCCATAGAGATATCAAATGCTTCATCAGAAAGTCCCAGTGAGCGGTAGGCTCTTTTTAGAGTAGTGTCTAAAAATCCTGAGTCAGCACCGGTTCGAGTACTACTCCCAATTTCTTCATGATTGAATGCAGCAATACATTGAAGATTGTTTTTTGAATAAGGAGTACTGCAGAGTGCGTCAAGTGAAGCTGAAACCATTACCAGGTTATCTTGTCGGCCTCCAAACACAAATTCTTCTTGCATGCCACCAAGGTGCGCCAGAGAATCTTCGTAGAGACCCAGGTCCCAACTGAGTACATGACCGTTTATCCCACATTCTTTCTTGAGGACCTTTTCAAATTCGAGAGCGGTACTCCCGAGTCCTATCATAGGGTTGAGTTCAAATTGGGGATTGAGTTTTTGGCCTTCACTATTAACGCCTCTATTAATATGAATCGCAAGTTGAGGAATGCGAAAAGAATGTTTTGTAGAAACCTTTTTGGTTATAGTGTTACCCTTTGAATCGTCATATACCACTACACCTGCCCATTTTAAACTTCTGTCAAGCCATGTTGTAAATATAGGGCTCCCATATACTTCTATTGCTAGGGAGTGGTAGCCTACTTTTTGTATTTCTGGGTTCGGCTTTATTTTTAATGTAGGTGAATCCGTATGAGAGCCAATGATTGCTGTTTTTATTTTTGCAACTGACTGTGGTGTTTTAAAGGCTATAAATGAGGAGTCTTCCCGGCACACAAAATAGGATTTCTTCGGTTCTATGATCCATTTTTCTGACTCTGTAAGTTCTGTAAACCCTTGATTTGTCAGAGCTGTTCGTGCGCTCTCAACAGCGTGATAGGGTGAAATACTCACATTGAGGAAGTCGAGGAGTTGTGTAATAGCCATAGATATACCAGTTTTAGGGATTATCTAAAATATAGAGATGCAGAAATTTTTAGACAACAATAAATTGAAATTGTTACCTAAAATATTACAAGTATAGTACTGATATCACAAATAATAAACACAGCAAATAAAGCTGTGTTTATTATTGAGAGTGTTAATGCATAAGGCATGCTAATCTACTGTAATCTTTTTTGGGAGTACGTTCTCTTTTTTATCTACGATAACTGTAAGTACACCATTTTTATGTTTGGCGCTAATATTCTCTGCGTTAAGAGTTTCTCCAAGCTTGAATGAACGCTCAAAATTACGGAAGGAACGCTCTCTAATGTGATAATCTCGTTCTTTTTTTTCTTCTTTATTTTCATTTGTGGCACTGATAGTGAGTGTAGTATCCTTTACCTCCACAGCAATAGAATCCTTAGCAAAGCCCGGAAGATCTACCTCAAGATAATAGGCTTTGTCATCAGAGTATACGTCGACTTTTGGAGTGATACTGTCTCTTGTCACAACGGGTGTTTTAAAAAAGTTGTCGAGAAGAGATTTTGCAGGTGTTGATACGTAATAAGACATTATGTCCTCCTTGAGTGTTGTTTTGGTTTGTTGTTATGATATAGTGTTAATCAAATAGTGTGCCAAAAAAGGAGAAAGTAAAAACATGGGCAATATGGACTTGTGAAATACCAAGTATTGCAACTTGGAACAATCCAATGAATCTCTTTGAAACAGATACTGTTACAGATACATACAGGAGCTATTCTTTAAGAGGATCCTATTAATTCTTAGTAAAAAAAGCGATTTCACAACAATGTGACAGCCGTCACAGACACTTTAAGTCGATAAATATACTTTATGTACATGATTTGATACCTACCGCTTATATGTTTGACATCTGATGATTATCAATGATAAAAAAGACAAAAAGCCGTTCTGCCCGAGCGGCTTTTTTGTTTTCCTTAAATAATATTCCTAAAAATTTAGACGTAGTATAAACGTTTAAATTGAAAAGGCCACAGAATAATCTGTAGCCTTTGTATTCTCTAAAAGAGAAAAATGTAAAGAATCATACTAGGCAGTAGCTTTAATACCAAGACTTTCAAGTGCTGCGTCGTAATTAGGTTCTTGAGTGATTTCTGGTAGTTGTTCAGTGTAAATCACTTTATTGTCCTCATCCAAAACAACAACTGAACGTGCAGTAAGTCCTGCGAGAGGGCCTTCAACAATTTCTACGCCATAATCTTTGCCAAAAGAGCTTCTGAATGTAGAGAGTGCTGTTACATTTTCAATACCTTCAGTCGAGCAAAAGCGACCTTGAGCAAAAGGGAGGTCGGCCGAAATAACGAGTACAGCAACAGTATCGCTCGCAGCAGTTTCGTTGAATTTTCTTGTAGATGTTGCACATACTGCAGTATCAAGTGAAGGAACGATATTAAGAAGTTTTTTCTTACCCGCAAAATCTTCAAGAGATTTTTCGCTGAGGTCACCTGCTACAAGGGTTAGAGCTGGTGCTGATGAGCCAATTGCTGGAAGTTCGCCGATTGAGTCTGAAGTTATTTCATTTTTTAGTGTAATTTTAGCCATGTGTTACTCCTATGTATATTGTCAATTATTTGTTTTAATTGAAAGTAACTATTTGGTAGGGTAAATCAACAAACTAAGAGTAATGATTACAGTTTTGAAGTGAGTTTATCATATATGAAAAGGGAAATGGTTTAAGTGGTCTTTCTGGAGAGCTACACTTTGGCTGAGGTCTGCAAATCGAGAATAGCATTAATAAATGCATCACCATACTCCATAAGCTTCTTTTCACCTACCCCATTAATAGCTAAAAATTGTTCGTCTGTAATGGGTTGAAGAGAAGACATCTGCCTGAGCGTTGCATCAGAGAAGACAAGATAAGCTGGAATACTTTTAGAATCCGCAATTTCTTTTCGGAGTCCTTTTAACATTGCAAAATAGAGGGGGTCAAAGACTCCATCATCAAATGCTGCAGATGGGGCCTCTTTAGACTCATTAAATTTTTGTTGTTCTGCAGGTTCTACGAGTGAGACTGCTTTACCTTTGAGGAGGACTTCTGTACCAGGCTCAGTGACTCTTAAGGCTGGATTACTTCCGTAGGTGGGTTCAATGTAGCCTTGATGAATCATTTGCAGTAAGTAGTGTCGCCAGTTGTCAAAAGAGACATCAGATCCTGCTCCGTAGGTTTTAATGGTGTGAAAGCCGCGCTCAATAATTTCGCGTCGTTGTGAACCTCTGAGTACATCTACTAATATATTGGTAGATACTGGTTCTTTGATTCTGATAATTGCAGACAGAGCTTTTTGGGTATGGATGGTGCCATCGAATGTTTTTGGAGGGTTTTTACAAACATCACAGTTAGCGCAGTTTTCATGGAGATGCTCATTAAAGTAACTCAGCAGTATTTTTCTTCGGCAAGTACTTGAGTCAGCATAGTCTTGCATACGTTGTAATTTATTGTGGAGGACATCTCGTTGCCCACTATCTTCAATGAATCCTTTCAGGAGCATCACGTCGGCAATACTATAAAAGAGGAGTGCCTCACTGGGAAGCCCATCACGTCCTGCACGGCCGATCTCTTGGTAGTAGCCTTCTATATTTTTAGGCAGGTTAAAGTGTATAACCCAACGGACATTTGATTTGTCAATTCCCATGCCAAAGGCTATGGTTGCACAAATTATTTGCAAACGGTCAGCGATAAACTCTTCTTGAATATGGGCACGGTCAGCGGCATCCATTCCTGCATGATAAAAACCTGCATTAATTCCTTTTGCTTGTAATTTTTCAGCAATCTTTTCGGTTGACTTTCTGCTGAGGCAGTAGATAATTCCTGAATCTCCACTTTTTTTCCTGATAAACCCAAGAATCGCTTCAAAGCGTTTCTTTCCTGGAAGTACAGTCAATCGTATATTGGGTCGGTCAAAGGACGCAAGAAATCGTTCAGGAGATTCTAACGTTAGTTGCTGGCAGATATCATTTTGAGTAATACGGTCTGCAGTAGCAGTGAGTGCAACAAAGGGAATACTTGGAAATCGGCCTTTAAGGGTGGCCATCCGAGTATATTCAGGCCTAAAATCATGACCCCACATAGAAATACAGTGTGCTTCGTCAATAGCGATCATATTAATATGTGCTTCACTGAGTGCATCAAGAAAATGAGCCGTTACAAGTTTTTCGGGAGAGATATACAGTAAGTCAAGTGTTCCCTCACGAAGTGAATTCCAAACCTCTCTCTGTTCATCACTGCTCTGTGAACTGTTCAAAAAAGAGGCAGCAATACCGTTTTCATGGAGTCCTTCCACTTGGTCTTTCATAAGGGCAATGAGGGGGGAAACAACGATACAAGTACCGGGCATCATAATAGCGGGTAATTGAAAACAGAGTGATTTACCACCTCCAGTAGGCATAATCACAAGAGTATCTTTTTTATTAAGAATTGACTGGATTATGTCGGATTGAAAAGGCCTAAAGCTATCGTAGCCAAAGTGTTTTTTAAGTAGGGGAAGTGCATCGGTCATGTTCATTTGTCAAATATAGTTAAATACAACTATTAAACGATCGAGTGCTTCAATGGGTAACATAGGGATTATAAATAAACCAGAGCTGAAAATGATGCCTTTCATATTGGGTCTTCTGAGGAATAAATTTCCTTATGTAGTCGTTCACCAATTAAGCCTCATTTGATAGTTACTATTCCTTTAAAAGTAAAAGTGAGTACCTATTTAATGTTTGCTTTAAGAAATTAAAATAGGGTTAAAATTATCTCAAAAGGGCCATTCAGTCTTTTTTGGCACACTGTTTGCACTAATAGTTAAAAGATAAGACGAAGAATTAGGGAAGAGTTCTTCTTAAACTATAAGGATGTAGCTATGTATGTGCAAACCACAGAGTTTTCACAACTCGATTTTTCAATCACTTCGAAAAGTGTTCCCGTATCAGGATTTAATACGGCATTATCACAACAATCACAATTTGTTTCAAAAGAGATTTCTTTTGAATATGAAGAAGTGAGAACAGGGCAAATGCATGGCTCGGGGCTGTTAAAAGACTTGAATCCTGTGCAACAAGAGTTGATTGATCATGCAGCACTCATGAAAAAAATTGATGCAGCCGATAAACCTGCACAGTTTTATAATCTCATATCTGAAATGAAGCAGAAAGTGCTCAATTCAATACACGAAATGCTTGGTGTGGGTAAAAATGAGAACAACCGGTTAGATGATTTGGTCAATGCGAGTGCGGCTCTTGTAGGAAGGCCCTCTCTTGTAACACCTAGGGATTCAAAAGGTATTCAAGATGTTTGGAGTGGGGTATCAAATAAATTTTCAGTAAATCAGGTGCAGTCTTTTGAACTTTCCATTCAGCTCATTGAAATCGAACAGAATGTTGTAGAATCTCCCAGTGCAGGTTTTGCAATTTTAGACCCGTGTCACTGTAACTATCGAGCAGCTCTTGATGGCTCGATGATAGAAGATTGGCTTGCGCTTCTTGATAAAATTGATCAGAGACTGAATACTATCTCTGATATGTATCAAGGGCAATCAGATACAATAGATAGGGGAATTGATGGTACTAGAAACCTTGTAGAGGTTTTTAGAGGGGGTTTGAATGAGTCAACGAGAGTAGAGGTGTAACCCACCTACCGTCAATTTCTAAAGGCATCTCGAAGGGTTCCAATCACCCATCCGAATCCTCCTTTCGAGGTGCCTTGTTTTTAGTCTTGGTCTCCTATCTGGTGACCATCCTCAGCTTTGTTTTGTCGCAGTACTAACTCATTACCATCGAGATCCATAAACTTTGCTAAGAGCACTCCCTTACCTGCATCTACAATCTCACTTGTTAGTATGCCCTTTTCATCTAATACGCTTTTAGCGAGTGCAATATCAGAAACCATAAATGTGATTGTAGAGCCATGCTGGCCGATAGGTCTGTCATGGGCACTTAATCCGAGTGCAAAGCTTTTTATCCCGGGGCAATTTAATTGTGCCCATACCCCAGGTTCAAAAAACTTTTCGTCGTTTATGAGCCCAAGGGTTTTGCCATACCATTGTATACTCGCGTTAATATCAGCAACATTTATTTTGCAGACCACTCCATATTCATCTATTATTCTGGTGAGCATATACACCTCCTTATTATTCTATATAGTATCACAAAAAGCTTAAATAGGCTATGATGATAAGCAGTTGGCTTGGGTTGTTATAGGTATAAGGATTGTTACAGGGGGCCATAAATAAAAGAATCCAAGATACTGAGGGTACCTTGGATTCTTTTATTAAAGAGATATATGTTGAGAATAAATCTAGCTATGCTTATTTATGATCTCTACCGCAGTTGCACCTGTTGCTACATCGATTGATTTCACAAGGAGTGAAACTTTGTTTTGATGGTCAATTGTATTCCAATAGGTTGTAGCGCACTTGGATATGTCATTAAAGAGTGGCATAAGCTGTGGTTCGCCATTAAAAGAAGGGAGAGGATTTCCATCACCTTGGTAGGTAGAGATAAAGTGACCAACACCTGGGATACCTGTGCCATACTTGAAAAATTGACGATTCGATGATGCTTCAGTGTTATCAAAAGATTTTAAAATAGAAAGTTCATAAGCGATACCATCATTTTCAAGATCTACTAAACCACTAATACGTGGTGTAAAATTAGGCCCATCAGGTTCGTACTCTCGAGTCATGAGCGCAGACTCAATAGTTTTATCGGCAGTGAGATAATCAAAAATAGTATCTGTTTGGTCGCCATTAGTCACAATGTGCTTTTTGTCGAGAAACTTTACTGGATGGTAAATAATAAGTGATGGATCAGTCATTTTGCTTTCATCAAATGCTTTGGTGCGAACAAACCCATTGGGGTCTTGTAGAAAAATGCGATTTTGACTGTTTTCACTTCTTCCCATTATCCAATATATTTGGATAATTTTTGTTGTATCAGGGCTGAGACCTATGATAATACCGCGTCCAGGGTAGCTGTTTGTAGAGAGGCTTTCAAAGTTTTGTTGTACTGTTGCAGTGATATCACTCATCGATTGTTTCCTGATAATAAAGGGCTTTGAGGCAAATATAGTATTCTCTCATAATTCCTCAATTAGTAACGATTGTATTCATTCAGGAATTGAAATTGGTTGCTTGCCTTTGTGGGCTAACTAGAGAAAATTTAGTCGGTACTACTGAAAAAAACCCTATATTTCACAATGAAATATAATAGATATGAATAGATGAGTAATGTATGAAAGTTTTTGGTCAACACTATCGCACCATTTGGGAAAAGTCAGAACTGTTTATTGAGATAATAGATCAGACACTTCTTCCACATGAATTTAAAATTAAGAGCCTCCGTACTCCTCAGGATGCATGTGATGCTATCTCTAATATGCTGGTACGGGGTGCAGGTCTGATCGGAGCAACCGCTGGCTATGGTATGTATCTAGCCTGTCTCGATGCTCTTCCTCATGAAAATTTTGATGAACGTGTTGAAGGTTGGGCGAATGCATTAAAAGCAACACGTCCCACGGCGGTGAATCTTGCAATGGCTGTGGACCGTCAACTTAAGGCGATTGAACCATTTACTCAAAACAGGGAGAAGGTTAAAGAAGCGCTTCATATTGCTCGTGAAATTGCGGATGAAGATGCTCATTTTTGCGAAAGCCTTGGGCGTCATGGTGTTGAGCTCATTCGAGAGATAAGCAAGAAGAAACAAGGGGAGACGGTGAATATTCTAACCCACTGTAATGCTGGGTGGCTTGCATTCGTCGATTTTGGTTCAGCAACAGCCCCCATTTATAAGGCATTTGAAGAGGGAATAGACCTACATGTTTGGGTTGATGAAACACGCCCGCGCAATCAAGGGGCAAGTTTAACAGCTTTTGAACTAAAGCATCATGGAGTTAAGCACACAGTTATAGCAGACAATGTAGGCGGTCACCTTATGCAACATGATTTGGTTGATCTTGTGATTACGGGTGCCGATCGAGTAACGGCAAATGGTGATGTAGCCAATAAAATTGGGACGTATCTTAAGGCGCTTGCAGCAGAAGATAATGATATTCCTTTTTATGTGGCACTGCCTTCTACGACCCTTGATCTTACTATGATTGATGGTGTACGCAATATTCCTATAGAACAGCGCTCAGGGGATGAGGTCAAATATATACAAGGTAAAACCAAGTCAGGATCAATAGAACGGGTATTGGTTACTCCAGAAGAGAGTCCCGCAGCCAATTTTGGATTTGATGTTACACCAGCGAGACTTATCACAGGCCTTATTACAGAACGTGGTATTTGTGGTGCAGATGAAGAATCGATCCGAGGTATGTTTGGCGCATAATGAGATTGATGACGGCTATATTAAGTTTAATCTCAAACAAACCTTTGGTGAGCCGCTAGCAGATGAGTTTTTAACTGAGCTTATTCGCTATCGTCAGAAATTGTATGCGCTTCAACTAATTGGGGTGTATCATTCAGGCGTTGGCTATGGAAATATAAGTCAGCGTACTATTGAAAATCAATTTGTTATTTCCGGTTCAGCAACGGGGAGTAGAGAGACTGTGACGACACAGGATTTTTGCACCGTAACAGAGTGCTCTATCAAAACAAATACTGTCGAGGCAGAGGGGCCTATAGATGCTTCATCTGAGTCTATGACTCACTTTGTACTCTATACTCTTGATCAATCAATTAATGCTGTAATTCATGTACATTCGCTCTCTCTATGGAAAAAGCTTTGTGGCGTCGTTCCAACAACGGGTAAAGATATTCCGTATGGTACTCCAGAGATGGCTTACGCAGTAGAGAATCTCTATAACAATTCATCAATGTCAGAAAAAAAGATATTGGCAATGGAGGGTCATGAAGAGGGAATTGTGGTATTTGGTAACTCATTGGATGACGCTTTTATAACATTAATGAGTAATCTGTAGTAAGTGCACTCAGGTTGGCGGTGTAAAGTGTGTCTAGGGTCTTAAAGAGTTATCCAAGTCCCAACCTATTACTCAACTACTTCAACACGGGCTTGCGCCACTCCCATAATATCGAGCCCAATTTCTTTAGCACCTGCAACACTCAGGTCGACAATGCGGCCATGTTTATAAGGTCCACGGTCATTTACTCTGAGCACGACAGATTGGTTGTTGCTCAAATTAGTAATACGCAATTTAGTCCCAAAAGGGAGTGTTTTATGGGCGCAAGTGAATGCATTTTGATCATATTTTTCGCCATTTGCAGTGAGTTTTCCATGAAAGCCTGGCCCATAATATGATACTTCTCCTTCATAGACTTTACCAATAACTTTCGTCTCGGTGTCGTACTTAATAAAGGCTTCTCGGTTATAGCCTTTGCGCCTCGATATACTGTCACTGCCGGCACAAGCCATAAGGGTGAGAGAAATAAGTATTCCAATTATAAGTGAATTCTTCATTTTCCAAACTCGTACATTTTATTAAAATCCGTTTCTAAAAGCTCTTCTGCTTCTTCAATGGTCTCTTGTTTTATTTTGCGCTCCGTGGTTCGTTTTTGTCGGCGTTCTTCACGCTTTACAGTCTGGTCTAGGTTCTTTTTCAACTTATCAAGCTGTTTTTCTGTTATAGAGAGTTTTGGATTTAACTTTTCTTTTGCGATATCTGCATAAGGCGTTCCTGGATAGCTCTCTACTATTTTTTTATACATAATTCTTGCTGCGGCGGTATCGGCTCGTTGATACTCATATATCCATGCCAGAGTGTAGTGAGCTTTGATGCCGTATGCAGTATTAGGATATGTTCGAGACACCGAATCATAGGCGGTCACTGCAATAACTTCCATGGAGTCGTAAAGAGATGGATTAACGAGGCTGATACTGTCGAGTGAAAAGTAGAGTGACTCTGCAGCTAAAAACTCTTTATGGGCTTTGTCATTTGCGGTTACAACCGTCTGTGTTCTGCCAAGGTTTTTTTCGGCTTGTTGAGCATATTTTGTCTCTGGGTATTCGACAATAATACTTTCATAGAGCGCGCGAGCTTTAGTTGAATCCATTAAGAAAGCGTCGGTAATAAAGGCCTTGGCATAGGCTGCTCTTGCACGTTCAAGGGTGTTTCCTTTTTGATCTGTTGCTACTTTTTCTAGGCTGTTAATGGCACTATCTGGGTTGTTTAGAGTAAAGAGGTAGAGCTCTGCCGCTTTAAAAAATTCTTTAAAACCCTTTCCCTTTTGGGTAGAAAGGGCAACTACTGTTTTGAGTGCTTTTGCCCTCTCCTGTGCTATGGTGTACCATGAGGTTTGAGATGTGGTTTTATAGGCGTTAATATACTCTGTACGCGCCTGTCCGAGGTCTCCCATTGTATAGTGATAGTGCTCTGCAAGAATAAAATGAGATTCAGACTTTAAGGGGAGTTCCTCTTTTGTCGTGCGGCCAATAACTGAGTCAAGAAGTGCAACTGCTTGCGTGTATTTTTCAGCTTTAAGAAAGAGTTGGGCGTGAATAATATCAGTTTTGATTTGTTGATTTGCGAGCCGTGAATCGGTTTTTCTATCTGCTACAAGAATAAGGCCTTCATTAATCTGTTCGAGTGTGTTGTGGCATTGCAATTGCTTATGAAAGGCATTGTAGTAGTTATTGTCAGAAAGTTCTTTTATGTCCTCACTTGCATAATGTATGAGGGCTTTGTCGTAATCCTCATCACTAAAATAGAGTTCTGCGACTTGATAATGAAGTTTCCCGCGGGTGTAGGCTGATGAGATATCAGATTTTAAAAGCTTTTCGATGTTTTCAATGGCGTTTTTACTAAACGCTTCACCTTGTGATACTTCTGCGAGCAAGAGAACTCCTGCATTGTAATAGGGGTGTATTGGGCCTTCATCAATAATCTGTTGTAATTCGTAGTAGGCAACAGGGAGCTCATTTGTTTTATAATGACAATAGGCTCTATGATACTGAGCATTTGGTATACTATCATGATAGGGGAAATATTTCTCAAATTCATTGTATTTTGTTATGGCCTTTTTCCATTTGGTCATTCTAAAAAAGGCATCACCCATATAGAAGAGTACTTTAGGTTTGTACTCAATTTCAGAGGGGTAAACTTCGAGTATTTTAGATCCTTTACTGATAGCCCGACGCAGCTTTATTTTTTCTTCTTTTGTTACCCAAATGGTGTCATCAGGATTATCTGTAATTCGATCGTCATGTATTTCGAGTGCTTGATTATATGCCTTATTAAAATTATAGTAGAGATTAAAATAGAGGCAACCACTCATACTAAATGTGATTATAAAGAGGGGTACAAGGTGCTTTAAAAGCCGCATAATAGTGTCGGAGTAAGGATAACTAATAGTTAAAAATACAAAAAACTCCGGCCAAAATGTGACCGGAGTTTGAATGTGACTATTATCTACTGTTTGACTCTAGCTTTCTTTACTTTTTGCATGATATCCCTGAAGCGAGTAAACACCTAGCTCTTTTTCACGCATAGAGTTAATTGCCCAGGCTGCGGCATGAGCAGCGGCGAGCGTAGTTGTGTATGTTACTTTGTTTTTAAGTGCCGTTTTTCTAATAATTCCATCATCAACTTGGGTGACTTTACCCATTGGGGTGTTTAATAGAAAATTAACGTTTCCAGTCTCTATAAGGTCAACCACGTTAGGATGTCCTTCAGATACCTTAGCGACAACGGTAGATTTAATGCCTTCACGTAGCAGGGCGGTTGAGGTCCCTCCGGTTGCATAAATCTTAAATCCCAGTTCATCAAAGCGTTTTACAATAGGCATAGTACGTTCTTTGTCTCGGTCATTTACCGATACAAATACCGACCCTTCCATAGGGAGTGGGTTTCCTGCACCATCTTGTGCTTTTGCAAAAGCAAGGCCAAATTCATTGTCAATACCCATTACTTCACCGGTAGATTTCATCTCTGGGCTCAGTACAGTATCAACACCATAAAATTTAGCAAAAGGGAATACCGACTCTTTTACAGATATATGTTTTGGAACAAACTCTTCAGTAAAACCAAGTTCTTCAAGGCTTATGCCAATCATTACTTTTGTAGCGAGTTTGGCAATAGGTATGCCAATTGCTTTTGATACAAATGGAACAGTACGTGATGCGCGAGGGTTTACTTCAATCAAGTAGACGTCATTACCTTTAATAGCAAATTGGATATTCATCAAACCAATAACTTTTAGTGCAAAGGCAAGTTGTTTCGTTTGGCGGCGTACCTCATCCAAAATTTCATCTGAGAGTGTATAAGGAGGAAGGACACAAGCAGAGTCACCTGAGTGAATTCCAGCTTCTTCAATATGCTGCATAATTCCAGCGACCACAGCGGTTTTTCCGTCACAGATACAATCTACATCGAGCTCAATTGCGTCATCAAGAAACTTATCGACAAGCACAGGCTTTTCATTGGAGGCTTCAACTGCCTCATCCATGTATTTAGTGAGCTCATCATCATCATACACAATCATCATTGCGCGTCCACCAAGAACAAAACTTGGACGAACAAGAACAGGGTATGATATTCTATTTGCAATTTCAAGTGCCTGGTCTAAGTTGGTTGCAAGGCCATTTTCGGGCTGGAGAAGCCCAAGTTCATCAACGAGATTAGAAAACCTTTCACGGTCCTCTGCGAGGTCAATAGAGTCAGGTGATGTACCGATGATTTTTGCGCCGTATTCTTCAAGATCTTGTGCCAGTTTAAGAGGTGTCTGTCCACCGAACTGGAGAATAACTCCATCTGGTTGTTCCTGATCGATGATAGCAAAGACGTCTTCACGAGTAAGTGGCTCAAAATAGAGTTTATCAGATGTGTCGTAGTCTGTAGAAACGGTTTCAGGGTTAGAATTAACCATAATCGCTTCAAAGCCCTCTTCTTGGAGTGCATATGATGCGTGAACACAGCAGTAATCAAACTCAATACCTTGCCCAATGCGGTTAGGGCCGCCACCAAGAATGACCACTTTTTTGCGATCTGAGCGCACCGCTTCATTCTCTTCGTCAAAACTAGAGTAGTGATATGGGGTTTCCGCTTCAAATTCAGCAGCACAGGTATCCACGGTTTTATATACTTTCGAAAGGCCAATTTCTTTACGCTTCGCTTCAATTACTTCAACCTTAGTTTTCAGTATATGTGCAAGCTGGTAATCAGAGTAGCCGTGTTTTTTTGCTTCTTTAAGGGTGTCATTTGAAATGTTAGTTAATGATTTGCCATTAAGGTTTTCTGTTTCAAAATCAACAAAATCTTTAATATGATTGAGGAACCATGGGTCAACGCCAGAAACCTTGTAGAGTTTATCAATACTCCAACCAAATTCAAATGCTGCTTTAATATAAAAGAGGCGATCAATAGATGGATGCTTTACACTGAGTATTTCTTCAATCTCTTCTTCTTTAATGATGAGCTTGCCATCTGAACCAAGGCCATGACGCCCAGTTTCAAGTGAACGGCAGGCTTTCTGAAGTGACTCTTTAAAGGTCCGTCCAATAGCCATAGTTTCACCAACTGATTTCATCTGAGTCCCGAGTACGTTTTCAGCCTGGGGGAACTTCTCAAAAGTGAATCGAGGTATTTTTGTAACAACATAGTCAATAGTAGGCTCGAAGCACGCGGGAGTTTTTTCAGTAATGTCGTTAAGGAGTTCGTCAAGAGTGTATCCGACAGCAAGTTTTGCGGCAATTTTAGCAATGGGGAAACCAGTTGCTTTTGAGGCGAGTGCAGATGATCGAGATACTCGTGGATTCATCTCAATAATGATCATTCTACCATTTTCAGGATTGACGGCGAATTGAACGTTTGATCCACCAGTCTCAACACCTATCTCGCGTATTACAGCAATAGATGCATCACGCATAATCTGATATTCTTTATCGGTGAGTGTCTGAATAGGAGCGACAGTAATTGAGTCACCTGTATGGATGCCCATAGCATCGAGGTTCTCGATTGAACAAATGATAACGACATTATCATTCTTATCCCGCATTACCTCCATTTCATATTCTTTCCAGCCCACGATAGACTCTTCAATGAGTATTTCACTGACGGGGCTCAGGCTCAGTCCTGATGAGGCAATACGAATGAATTCTTCTTGAGTGTATGCGAATCCACCACCTGCTCCACCCATTGTAAACGCAGGGCGGATAACTACAGGAAGTCCGAGTTGTTTGGCGGCATCTTCCGCGTCTTTAAGGTTTTTTGCAATATAAGAGCGAGGCATGTCGAGGCCTATTTTAAGCATTGCCTCTTTAAACTCATCACGTGATTCGGCTTTATTAATTGCTTCGATGTTGGCGCCGATCATTTCTACATTATACTTTTCGAGTACGCCGAGTTCATTTAATTCAAGAGCGCAATTTAATGCTGTTTGCCCACCAAGGGTAGGAAGAATTGCATCAGGTCTCTCTTTCTTAATAATTTTTGCTACTGCTTCGGCAGTAATTGGCTCAATATATACTACATCAGCAGTCTCAGGATCAGTCATGATAGTAGCGGGATTGGAGTTTACCAATACAACTTCATATCCTTCTTCACGAATCGCTTTACATGCTTGAGTTCCAGAATAATCAAATTCACAAGCTTGACCAATTACAATGGGTCCACTTCCGATAATCAAAATTTTTGAGAGATCGTCTCTTTTTGGCATTTATTGACCTTTTGGTACAAAAAAACAAACTGGAACAAAGGTACTTAAAAAACACCCTTTTTTGAAGCGCATGATGCGAAATAGAATAGTGTGTGAATCGAATATTCAATTAAGGTGCTATGATAGTGAAAAAGAGCTGGTTGTGAGTTTGAAATGAGGAGAAAAGGTGTCTCAATTTCTAAAATTAACTCTGGTGCTCTAAGTAAATATAGAAGATAGGGGCTGTTGTAGGGATGTAATAGCAGATATGGTAGATCTAGTTTTCATGTAGTTTTGTAGATCAAGGTCAATTTTGATAGAGAAGTTTGATGCAATTGCCGATGCTGTTGCTATAAGCATGGCGATAATTACAATTTTTTTTAGCGTGATTCTTATAATCATAGTGTCCCCCTTGTGTGCCTCTTTATATATAGGGATATAATTGGGGGGAGTTTAATGATTTTTATAAGAAGGTGATTTGTGTCACTAACATAAATATTCTCCTTAAGTAACTAGTGGGGGTGAAAAATTACGGGTTACCACCTTGGTTAAGTATATTTGACAGCTCTGTTGCGTAATATTCTACAAGATATACTTCTTTTTCATTAAACGAATGCATTCTAATGGCAAGAGAGGAGAAGTTAATTGTGCCCCATACGGTGTTTTGAATAAAAATCGGGGCACTTATATAGGCCTCTAAAGAGAAATCAAGATAAAGAGGGTGCCTTTTAAGGCCCTTTATTCCATCAATTTCTGTGAGGGCAATGGTTTTCCCGAGCTTATAGACATCGCGACAATATGTTGACTCAAGGTCGTAGCTGTCCATGGGCCTAAAAGTGTTGGTTTCATCGTTTACCGATATTATGGTATATCTTTCGTCTGTAATATGACTTACAATCCCCATTCGTAGATCGAGAATATGTCTTCCTTCGGTGAGAAAGTGTGCGGCTTTAGTTTTGAATTTGGGAGTTGTCATAATTATCTCTTATATTACCATCATAATTGAGGGAGGACAAGCAAATAAATGTAAAAAACACAACGGGCAAACTCAAACAACTTAAAACGAGAGGATGTAGATTGCCTAATTTATCGAAAAATAATTTGTAAGTCGCTTTAATTGAACGGCTTACATGGAATTTAAAATCTTTTAAGTTTTTTAACTTAAAACGCCAATTTCTATTGACGTGGTGTTTTAACTAATGTATATTTGCTCAGCACTTGAGAGGGAGCTTACAAACGCTCACTCACAAGGCAATAAGAGAGTCCTTTGAGGCACTCAGCACTTTGAAATTTTAGATAATATGCATGTGGGGTGGATCACTTCTTTACTTCGGTAAATGTAAGCTTGATCCGTCCTGTCAAATACAAATAGACAGGGTTCAAAACTTT
>JAOPTX010000022.1:0-38919 GCA_051532055.1 Fibrobacterales bacterium | reverse complement strand
TGGACCCGTTAATAACTGAAAAATCGTGCCTTAAATGTCATGGAAGTCAAGGGTATAAGGTTGGGGATATTCGTGGAGGTTTGAGTGTATCGGTGCTCTGGAAGCCTCATGCGGATGCCCTAGAAAAACTAGTAATTGAACACAGGGTTGAGTTCGGAAGCTTGTGGTTTTTTGGTACGGCTTGTTTAATATTAGGATTTCTTTTTATCAGAAGGTCGACTCTTTCAAAAGCAGAAAATGACAGAATATTAATGAAAAGTCAAAAAAAATATTACGATCTCGTTGAGAGTACTCCTGATCTTATTACAATTGTTGATATCGAAGGTAGAATTGTTTTTGTAAACCATTCAGCTATTACAATTTTTGGAATTCCACCAGAAGAGTGTATTGGCAAGATGGCATTTGACTTTATTCATCCAGAAGACCGTGAGGATACTATTAATGCTTTTGAAGCATGGCTTAAAAGTGGAGAAGACAAATTCAGAATAGAGAATCGTCAAATTGGCGTTGATGGCCAAGAACATTTGGTAATATGGGCTATTCTTGCAGAAAGGGATGAAGCCAATGCTATTACAGGGTTTGTGAGCACAGGAAGAGATATAACAGAGTATAATACTATGGCTATTCAACTTCGTCATAATGAGAAAATGCAGGCCATTGGCCAATTAGCTGGTGGAGTAGCGCATGATTTTAATAATCAATTAGGGGGGATATTAAATTTTGCCGAGCTTGCTAAAAAACACATGGAAAAGGATTCAAAAGAATACTCATATATGAAAAATATCATTTCTGGAGTATTACATTCTGCGGAACTTACAAAGCAATTATTGGCATTTGCCCGTAAAGGGAAATATGTTGTTACGATAGTTGATGTGAATGAAATAATAATTGATGTAACCTCTATATTAACGCATAGTGTTGATAAAAAAATTAACATACTGCATGACTTACATTCCAATCCAATGACAGTTTCTGGGGATGCTTCGCAGCTTCAAAATACTTTACTCAATATTGGCTTAAATTCCCGTGATGCAATGCCAAACGGTGGCGAGCTTAGTATTACTACAGATGTAGTTTCACTTGATGAAGAGTATATTCATATGAATAATCATGAAATTCAACTTGGTGAGTATATACGAGTCATTGTAAAAGATACTGGTGAGGGAATGGATAGTGAAACACTACAACACATGTTTGAGCCTTTTTATACCACAAAAGAACTCGGAAAAGGAACAGGTATGGGGATGGCTTCAGTGTATGGAACCATTATGAATCACAATGGAGCTATTGAAGTTGATAGTGCCGTAGGAGAGGGTACTACTATCACGATCTTCTTACCATTTATTGTTGCGCATAAAGGGGACGGTGATGCCCCCATAGCACAAGTAACCAAGAAAGATTGGAAGATATTAGTGGTTGACGATGTGGAAATGTTAGCCATGTCAATGAAAATGGCCCTTGTTGATGAAGGGTATGAAGCTATTGCATGTGGTAGTGGTAAAGAGGCCATACAGATATTTGAGGAATCATGGCAAGAAATAGACCTTATTCTTTTAGATATGATTATGCCTGATTTAAATGGAAAAGAGACATATCAAGCTCTTAAAAAAATAGATCCAGGTGTTAAGGTGTTATTGTTGTCTGGATATAGTATTACAGAAGGTGCACAAGAAGTTGTAGATGGTGGTGCATTAGGTTTTTTACAAAAACCTGTATTTTCAAAAGACTTATTTAAAAAAATCACAGAAGTATTGAGTTAAGTGCAATGATACAACCCTTGTCTCAGATGAAAATACCCGCAGGGCGGAACTGATAGTCATCAGGGCTATGGTTATATTTAATGTTCTAAAGGTAATTAATTATTAGAGTATTTCTTTAGAGCCAATGTCTATATTTGCATGCAATAGATGCAGTATTATTTGGGGACTACTGATGTATAAAACAATATACTTAATTATTATGTGCTGGCTTTTTAATGCAGCACCTCCCTCAGTATGAGTATGATATTTTAATCCAGGACGTTGGTACTGGGGATTCTATTATTAAACAGGGGATTATTACTACACCTCTTGTTGAAAAATATATTGAGAATATTAGTATTGAGGTCGATACATCTTAGTTACAAGGGAGATTAGATGATCTTTCATCAAGTTCTGTATCGATATCTAACAGCTCTGTAACAACTGAGATACTGATGAGTTCAAACACAGTGATTGAGAGTATCGCCGAAGGAGTGGTTTCTTCTGAAAGTAATGCTGTCAAATGGAAATTGATTATGTCAGAGTGTATTAACAAGGTTTGTAGAGAAAATCCAGACAATAGTACAAGACGGTAGGGACTGTTGCCTTCGCATTCCTATCTTATTGACAAGCAATTACATTAGCCTCAAAACACGTCTATGCCGATACTCATTATTGACGTGTACCAATCAATAGGTATTGTAAAAAATAAATATAAGAAAGCGGATAGGCTCATGTGGTTCTAGAAAATATTTACTTTTGAACGACTCTTTAGTATAGGTACTTATATGAACTATTTAAAAAAATGCACCAGTGGAATTATTCTTGTGGTAATCGGACTGTTTCACACTAATCTTACGTACTCATCTGAAGGTTTTGGCAAGCAGATGAGCGATTTTGCTCAGAAGTGTTACTTTAATGTGAGCCCAGGAATGGATGAATTTCCTGCAGTGACTGGCCATATGGATTTCGAACACTTTGCGGCATTCTGGTTTTTCTATTTTGGTATTCTCATGATTCCTATTGGTTTATTGATACATGGCTTTCTTAGAGAGAGCGGGTGGCTCCCTTTAAGTTTCACGGTCTCCTATCTATTGTTTGTACTTCTAGGAGTATATATGATACCCAATTCAGGAATGACATTCTTCCTGTTACCTCATGCTTTGTACATGTTAATCAAGAACTCTTTACTTGATCAACGAAAAGTGCGAATGTAATATTCATGGTTAACCGTTGGGTCAAAATGTAATCGTTTTGACCCCGGTAATACTTTTGAAGCCACTTCTTCTTATGTATAAGAACTAAACAATGCATATCTTTATCATCAGGTAACACACTTGGTTGCCATTACTCATCTGATTAGATGAGAGGTTAGTGGTAGATCAGCATAGTTTAATTTTTAAATAATTAGGAAATAAGTATATGGCTTATACATTGTTTTTATGTCTCGTCATGGGGCTTTTAATGGGGTGTGATTTTGTTGCAATAGAGGATGGTGAAGTCCCAGGCTCCGGTGAACTCTCAAGTTCTGCAACGCTCTCAAGCTCAGTAACGCTTTCTAGTTCAGTATCAGTTTCAAGCTCGGTGACGCTTTCTAGTTCAGTACAGGTTTCAAGCTCAGAGATGCTTTCTTGTTCCGCAGCAATCTCAAGTTCAGTGATACTTTCCAGTTCCGCGCCGGTATCGAGTTCAATGACACTTTCTAGTTCAGCAGCAGTTTCAAGCTCAGTAATACTTTCCAGTTCAGCACCGGTTTCAAGCTCAGTAGCACTTTCTAGTTCAGCGCTCGTCTCGAGCTCAGTAATGATTTCAAGCTCTGTGGTCTCATCAAGCTCAGAAGAACAATTATCATCAAGTACATTAGGGCAGTATGCTGCCCTCAATAGTTCCGAAATTGCAGTACTCCGAGTAGCAGGAATTACGATTACTGAATTATTAGCAGGGGATGCTGACGTGCGTGCGATCTTTGATTCAGGGGTGATGCTCAAAACACTTCGTGATAATGGGGTAAGTAATGACAGTCTCGTGGCCGAAGAAATTATTGGTACTTTCGTTGATGCTCGTGATAATAAAGAGTATGAGTGGTTTACGCTTGGTGGGTATGTTTGGATGGGGGAAAACCTTGATTTTGATGCTGGACCAGGGAGCTTTTGCTATGATGGGGATGAAGCAAATTGTGATGTTTCAGGAAAAATGTACACCTGGACTGTAGCAATGAACAATGATGCGCCTTCTACCCTCGAGGCTCAGCCGGGGATTCAGGGTATTTGCCCTACGGGATGGCATCTTCCAGGTGAATTAGAGTGGAATCAGCTCCTCAATGATGTTAGAGATATTTCAGGTGTACGCGATATGGCGACAGTTACCCTAATGTATAAAGCAACATCGGGGTGGGGTACTAATATTGCTGGTGCTGATAGAAATGGTACAGACCATTTTGGATTCGCGGCAGTTCCCGGTGGCGGCTGGTCAGTTGGTCTTGGTTTTGCTGCTCCTGAATATGCCTTTTGGTGGACCTCAAGAGTAGGGTCTAATACTGATGCGTACCAACGATTTATATATGAAAATGGCTATGCTGGGGATCGTAATCGTCAGGGTGCCGCCCAAATGGTACGCTGTCAGAAGGATTATTAATACGAACCTCCTTTAGTTTTAGGGGTTATTGAATAGAGAATTACCCCTACATAATTAACTAGGGTCAAAACGAGACAGTTTTGACCCTAGTTAATTGTATAAATCTGCTCTTCCTATATATTAGAATACTACAATATCTATCTTTACCTCTGTGCGACAGACTTAAATTATTAAAAGAGTGAAAAGGGTGAGTATATGGCTTATAGGTTATTTTTCTGTATTGTTGTAGGGGTATTGGGAGCGTGTGGATTTGTATCTACAGAGGTGACCGACCGGTCAGGGGTAATCACTACTAATGGCATTACCGCTGAAGTATACGATGCTGCGGGCAAACCTGTTGAAGGTGCGGAAGTGACCTACCAGACATCTTCAAATATCTTTAGTCCTATTGCAGCCAAAAGTACTCCTACTGTTTCGGGTAACGATACAAAGACAATCTATACTGATGCTCACGGTATTTTTACTATTCAAGGGTTATCAACAAATACCTATAGCATTCGTATTCAAAATGAAAAAATAAACGGGATGATCTATGATGTTGCCTATACTGCTGGAACGGGAATAGATACGGCCCTCATACTCACTCAATTGACAACGCTCACTATCGACTTTGCCCCGCAGTATGATGCGAGTACAGTATTTGTAAAGCTGAAGGGCTTTGAAGAAGAGTATACGGTTTCTGGCAATGCGACACTCACGATTCCACATTTACCTGAATACAGCTATGACCTTATTTTTAAGAATATTGATACCAATGAAGAAATGGTGAAGGAAGGGGTGACAACTATTCCCGGAGAGGTTGTAGCACTCGATAATGTTACCTTTGATAATGAAGTCGGTTCGGCTTATCAAACAAGCTCTGCAGCAGCCCAAAGCTCTGCAGAGGCCCAAGGTACTGTGACACTTTCAAGCTCAGAGGGACAAACGGTCTCTTCTGTAGAAGCCGTCACAGTCTCTTCGTCGGAATCTGTAGCTGAATTGAGCGCTACAGTGGCTTTAAGCTCTTCCGAATCTATAAGCTCTACTGTCTCGTCAAGTTCAGAAGAATTGGTATCAAGTTCCATAAGGGGGCAATATACTACTGCCACTCAATCCGAAATATCCGATCTCCGAGTGGGAGGAACAACTGTTGCCGAATTGTTAGCAGGGGATGCCGGCGTGAGAGTACTCTTTGAATCTGGAGTAATGCTAAAAGAATTACGTGATAATGGCGTAAGTAATGATAGTCTCATAGCTGAGGAAATCATTGGTACTTTCGTTGACGCTCGCGATAATCAAGAGTATACATGGTTTACCCTCGGTGGCTATGTGTGGATGGCAGAAAACCTCAATTATGCAGCGACAGGGAGTTTATGTTATGATAATACAGAATCAAATTGTACCGTAGCAGGGCGAATGTACACTTGGACTGTAGCAATGAACAATGATGCGCCTTCTACTCTAGAAGCTCAGCCGGGGGTTCAAGGTATTTGCCCTACGGGATGGCATCTTCCTGGAGAATTAGAGTGGAATCAGCTCCTCAATGATGTGAGAGATATTTCTGGTATAGTTGATATGGCTTCAGTTACCCTTATGTACAAAGCAACATCGGGTTGGGGTACTAATATTGCTGGCGCCGATAGAAATGGTACCGATCATTTTGGCTTTGCGGCAGTCCCTAGTGGCGGCTGGTCAGTTGGGCTTGGTTTTGCTGCTTCTGAATATGCCTTTTGGTGGACCTCAAGAGTAGGCCCTAATACTGATGCATACCAGCGAATGCTCTTTACCAATGGGTATTCCGGAGGGCGTAATCAGCAAGGTGGCGCCCAAATGGTACGGTGTCAGAAGGACTATTAATAACGTTCATATTTGATGCATTGCGAAGTGAAACCCAACAAAACGTAAATAGAGTATGAATATGAATCAACATGAAAGCACTCAGACTCCTGAAGAAAAAGTACCCGCGAATCAACAGTCGCATACTCTTGAGGAGCCTCATATAGAAACAGTATCAGTAGATAACTATGCTTTTTATCATACCTGGTATCACGCTGCTCTGTATACGCTGCTCGATTTCTATACATTCAAGGGAAAGGATTACACTGCTCTTGCCCAACAGTTGACCCCGCACATTACGGCAACACAGGCACAGGAGAGCATACAGCTCTTACTCCGACTCGGGTATCTGTATATTGATACTGATGGTGTCTACCACAATGCTGAGATGTTTTTGGGGGCCGGTAGTCCATGGAAATCCGAGGTGATCTCGACGTACCAGAAAAACCTCATCAGACTTGTAGAGAATGCTGTAGATACTCAAGAAAAAAGTGATAGAGATATATCAACAATGACTGTTTCAATAGCACGCACTGATGTCTCAAAAATGAAAAACTTAATTCAACAGTTTCAAAGGGATACCCTTAAGTTGGCACAGCAATCACAAGAAAGCGATTCGGTGTATCAGATGAATGTACAGTTGTTTCCTCTTACTCAATAGTTGATTGTCATGTTATTGACGTCACCACGTGAGTGGCGACAATCACAAAGTAATTAGTATTTATCTACAATGACCACATAGAGCCCTTCATCAATAGGCGAATCTAAAGTTAGAGTATGCAAACCGGCATCAATGAATTTCATGTCTTGAGTGGTAATTTGTTTACCCAGTACATCATGTATTCGTAATGTGTAGTTGCCTGCCTTCGTGACTTTAATTGGAACCAGAATATCATTTGAGATACGGTACATAAGAGATACGTTAATGTCATAGGTTGTCTCTACCAGAAGATTACTCGTTGTATCGTTGTCTTTCTCTGCTGGAGGGCTCTCGATTTCCCAAGATGATTCCTTATTTTCATCATCGTTATATGTACTTGATGACGACAATGATAGGATTGTTTCTGACGACACTGTTTCCTTGGATGAAGAGCTCTCGGGATCTTCTGATGAGAGTTGTGGTTCAATAATGCTGATGGTAAACTCAGATTCTGAAGTTACTCCTTCCGCATCAACTACTTCTAATGTAAAACGATACTCACCAAGTTTTAGTCCTTCAATATTGAGATTCTCTTTGTTTAACTCACCAAGTATAAGATCACTCCCAGATTGTTTTGTCCACTTATAGGTATACGGTTTTTTCCCATTTCTCACGATACTTTTTACCTCAGTACTGGCCTCAACACTGGCATCAGAGACCTCAACAACAACATCGGAAACAGCAGCTAAAAATTCTCCGTGTAGGGGGCGGATATTACCGGTTCTCCAGTCTGCAATAGTCTTCCAGTTAGCTAGTAAATCGCTAATATATGTATCACCTTGGCCTTCATTGCCCCACAATGACGAAGATTGCCCATCTGTGTTTATGGCCCACATGGCAGATGAGAAACCATATTCATCGAGTAACGCATGCCACTCATCAGCACTTTCAGTATCAAAGGTGTTAGTAAATTCACCTCTCCCACCGTTATAGTGCGAGCCACCCCATTCCGAAACAAGAAAAGGAAGACCTTCATCTAAGGCGGCCTTAAAATTATCGCCTATCCCATCATCATCTACAAAATGAGAATAGGCATAAAAATGCATAACATAGGCAGAGTTATTATCTGGGTCAATAACGGGATTCTCCTTAATGCCATCATATATCTGGCACCATGAAGGTGTACCCACAAGGATTAGGTTGTCAGAGCCTAAATCACGGATATACCCAATTAGCTCATCAGCATATTCCTTAACCGGAGTCCAATCATGGGGAGACTCGGTGATTGGTTCATTAAAAATTTCAAATATAAGATTATCATACTTACCGTATTTCTCTACAGCTTCCTTAAAGAATGCTTTTGCTTCTGGTACTTCATCCCAGGCTTGGTGTGAGTGAAAATCAATTATAATATAGATCCCTCGTGCAATGCACTGATCAATGACATCTATAGCCCACCTAAGATCAGCAACTTGACCACCGCCTGTAGTTGCGACTGCAACTCTGAGAATTTCTACATTATAATCATCAACCATTTGATCTACCACATCAGCAGTCCAAAATTTTTCTCCTCCCCATTGATTCCAGAAAAAGCTTAAACCTTTTACTTGGACAATAGCATTTTGGTAGGGATTTTTAGAACCGACAAAGGATTGCCCTTTAACTTTCAATTCTCCATATACATCGACCGGTCCTATTGCTTTAACTGATATAAAACTACAGAGAATCATCATGAAAACTATTGATACTATTTTGTTACCTTTTAACACAGTACTTCCTTTTCAGCAGTTGTCTTATTTACGAACACCCCAGGCTAATTTTTATTAGCTGCTGCAAATATCAAAGTTCGTAGATAATGTATACTAAAAGAGGTTTGTAGCCAAATAACTATTGAAATAATGATGTAAAATTACGATTCGCTATGCTTGATGTGGGTTTAAGTGCATTAAATGGGATTAAGGATGTACGCCTGAGTCGTTGACTAATGGCTTCAGTGGCCTCTATGGTTGGCATTAGTGTTGCGGTCTCTTGGTTCGGTGATGGCGGGTTCTCTTGGGTTTGCTGGTAGACTGTAGCCAAATTATTAGGTATAATTAGGTGAGTGGTGAGTAAAAATACATCAAACATAAAAAAAGAGTACATTTAGATAGAGTAACGGTGAGGTAATTATGAAGGTGAGTAGTAACGTAGTATTGGTTTTAGGGTGCTTATTGGTTTATTCAATACTGATATCTTCATGTTCTAATGAAATTAATCCAGGTGAAATAGGTGTATCAAGTGTCCATGAGTCGAGCGCAAACAATTCAAGTGCAAATGGTTCAAGTGTATATGAATCGAGTGAAAACGTAGAGTCTTTTGAATCAGTATCTTCTTTTGTCTCATCCCCTTCTGAAGAAGGAGAGTCATCTGTTGTTCAAGGATCTTCATCAATCACGAATTCCTCAGTGGAGCGCTCTTCTGATGATGATGAAGTATCTTCGGATCAACGGTCGTCATCAGTCTTGATATCTTCAGAATCGCAATCATCTTCTATAGAACTGACACTCAGCTCTTCTGAAACCGTATGGGGAGTGCAGATGTATACCTTCAGGACGGATCTTGATGAGCGCTTTAAAGAGACATTACAATACATTAAAGACTCAGGATACGACCAGATAGAATTAGCTGGATACTATGGGAATACCGCTGAGACCTTCTATGAGTGGGGGCAAGAGATTGGTGTTGATTTTATATCAACGCATCATTTAACGGGCCCGCTTAGAGATAGCTTACCCGAGTTAATGGCTAGTGCAAATACGCTAAAAGCGAGTTTTATGGTGTTGGCGTGGTTAGCTCCTACTGAGCGAGAAACTATTGAACAGTATAGGGCATTAGCTCAGGAATTAAACGTTTGGGGTGCGACACTCAAAGAGAATGGCTTAACAATGGTGTATCATAATCATGAATTTGAATTTGAAACAATTGATGGTGAGATACCTTACGAAGTATTGATGGCTGACACTGATCCGGATTTAGTCTCTTTTCAATTGGATGTTGCATGGGCCTATAAATCGGGCATTGACCCGTTGAAGTACTACTCCCATGCTCCAGAACGCTTTCCTCTATTTCACCTTAAAGACCTCGACGCACCTGGCGCCGAGACCGTATTAGATTTGGGTGAAGGTAACATTGATTACCCAACTATATTACCCGCTTTATTGGCAAACCCCAATCAATACTATTTTATTGAGCATGATCATACTCTTGATCCCCATGAAACTATTAAGACAAACATGACCTACCTCAATTCTTTGGGATTGTAGGTGGTGATGTGCCTCTCTATTTTGCGTGCATCGTTTGGACAGTCTTACTCATCTGTTTTAAAATGAACCTCGGAAAAAAGCGACTCATAAATCTCAACTGATTTGATTGACCAGGGCGTATCTCTAATCGGTTTTTAGCAAAGCCTACCATGAATGCATCTACCATGTCCTTAACACTCATTACGCTAATGCCTTTAAGATTCTCTTCATCAAAGGTGTCGAGTAACTCAGTAGCTGTAGCTGGCGGAGCCAGCTCAAATACACTCACATCACTATTACAGAGCTGCTCTCTCAATGATTGAGTGTATGAATGGAGCGCTGCCTTGGTTGCGCAATAGACTGGTGAAATAGGGAGGGGCACAAACGCAAGGCCAGAGGAGACAGTAACCGTTGCACTGTTTTTATTTTTCTTGAGGAGAGGGAGGAACAAATCGTTCATCCAAATGGTACCCTTTACATTAATATCAAGCTCTTTGGTGAGTTCTTCGAGATTGTATGAGTGATCCTGTAAATTAATAGTCCACATAATACCTGCATTATTGATGAGGATATTAAGGTCAGGGTACTCTGTTGATACCTGAGTATAGAGCTCTTGGACATCCTGTGGGTTACTCACATCACTTTGGATAGTGGTAATACCAGGAAGTCGCGATTTAACATCATCAAGTTTCTCTTGGTTGCGCCCTGTGATAATGACTACGTTGTTACGCTTGAGTAACACCTTTGCCATTTGAAATCCAATGCCACTGGAGCCACCAGTAATTAATATGGTATTATTCGTTAATTTCATGAGTACCTCAAATAGTGTATGTAGAGGATAATACCATAGTTAAAGGCGAGGGGCTTGGATTATCTAGAATGTTGTGTTGAGTTTACAATCCTATCTTTTGTGGGGCATCTTATGTGCCATTTGGTGTGCCAAGAAATGGGGTTTTATTGTTAACAGTTATAATGTTGCTTCTTTTATGTTTGCAAAATGATTTTTGAAAGATATGTTTCATACTGGTATGAGATGCTGTACGCCGTCCCTAAATGTTTCAATTCACATCTTAGATTGAGAGCAAGTAGACATTATGGAAAATTTAATTGTTTATGAAAATATCCGGTTGCCACCAACCCAAAAAATCGGATTGCGCTATTTTGAGCCGAAAGAGCGTCTTACAGTAGGGTGCCAAGCTCATTTTCATATGATGCCCGAAATAATGAAATTCAAGAAAGCTCAAGGACGATTCATAATAAACCAGAAGGTGTATAGAATAAAAGCGAACAGTTTGGTATTTGTGCCTTCAATGGCGGTTCACGAAATGTATCTAACTGAAGCTGAAAAAAAAATATTTTTACTCCAGTTTGATAAGAGTATTTACACTGACCTGGATCTTGAGGTTTTTAATTCTCTCGGAAACAGGCCGCTGGTGATAGAGTTGAATCACGAAGAAAATTCTCGTATAGATGTACTGCTCGATTGGCTTCTTCAATTGGGTGACGACCTCATTCAACACCCGACAAGAAAAACGATAATGCGACTGTTGCTCCTTATTATTCATGACAAATTAGTATCTCTTGGGATACATGAAGATCGATTGGAACAGCATAAAACTATGGCCAAGATACATCCATTGTTAATGCATCTTGAAGATACGCAAAGATTTTCAATCACACTTGATGAGGCGGCAACCCTGTGCAATATTTCTCGATTTCATTTCTCTCGACTCTTTAAATCTTATTTTCAAATATCCTTCAAGGATTACCTCCTGAATAGAAAAATAAGTGAAGCGATTAATTTACTCTCTCGATCGGAATTAAACATTACAGAGATTGCGTGTAAATGCGAGTTTAGTGATACTGCCTATTTTAGTCATAAATTTAAAGAAATTATAGGACAGACGCCCTCGACTTTCAGGAAGAGTCAGCATAAAACAGATCAGTTCATTATCCATAATAAATCTTAAGTATGCTATTTCAATGATGTCAGCATAACGACTCAATGTAGTTACTAAGAAAAGCCCCCAACAAATAGCCTTGCAAATTTGACAATTGACGCGCAGATAAATACTGATATACACCTGTGTTGTTTCTATTTTTGTCATACTATTTAAGAATTCAACCAAGGCCTCAAATGAATATTGTAAAGGGAACATTTCCCGTAGATTGCAAGCCAGGTGCGGTGAGCTATCTGTTTGAAGCTCCTGAAAAGAGTAAAGGTATGGTTGTGTTTGCCCATGGTGCCGGTGCACCAATGACTCATGGATCGATGCAGGACTATACTGATATTCTTACGGGTCTTGGCCTTGCTGTATTTCGATTTAACTTTGGTTATTTAGAAAATGGAAAAGGTGGCCCGAGTAAAGCGCCAGTGTTGACTGATACCATACGTCGTGCGGTAGATAAATCTAAAGAAGTATATAAAGACACTATTGGTAAAAGTACTACAAAAATATGGGTAGCCGGTAAATCTATGGGGGGTCGTATGGCGTCTTTGGCCGAAGCAGAGCAAGCAATGGGCATTAAAGGATTACTCTACTTTGGATTTCCGTTACATGCTCCGGGTAAGATAGGTATTGAACGCGCTGCACATCTCAAAAATATTCAAGTACCCATGTTATTTATACAAGGGACCCGTGATACCTTTGCAAAAGTAGATTTGATAACTGAAGTAACTGACGCTCTTGAACAGGCGACCCTCTATATCGTTGAGAGTGGAGACCATTCTCATAAAGTGTTAAAACGTTCTGGGGTTCCACAAGAGCAAGCTTACAAAGAGATCCAGCAGGCAATAACCCTTTGGATTAAAAAATAAGACTCTCATTTGATAACAGTAAACTGCTCAGAGAAGGGACTAGGTAAAAGAATTCCAGTTTTTGCCAACCCACTGCATGACTTCCAGTTGAGTCTCGATTTCTTCAGGTAATGATTGGCGTACCATGCGTTCAACTTTGAGACCAGAAAATAGTTTTTTAAAATTATTAATCTTTGCCATTTTGTTTATTAAATACAAAAGTTCATGACCTTCAGTGGGGGTAAACAGTGTATCATCGGGTACACCTGTGACTCGAGGATCATCACCTCTGTAGATTGTCCAGCTGTAATCGTTGTATGTTAATTCGTCTTTATGTATCAGCGCCATATAACCATATCCATGTACTCAATTTAATGTATCGCAAAATTAATAAAAAGAATTTTTAGAGTAGTCCTTAAAAGTGTATCAAAATCATAAATGGTATACATTCTCCATTTATTCTGATTAATAAAAAGACTATAGCCTTGACAGGAATGTATGGATGGATGCTTTGTACGGGAATCTGCCCGTAGTGCTAAAAAAAACTATAGAGAATCCCCTTTTCTGAGCTTTTTTAGGCAATAGATGTGATTTGCCAAAAATCAAACCCTAATTGTACTGATAATTGTCTAATATTTTAATAAATTGTAAATTGAACAGACAATTATACACTTAAGCAGATTCCAGGATAGATGAAATTACCAAAACGCCTTGAAGGAATGGTCCGAGACGGACTTATTGACGATGTAATCAAACCATTAACCAGCGGAAAAGAAGCCGATGTTTTCGTGGTATATTCTCAGGGCGAGTATCGCTGTGCTAAAGTCTATAAAGATATCACAAAACGAAATTTCAAAAAACAAGCAGGGTATCAAGAAGGCCGTAAGGTTCAGAATAGCCGTAAAGCTAGAGCAATGGAAAAACGCACGAAGTTTGGGCGTAAAGAGATTGAAGCGGCTTGGCAGAATGCTGAAGTTGATGCACTGTTCAAAGTATCGGATGCTGGTGTTAATGTACCTGAACCGTATATCTGTATGGATGGCGTGTTATTAATGGAATTGATTGTTGGTGATGATGGCGATGTCGCACCACGTCTTCTTGATGTAGAGCTTACTCAAGACGAAGCGATGGATTACTTTAGCAAATTGATTGTCGATGTACTCGTTATGCTCTGTGCAGGTATTGTTCATGGTGATTTGTCTGAATATAATGTTCTTGTTGATGAGAATGGTCCAGTCATCATCGACTTCCCTCAGGCAGTTGATGCAGCCAGCAACAATAACGCTGGCGCCTATTTAATACGCGATTTGGATAATCTCAGAGACTTTTTTAGTCAGTATGCCCCTTGTCTCAAAAAAACCGAATACGGTAGAGAGATGTGGTCCATATACAAAGCGGGTAATCTAACCCATGATACTATCTTGACCGGTACTTTTAAACGCAGCAAGAAAGATATCAACGTTAATGCCGTTCTTGAGGCTATTAATGAAGCACGTGAAGAAGCTGAATATATGAAGGCGCGAGCTGCTGCTCGAGCTTCTTAAAGGTTCCTATCTAAAAAAGTGTTTATGGGTGGCTCTGTCACCCTTAAATAGCCAAAAACTAAAAAACCTGTCCTAATACTTATTCAATTGATGGTGCTTTGTGCCACCTCCTATATACTTTACTGAATATTTAGGTATATTTGGGTGGAATTGAATAAAGGGTACCTTTAAATACCCATATCGTCCTTTTGAGAAGAGCTTTATGAATCCTGATGAAAATAGTGTCCAGCCTGAACTCACTGCAGAAGAGCTGAAAAATTGTATTCGAGTATTAGAAACATTAAATAGTTCACCAGAACAGTTTAACTCACTCGATAAAGAACAGGTTATTGAATTAAGAAAAGCTGCAGGTACTTTTTCTCGTCCAGATCGTAAAGCGAGTAAAGAGCAAAAACAAGCATTAAAAGAACAGCAGAAATTAAAGAGTAAAGAGAGAGAGCGTTCCGCTCGTGCTCAGACCGGAATCCGTTCAGCTCGTGAAGCGACTATATTTACGGCACCCATGCAAATTGAATATGCGGGTGTTGATAAAAATAAAGAACTCGTGAAGCTTGATTCTCCTCGTAACTGTTATGTATGTAAAGCGAAGTTTTCAACGCTTCATCCGTTTTACGATGCCATGTGTAAAAAGTGTGGTGATTTAAATTACCTAAAACGTTTTCAGCGCTGTGATCTCACCGGTCAGGTGGCGGTAATTACAGGATCTCGTTTAAAAATTGGATATCAGGCAACCTTAATGCTTTTGGAATCAGGAGCAACGGTTGTTGCTACTACAAGATTCCCCATAGACTCGGCAAAACGTTTTGCAAAAGAACCTCATTTTAAAAAATGGGGAGAGCGCCTCCATATTTATGGACTTGATTTACGACACACGCCTAGTGTAGAGAACTTCTGTACTCATATCGAAGAAAAATTTGATCGTATGGATATCCTCATAAATAATGCGGCACAGACCGTACGGCGCCCACCCAATTTCTATAAGCATCTTATGGATTTAGAGATGGAGCCTTTTGATACACAAGATATGCAGACCCAAAAACTGTTGAGTAGTTTCCGGTCATGTATCAAGACACTGACTGATTTTACACATAATGATTTAACCGAAGATAAAGCACTGCCTATCTCATGGACGAATGATCAGATGGGTGTAAATATGGGCCTTGAACACTCAGCGCACTTGTCTCAAATGCCTTATACCAATGACTACCCGTTAACAGAGCCAGAAAAACTATTCCCAGAGGGCAAGCTTGATGTTGATTTACAACAGGTAGACTTGCGCACTACCAACTCATGGCGTTTACGCTTGGGTGAGATTAAAGCTTCAGAAATGCTCGAATTGCAATTGGTTAATGCGGTCGCTCCGTTTGTGTTATGTAATCGTTTAGTTGAGATGATGAAACGAGAAAATACGGGTTGTAAACATATCGTCAATGTATCGGCCATGGAAGGTAAATTCTTCCGTTTCAAAAAGAGTGATCGTCATCCACACACGAATATGGCAAAAGCTGCTCTCAATATGTTAACTCATACTTCAGCATCTGAACTCACTCAATATGGAATCTATATGAATGCGGTGGATACTGGATGGGTAACTGATGAAGATCCAGTGCATCTCGCAGAGTTTAAAGAGAAAGTACATGATTTTCAACCGCCCCTCGATATTGTCGATGGTGCGGCCCGCATTTGTGATCCACTCATCGATGGTATTCTAACAGGAAAGCACTGGAGTGGTCAGTTCTTAAAGGACTATTTCCCAATAGATTGGTAGAACTTTCTTTTTAAGTGGTTCCAGGGGTGTACCCTTGGGCAATGAGAGATTCTAAAGGGGCAAAGAGTGGGCTCGGGAGACTATCCCACGAGAACCAATGCCACCCTAGGCATTTGTTCGGTTCTAATGTTTCAGGTTCGCCCGTAGGGTTATGGGCTAGGGCAAAGAGGGTGACATATTGCTTCTGTATGTCTGAGAAAATATCAGTAGTGAATCCTGCATGCCCAACATTCTCAATCACTAATCCTGTTTCTTCAAGAACTTCTCGTGCAGCACATTCTGTGATAGTTTCACCAAATTCTAAATGACCGCCAGGGAGTGCCCATGTTCCTTCACCGTGTGCACCTTTGCGTTCACCAAGGAGTACTTGATTGTTTCGGATGATGAGTACGCCAACACCAACGCTAATAGAGCCACTGCTTTGAGACATGGATAGGATCCTTTAAAGGTATAGTGTGAGATACATTGAAAATTACATTATGCCTAAGTATTTACAATGGTCTAGGGGCTATATTTGCTTTACATAAAATGCTGCATCTTTATCAGTGATGTCTTTGAGTGCCTTAATTTTCAAATGACGGCGATATTTACCACTCCCTTCAAGTATGTTTTTAGGATCATTGAGAGTGTATCCTTGTGAGAATTCGAAAGATACATGCTTTTTACTTGAAAATATACCCCCAAAATCTTCATCATTACCGAGGTCATCTTCGACTGAAAACATGATTCCACCATACATCATACGTTCGTCAACATTGGGGAGTGCATCGAACACAATCTTTCTGAGTGCATGAAGAATTGAAAAGTGGAGCTCCTGTGAACTTTTTTTGTCATCGAGAAATGCTTGAACTTGAGGGTCTTTTGACTTTTTCATATGGTCCCTTTGGGTACAATGAAGTGGCATTAATGGGCAAAATAGCATTTATAAGGCCTATTTTGGGTCAAAATACTCAAGTCAGTTAATTAGTTTATGTGTATATAACACAATGTTGTAATTTTACTTTGTGTTTATGGGGTTTCAGTATAGATTAACGATACAGAATGGTGCTTTATAGAGGGACACTTTTGGGGAGTTGCTCAAAATGTTTAAAGCACAATTAATTCTTACATCTAACGAAACAGCATAGTAGACACCACTAGTAGTTTAAAAGGAAAGAATGTGGCTATTCATCTAAAAGCATTTATCATCGCAATATGTGTAATATCTAGCTCAGTTTGGGCGGGACCTGTAGATTATTATGGGCAACTAGAAGCAAGTGGTAATAGAATTCACGGGGCTAAATCAGAACTCGTTGTTCCATTAAGAGGAATGAGTTTTTTCTGGAGTCATTGGTCAGGGCACCTTTGGACCAAGGGTACTGTTAATACAATGGTGGACGACTATAAAGTAAATGTGGTGAGAGCTGCGGTAACTCCGAATGATTGGTGGAGTGATGAAATAATATGGCAGGCTATCGAACGCGGAGTCTATGTCATTATTGATTGGCATTCACACCATGGAGATGTCGGTGCGGCGCAAGGTTTTTTCAGAGATGTGGCTCAAAAATTTGGGAGTTACGATAACGTAATCTTTGAAATTTATAATGAACCACTGGGGAAAGACAATCATAATTATTGGAAAGAAGATATTAAGCCATTCGCTGAGCAAGTGATTCCAGTAATTCGTGAACATTCAGATAACATAGTCATAGTAGGGACGCGTGCGTGGTCTCAGCGGGTTGATGATGTACCAGAGTCACCGCTTGATCAATTTGAAAATATTGGCTATACCATCCACTTTTATGCAGATTCACACCGCGAGGAACTACGAATGGTTGGAGATGTTGCTTTGGCTTCAAACCTTCCGCTAATGGCAACTGAATATGGAACGGTACATGCATCAGGTGGCGGTAGTCCCAATTTTGAAGAGACTGAAATTTGGTATGATTGGATGGATGAGAGAGGTATCTCATGGGCAGCTTGGGCAATCAATGATAAAGATGAAACGTCAAGTATTTGGCATCCATCATACTCATATATTGGTGATTGGATAAAAGGTCATATGCACCATTATCAAGATGTGTCGCCATGGCACTTTGCTGCAGCAGTTACAGAGCAGGGAACTCCACTCGCACGAGAAGCATTAATAGATAATCTCGATGATGATGGTTTGGTGAGTTTTTGGGGTGGTACCTGGAGCAGTGAGAACGATGCAGTAACTGGTGGAGCAACAACAGTAACACCGAGTGAAGCGCTCCCTCAGGATGGAACAATACAAGCAGCTTTTGTTTTTGATAATGGCTATGGTGGATTTGAATCGGGATGCCCTCAGGTAGGCCTTCCTGAAGACCATAATATTGGTCCGGTTCAAGAGTTTGTTGATTGTCGCCTTAAAAATGGTGGATCACCTATGGAGCCAACAGGAAAAATTGTTTTGACGCTTAATGCCGAGGGGACTGCACAGGATTTGAGCACATGTACGGCTATTCAGTACGATTATAAAGGATCTGCTCACCATTTTAGAGTTGCTCAAGGCACTATTGAAAATGCAGATCAGTATCACCGTTCAGATGTTGCCCCAAGAGAGGACTGGTCTACGGCAACAATCAATGTGGAAAACCTGAAGCAGTCTAATGTACGTAAAGAGCGCAGTACTGATCTTGATTTGAAAAATATTCATGCGTTTGTCTGGCAGGCATACGGTGCGACGGGAACCTCTAGTGAATTGTTGATTGATAACGTCACGTGTATTGGTGCTCAGGCACCTACTGATGCAAATTATGAAGATGAAGTACCATTCAGTAGCGCTGATGAAAATGAGAGTAGCCAAGTAGAAAGTAGCGTTGGTGAATCTTCATCGTCTGTAGATAGAGTGAGCTCAAGTGACCAAGATGGGGGCCTTTCTTCTTCTTCTGAGACTAAATTTATCGGAGTAGCTCCTGACAAAGACAGTATTATTAGCCCCATTATTATTGGAGAACAGAGAGTATCAAATAGGACTCTTATTCACCGGGTGAATAGCAATGGAGTTATTGGTATTGATGTACAGCAGACTGGAGTTTATTCTGTTGTTGTATACGATATAATGGGTAATCATGTAGCGAGCCTTGGTGCGCAATCGTTATACGAAGGCAATCAAACGCTTTCATTTAATACACAGATTGGTGAGGGCCTTTACATTATTAAAGCTGATTTAATACGATAAAGGGTACTTCTTTTACAGTGTAAAGAGAATGGATGGGTAATTGACATCAAACTTTGATTATGTTACCTTCTCTCATTATCTTTTTTAAGATCATCTATGAAATATCTCTGTATTCTTATCCTTTGTATCCATAGTCTCTATGGGTACAATCCAGTACACAATCCTCATTATGCATCATCAACAGCAATCGAGTCTAAAAAACAAATTCGCACTGTATTGATGTGGAATAGTGGAAAAGGCAATTCTACTGAGTTTGTCTACAAGAACAAGAAATGGAATGAGATTTCTGTTACACCCCCTAAAAATATTGTAGAATCAAGCCAAGAGATTGGTGAAGTACTCTTTCAACATATTCAGGTGAAATCTAAGTCGGGTAAAAAGTATACAGCACTCTACGCCTGGAATAGTAAAACAGGAAAGACCGAACGATATTTTTATCATAAGAAAAAATGGCAACAGTCCAAAAGAACACTTCCAAAGGAGTCATTTGATAATTTGCCCAAAGAAGCGGGGACGATAATGGCGTCTTTCTATGAAAAACTTTCACCAAAAAGAAAAATTATTAAGGCAATGATCCTCTGGAATACCAAAACGGGTGAATCTGCTCGGTTTTATGAGAAAAAAGGTCGTTGGATTCGTTCTCCATATAATCTTCCAGAGGCTCCTCTCCAGACTGCAGGGGCAACGGGAGAAGTCATGATGGATTATCATATAGTAACAGCTCCCTCGGGCTCTCTCTATCATGTTGCTCTTATTTGGAATACACAAACGGGGCAATCGGTGCGATACTATTTTAAAGATAAAAAATGGTATAAATCAGATACTACTCTCCCAGAGCAAACTATGGTGACGACTACTGGATCTGTTGGCGAAATTATGATGCAGTATAGTGAGTTACCTAAAACAAAAGGGCTTTTATCTAAGGGTCCTGTAAAATCAGTGCTGGTATGGAATACCAAAACGGGTGTGTGCTCCCAATTTCGCTATTCGGGAAAAGTATGGGTTAATAGTACCATTACACTTCCTCATACAAATCTTTTGGAAAACTCAGGAGGGGCGGGTGATATAATGGCTCATTTTGGATTGAACAAAAATGGGCGCTCAAAATATTCATATATCGTAATGTGGAATACCAAAACGGGGGCCATTGAACGCTATTATTCTGAGGGCGATGGGTGGCTCAAATCAGATGTTCCCTTTCCAGAATATGCAGATGGAGAAGGGCCTTCGTTTACCTATATGTACGATTATGTCGAACAGTATTGGTAGTGCGCAGAGCACTACTGTTACCTAGGCGTTCTCTTTTTCTTTTTGTTTACGAAGTTTCTCACACTCTTCACAAAAGGGTGTTCCATCTTCAGCTGCTTGAGTGAGTACTGCGGCTTGAGCGGCGGCATCAGCACTGTCATCAGTGTCGGGGAGTTCAAGAGTTTGACTACGAGCTTCCTCAACACATTCGTCATGAGAGGCAATACAGTAGTAGTAGGCGTCTGTTTCGGTGTGACTATCTAAATCTGATAGATAGTCTGATGGATAGGCCAAATGAATGCTTGTCTCAGCTTTTCCATTACTATACTTCGCTCCAGTGCGCGATAAAAATTCATTTTTTGAGTCTTTGTAATCGGCATAGAGGGCAAAATGAACATTGGGGTCTGGATTCTCACCAATTACTTCAACATCCACGGTAATCCGGCATTTTTCACCCATCTCATACCCAGAGTTGGGTCTGATAAATTGTGCATTTGAGAGTTGAATTTTTGGTTCTGTACTCTCTTCTATTTCCTCTGTGGGGGGCTCGTCTTCAAGCTCTTCTAATGGGGCTTCTGCTGGTGGAGATGAGTCAAGACTTGGCGCCATAACGCCACCACCCGTAAATTTATCTAATGGTGATTGGTTGGAGCCAAACCACTCTTTTTCATTATCAAATGTACCAAATGACATTGCTTCACCTTTTATTGGACTAGGGCGTGAGTATCTGTCTCAACAGTTTCACAGCTCAGTTCAGTGCTCTCTATTGAAAATTCATGAAAAGTATAGTTGGTTTCACTTTCGGTAATAATGTGACTCATAGGTCCAAAAATAAAATTGAGTTCTTCTTCGGTACAAGTGGGTAAGTAGGCTCTCATAACTCGAGGGTCGTACCATCTAAAGAGGAGTGTTTTTCCTTCTTCGGATTTTACCCGCAAAAAGCGGCGGAGGTGTCTGCGAAGTTCTTTGAAGTTTGCAGTGCTTTTAATAAAGATTCCCCAGTTATTGGCGGGAACATTGTCAAAGAGCCATTGAGTATAGGGGGTGCCTTGGCGAAGACGAATGAGATAGGGGGCGACTGCGCGCATTTCACTGGTAAGCTCGCCTTCGTAGAGGCATTCATAGCGTGCAAAGCTATCAAAGAGCGTTGATGCAATAGATCTGTTTTGGGCGCCATCAAGAACCGCATAGACCCAGTAATCTGAACGGTCTTCACTAATAGGCCACAGTAAAGATTCAAGGGAAGCAATTGGGGGATGGTTTGTAGGCTCATTTGTAGTCATAGGGCAACCGCTCTGGTCAGTATGTGAGTATGTAAAAAAAGAATACACTAGCAACTATTAAGGTAATTGTAATAAACGATATTTAAACTATTTCTGGCTTCGTTCTTTGTTGTATAATTATATTTTACTCTGTAATATAGTGAATTGAGTAGTAGGCTAGTAGGAAATTATTTAAATCTATATGAGAATTCAAGCAAGAACCACCACTTTGTTATAAGATTTCTTTTTCAAGTTGGAATAGTGAGTTGAACCTTGGAATAGGACGATTTAATCTTATATTAATTTTATATACTGTGTTGATATGATAACTGTAGGGGTGTCTATATATAATGGGTAAGCGAGATATTTTCGAAAATAAAGAATTTGGCATGGTTGCGTTACTGCAACGCGGTGAGCCGGAAGATGCAGCGATAACATTTGTCTTTTTGCTTGATGGAGTAGAGATTAATAGGGAGACGGGGCAAATATCGAGCGACCCTTCGGCACGCACCGGCAAGGCAGCAACCTGTAAATTTACTGCACCAGAAGTTGACCCAAAGAAAGAGCATCAAGTACTTACCTATTATGTGGAAGTTGATGCATCGGGAACGAGAGTAGATAATGATGATGAAATATACATTTGGCCGAAAGCTGCAAAGGTAAAAGTAGTACATGAGGGAGGTGATGAGGCCTATTCTGAATTTCCTATAAAACTTATGCAAGGTGGCGAACAGCAAGGTGCATCAATCAAAACAGCTAAAGAGGGTGAGGTTGGGGTTGCTGAAATTCCCTTGACTAAAAAACTCCCTTTTACCTTAAAAGGGAAACACCCCTATGAAATTACCAATACCGAGGAGGTCGGCGAAGCCCTCAGAGATTTGAAATTATCGGGGAAACTCAATTTTGAAGCACAATTTGTCACACCCAAAAGCTTGAATACTAATGGTGGAAAAGTTCCCAAGCAGTGGGTGAATCAAGAGACCGATAGTAATGGTCAGGATTTTAAAGGAAATACCATTACGATACAAGTAGGGGTAAAAGGCGATAGAAGTGAAGATGGAGTAACCATTGCAGAGCCTATTGGAAAAGAAGGGATCACTGTTTTTGTAAAAACAAAGTTTTTGGGTAATGATGGGACGGTTGCTAAAAAGAGTGCCCGAACATTACCAAAAACTGCGATACTGGCCGGAAAAAGTGTCGATGGTGATCCAACTGAAGTAACAGAACGTCTAGAATATACTGCGAAAGTTGATCTGAAGCTTGATGGGGGAGTTGGTGAATTTGACGTATGCCTGGGTAATGCGGGGGGCGACCAATGTGAGATTTCCATAGGAAGTACTGATGCGTGCAGTGATGACAAGGTTACGTTTACCAATTGGCGCAAGCTCTATTATGAACTGACCTATCCTGACTTTATGGCGGCAGACTTATACGATGGTCAAAACAAAGCGGGAGAAGCGGCAAAAGATGTTCATGATGATATAAAATCTAAAGCAAAAATACGTCTTGCCGCAACCTTCGTAGAGTTTGATCTTTTGAAGAGTAAGAGTATACCAAAAGCAGATTTGGGCGATGCTGTTATGAGTGGCGACTATGTTAAAGATGCGGGGCGCGATCGGTATACACCAAGTGGACCATTAAAATGGTATGCACCCGACCCGTATACCGTTACAGATGACACTCGTGTATTACATTTTATGCTGTGTGATAGAATATTTAAATATAAAAAAGAGACTCCTGCAGAGTTTGAAACACTCACAGAGAAAACGATTGATTTTACTGGTATTAGTGGGTACCTATTTGAAAAGGTATTTGATACTGGGTATCCTTTTTCACTACCTGACTCTGCGGATTTACCTTGGGATGCAATTATAGATAACCCTAATGTTTATAAGCCAGAGATGGAAGACCTTGGAGCAGGGCCTACCACTGAAGATGCGGTTAATGGAAAAGTTATATTGAAGGATACTACTGGTAAAGTGGGTGACGTTACGTTAGATTTTCCTAATCCTACTGTAGGACACAGAGAAACCGATCTTTCGGACTCTCAAAAATCAGATATTACCAATTTTGTAACACAAATTTTTACTGCAGTAAAAACAGCTAAAGAGTATGGGTATCGATTTAATATTTCTGTACATGCAGAGGCTGGTAATACGAGAAAACAGGATCGCTTTAATAATGTCAAGAGTGCATTAGAAGAGGCGGTTACTCCATTAAAACCCTTTCATCCAGGGCTTGATGATGATGGGAATGCACGAAGTGGTGAGATGAGTAGAGATTGGTTTACATTTCCCGACTATAAGACCCTTAAGTTAACGCTAAAGGAAGGGGATGATCCCGATGGCAAACCTTATCCTGGTGAGTTTGTTGGTGGTGAAAGTCCAAATAGTTGTCCCATAGATATTGGATATAAAATTAAAACTCATGGAGCTTCGAATGGCTCTGCTCGTGGCTCACGCATTCTCTATTGCCACAAGAAAGATATTTCTGGGGCGGCCTCATCAACATTCTGCCATGAACTTGCTCATGCAATGGGTATGACTATTACAACTAATAAATCAGAACCGGCACCAGGGCTTACTGCAATGACTGTTGATGATGTGGGAGGGACTTACTATTCTAATAGATTACCGGATGTAGATGACGGTCATCGCCCTATTCATGTTGGGTCACACTGTGCTCATGGGGTTTCTAATGCAAATATTTTACTCCCAAAATTTGGTAGTACACGAGGGACGTGTATATTGTTTGGTAGTGGTGGATCGGCTGATAATCGACCTTCATTTTGCCCATCCTGTCGTGACCATATACGGGCTCGAAACTTAGAAGACTTGCATTCAAGCTGGTTAGGTCGAGCAGAAGAATGCTATTAAATATTAAAAGTTATAGTGCCGCATTGTTGATTGTTATGATCAGCTGTAGCTCAAAAGAATATATACAACAGAAAAAGGAATACCCAATGAGCACAGTGCCTTCAACTACCGATTTAAGATTCAGTATGAGTGATGAAGAGTATTTTTCAAACCCTTCTAAAGAACAGATGCTGGTGAGCAAACAACTCAGGAGTGAAAAATTTGACGGGGTCATTATTGGGAGCCCCAGCAAGGTTATTATTGATAGTACAACTGAGATGCCTCTTATAGTATTACGAGCAGGAAATGCTGTGCAGATGGACCAATTACCAATGGATGTACATGGTCATTTACTTCTTATGGATCTGCATCAAAATCGTCTGTATGCATCGGGTGTTATTATCCCTGAAGATGAGGATGAGGATGATGAACCTAAAAATAAAAACCCTTCTCCATCAAGCTATAAGGCTCTGTTATACGAAATAGACCTCCATGAGCGTTTTAATTTTGAGTGGATGCCTAATGAGTTTATTGCGACGGTGATCTTGCGCGATCGTGTATCAAATCGTCAGCGGATTGTGTTGAAAAAATCTGAAAAGCAATTCACTGACCCTGCAGCTGAACAGTTTATTGCTGATGAACGGGCAAAAATTATTCCGGAGATATTTCCTCCCATTGATCCGGAGCGCGCTCTTCCCTCTTTTGAAAAACGAGGTAATTCACCAGCTATTCCTAATGAAACAGGCGTGATATTTCAAGTAGAACGAGTGCAAACACTGAATCCAGGCGATAGGTGGATGGTGAGTGGCGCATTTAATCTTCCGTCAAAACCCGAAGATATTCCCAATATGAATTGGGGCGAAGGAACACCTACAGCAATTGTACCCATAACACTATTACTTGTTGGGGCTGATTATGGTGATGGCATGACGGTGCGGTTACGAGTTCCGAGTTATCAGCCTGTAGAAAATGGAAATGCTCAAGGGTATTTTAACATCAACCTCCTTGACTTTCAACAAGTGGTTCCTCGACATCAAACCTACTTTCTCTATGCATTTGCAGGAGAATATATGAGTGAACCTACACTTGCTGCTCTCATTACCGATGGCATGGTAGGGAAATAAGTAACGGGATAGCGGTATGTTTGTAATTCGTGATGAACAAATGCATAAAATTATGCAACCAACGGTACAGAAATTTTTGGTACGACTGGCTGTGCATGTAAGAAAAGTATTTCCCGATGCTGTTGCCTCTCTTGATGATACAGAACTTGAAGAGCAGCTCTATGCTTACGTGAGAACTGCCCAAAGAAATGGGTTTTCAACAGAAGGGAATATTACCCTTTTTGTGGATCTCTATTATGGTCTTGATACAAAATTTCTCAGTAAAACGAAGTATCAATATATTTGTGAACCGCTTCTTGATTCAGCTATGTCTGAGGATAGTCGCATCTATCTTACCTACAAGCGAATCAAATAGGTACACACAACAGGAGTTATGATGCCAGAATGGTCAGAGAATGCACAGGAAGATAGCAGTAAAGAGATGAGTGACGATAGTGTCTCTGCATCGTTACCCTGTCATAAAAAAGATTGGTCTCCAGTGATCGATATCGAAGAAGAGCCCGAGTGGGAAATCAAAATTGACATAGAAGATTAATCTGGTATAACTCTTATGGTGTGGAGTGGATTATACCTCAAATAGGTATAATCTGTATTGTGCTACAAATTCACATTGATAGAGTGTGTGAATAGAAGGTTTTAACATGGATACTTTTATAATTACGGTAATTGAGCTTCAGCCTCCCTTTAAAAATGTGGTGTAGTTTTGTGAACATTCGTAGAGTGCAGTTATATTTGAACAGCTGAAATAAGGCTCAATAATTATTTCCTCGAAGAGTCCTTTGATTGAAATTCATCTGCTCCAGAGGGGGATTTCAAGAGCTATCTTTGGGCGCAGTACTATAAAACAGTATTCACCCCATACTACTCACGAGAGGAATCACTATGGAACACATCGCAACACTCCCCAAAGAAACCGTGGTAACACACCAAGTTGATGTATCATCTAATCCAGCTCCCTTAGGATTGTTGGGATTTGGTATGACGACTGTTCTTTTGAATTTACACAACGCAGGTCTATTTGAATTAGGATCAATGATCTTAGCCATGGGCGTTTTCTATGGTGGTATTGCACAAATAATGGCAGGGCTCATGGAGTTTAGAAAAGGCAATACCTTTGGTACAACAGCCTTTATCTCTTACGGATTCTTCTGGCTTTCTTTTGTGGCGCTTATTGTGCTTCCAAAAATGGGACTCGTCGAGGCGCCTCAAAAGCCAGCGATAATTTCTTTTCTCGTAATCTGGGGTATCTTTACCAGTGGTATGTTTTTGGGAACATTGAAATTAAGTCGTGCACTGCAGTTTGTCTTTGCATCGCTGGCACTGCTCTTTTTTCTTCTCGCTATTGCGGACAGTACAGAAAGCCCTGTGTTAAAAGTAATTGCAGGCATTGAAGGAATTATTTGTGGTTCAGCAGCAATTTACACTGCCTTTGCACAGATTATTAATGAACTCTATGGTAGAGAATTGTTGCCACTATAATTAAGATTAAACCGGCAGCCCTTTATAGATTAGTACAAGAGACTGCCTTTTAATTTAACTAGATAAAATCACTATTCAGAAAACGCAAGGGGGATTGTTATGGTACAGTCCCCTGATGCTATCCGCTCGAATTTCCACCGTCTTACCTTATTTCTGATTTCGTTATCAAAGAGTGCTACTCCTGTACTACTGTTTTCTATAGTAATGGAGGTGACTTTTCCTGATGGCGCAATGGTGAGGCTCATACTGATACGACCGCTAAACCCTGGATGCTTCTTAAGAAACGTATTGTAGGTATGGCGTAATCCAGGGGAACGACTTCTAATGATACGCATAATTGATGCTTTAGATCGTAGAGTAGCACTACCAGTAATGACAATGTTTGAAGATGAAGGGGCTCGAAATTTTCCCTTGGTTCCTATTGACACTGCGCCACCCCCACCACCAACTATGCCTGAGAGCATTGTGCCTAAATCATTACTTTGATATGCTGAATGCGAGCTCTCACTTTTTACGCCTTTTCTTCCTGATATTGTTAAAGCGGAGTAGTTAGATTTTTCTATTACCATTGGTGTGCTTGCAGTATGTCGAGCGCTGCTTTTGAAGTGAGCCTTACGAGGTTGCGGTCTCATTGGTGGTGCTGGTGTAATATATTGGGCTACTCCTACGGGATGATGATTGGGTTGAGTGGTGGTCTTATGCGTACCACTATAGTTGACGGTGAGGCTTTCAACGGCAAGAAAACTGGTGTTTTTAGTCATGATCTGATATTTGAGACCCAATTGGGTAATTTGGTTCTCTTGTCTTTTGGTGAGAATATTGTCACCGCGGGTATACTTCCCTTGGTGATACTCTATGTGTTCAATGTTCTTTCGTGCCCAGAGAGCCGAGAGGCCAATGGAAGCTTCGGCTGCGGTATTGAGATGTAAAGATTCTGACCATGGAGTACTATCACTCAAAATACCACTGATGGTAACAGTGGTATCGGAAGGTGCTATACGCTGTATCATTTTTTGCAGAAACCCAGTGGAACTACTGAGTGGGAGTTTGTTCGTTGGAATCATACCCGTGAGTTGCAGGGGTTGGCCACCACCCAAATAAGGAATTACTTTGGGGTAGATCATTGACCCTTTGACAATATCTCCTGATAATTTTAGCTGATTAAGTACGGGGGCCTGCATGCGCTTATAGAGTTCGGCTACTCCTTTTTGTGCATCACCATCATGGCGAATATAACTATAGTAGCCATTGCCAACTATTGACATAGAACGGAGAAGGGAGTGATTGACGCTTGACCCAACACCGAGGGTAAATACTTTACCGGTACCAATCTTCTGTTTGATAAGGGTGTTGATTTCTGCTTCATTGGACACATAGGCATCACTCATAAAAATGATCATTCGTTCACGATGAGGGTCTATGTGATAAGAAAGAGCTTTTTCAAGAGCGGGCACTACCCTGGTACCACCACTACTACGTGTCTCTTGAATAAATGTCAGTGCTTTTTGAATATAATCAGGAGTAGCCGGAAGAGGTACTGAGCTCATTTCAATTGCGGACCCCGCAAATTTAATTATCCGGAACCGATCGTCTGGGCCGATGGTATTGAGGAGGTGTTTCATTACCTCTTTACTTTTATCAAGGGGAAAGCCACGCATACTTCCCGATCGATCCATGATAAAAGTTAGATCTCGTGGGTGGGTGGTGGTTTGCTTTTCTACTTGAGGAAAGAGGGTGAGATGCCAGAATGACTCCTTTTCACCTTTTTCAAGAGTAAACTGGCTCAAGGGCGTACTATTGCTATAGGGGACTTCGAGCATAAAATCTTTATTGGGTATTTGGTCATGGCTACTTAACGTTATAGTGTACCAACCATCTTTGGGAAGGGTGGTACTGATACGATGACTCGGAGAGTGAAATGAGTGTATGGCTGGATGTGCGTGTACTTTGAGGGTGAGTGAGATTGTTGAGCCGTCACGATGTTTGGCAGCCATGTAGGGCGTTGAAACGGATTTGCCGATAGAATCACGAGTGGTTGAATCCTTGCTGTTGGGGGTAAAGTATGGACCAATGGTCATAGGGAAGTGATATTTTAGGGTATGAAGGTCGTAGGAGACCTCTTCTAAATAGCTAATGGTAATTTCAATAGTGTCACCAGGCATTACATTGCCCAACTTTTGTTTAAAGATGTTGTTGCGGACTTGATGGATAACTGATGCCCGTTGTCCTTTCTTTAGGGCTGCCTGATAGTCTGCTTCGGCTTCTTCTTTCTTTTTAACGATACCATAGACCAATCGTGAAGGGGTACGCATAGTCATAGAATCGACGGCGCTTTTTTCACTAAGAGGGAAGAGGTACTCAACTTCAAGTGGGTTTACATCACTATTTACAAAGGTTTGAGTAAGGGTCACTCGAGCGAGAAGCCCTGATAGTGTTACGGCAACATCAGAATGGATAAGGGGAAGCTGTTCAGTTTTCCCCTTTTTGACATAGGTGAGCATGCCATTGGTACATTTTTTCTTTAGTACAGGAGGAGCGGTGACCCTTTTGGATTTGTTAATCTTTTTTACGATAGGACTTTTTTGATGGGAACGTTTTACTGTAGGAGTAATAGGGTTTACGTAGAGAAAGATACCGAATGCAATGATTGCAACGGTGATACTCTGAAACAAGAATTGAGTAGTAAGAAAAGATTGTTTCATTACCAAGCTCCTTGGGTGTGTAGTTATTTGTGGAAAGTGATATAGAGAGTATACATTTTTATGAGGGGTATATGTGTTGCTTTTGTAAGCGGGTGATGGATGGGTAATTTAAATATTAGGAGACGAAGAATATGCACTGGTGAAGGCACCTTACGACTCGGTATAGATATTGGCATTGTATTGTAGGGACTAAAATCGATGTATTTGGACAGTTTTTGTTCTGTTTTGAGGAAGTCTTACCGAAAAAGCGTCGATAATGTAAAATAAACAGTTATTTACTGATACTCATTGCGAATGGCCTTAAATAGAATAAATTTAAGTAATCCGAAAATAGTACATCTGTTGTTCGATTCTACCAAAATGAATCGTAGGTACATAAGTATCTACCACTTCATTGAGTGTCTTACATTGTTAACAAGGTATGCATGTATAAAATACTTCTTCTGTTAGTATTACTATCCAGTAGTATTCTTTATTCAAAAGATGATAAACGCTGTTCGCTGGTAACTCAAACAAGCGATACTGACACCAGTTGTCTCGATCTTGAAACGTTGGATGGATCGGTAATTGCGGTTTCCGAAAATACAACACGATTTGAAAAAGAGAGCATTGTCTTGTGTCCCCTTAAAAAAGAGACACAAGGAAAACCCCCTGCGATCCTGTTTATTTTAGACCAATCAAATAGTATGAGTGGTGCCAAGGGGATCCCAGAAGGAGATCCTGATGGCAAACGTGCTTCGGCAATTATTACGAGTCTTGATAGCTTAAATAGTAAATATAAGCAGGGAATTGAATCATTAACGGGGTATGTTGAGTTTGGTTCAAATGCCCCACAAAACAATGCAAGAGAAATATTGATATCAAATGAAAAAAATATCACTGAATTAAAAACAAAAATAACTCTTAAAGAGATGTATTATACAAATTATATAAGTGCCCTTGAACTGGGAAAAACCTTTCTTAATAGTATTGACACTGCAGAATACAACCGGTATGTCTTTTTTATCACTGATGGGATTCCTCGCGCTGGTAATACCATTTGTCAGCCCAAAGATAGAATTATTCCCTTACTTTTTGAAAAAGATGGTGAGACACCTTTGGCTGAGTTTCACATGTTCTTCTTGGGGAACAGTGAACCGAGTAGACCTGAAGAATGTAGATTGTTAGATGAAAACTATTACGATGGTTTTATGAATGAAATGGCAGATACTACAGGGGGGAGTTATAATCAGATAAAGGATAGGAGAGGAACGAATATATCAGACAAGATTCTTGAAGTTATTAGCTATATCGAAGAAAAGCAGCGTGCAGAACTTGAGTCTGTAGTGCTGCAAAATGTTTCTGGTTACGGATTGCAAAGTACACGGCTCGACAGTAAGGACGTAGTAAGTAATGACAATGTCCTGTTAACCTTTGATAACGAATTGCCCCTTGATACAGGGAATAATGATATCACCCTGACTGTTGAGTACAATGACGCTTCATTCTCACAAGAGGTATCGTTTACCATTGCAGTAAAATCAGGTAAGTATAGTACCTCTTTGAGTGATGATCACTTTGATGTCCTGTGTAATGAGCGATCAATGGTAACGGTTGTTGATGAAGAGGGTACTGCGGTTACCACTGTCAAGCGTTCTGATGACGGTTTGTGGGGGCAGCTAGAAACTTCCAATGAGAACCTCAATGATATTGAATTTGAATGGAATACCAATAAGGGTAAGGATAGTGAAATGAGTGTCCAAACAGGCTCTGATAGGAAAGGAGAGCGGGTACAGTTCACTACGGCTGTTGACCTTCTCTTTACTCAAGAAACGATTCGTTCAAAAAATTCGGTTGTAGAAATTAAAGAAGATACGGAGCTCTCCTTCTTTTGGCAGCATCCCAATGATCCGCGAGATTTTGCTCAAGAGACCGTGAGCATTGGAGAATATTTTACCGGCATTAGTTTGGTGCTAGACTCAAAGAGTATGGCGCAGGTTAGTATATCTATTGACGATGATGGGATAGAGGATTCAACGGTCGCTGTGTCAATAAGCTTTCCTGAAGGGGGTGCTATTGAGGTTACCGCAATTGAAGACGCATCAGGACTCTTTACTACCCATGTCGATCTTTCTGAATATGTAACTGAGTATACTGATGACGCAGTAGAAATTGTGGGGACCTTTATTGACTCGAGAGATACTGAACAAAAAGATTCATTATTGGTACCGGTATCCTTAGTGCCCAAACCAGAAATAGCGGCTATTTACGATACTGATGGAGATGGCAGTGCCGACTCTATTCATGTTTTTTATTTTGAAGACTCACCTGAACGCCAATCGGTGAGCTCTGTAACCATTGTATGGAATAGCCCCGACGATTCGTTATATCAAACGGTTCGTCAGAATAGTAGACATCAAGACTTTGGCTTCTCATTCTCAGATTATTTTGCCGCAACAAAAACAAATGGCTATAACAGTGATGGAACGGGTACTCTCGAAATGTGTGGAGAGTTTGAGAATGAATCATTTTGTCAAACAGTACCGTTGGTTGATTCAATTGGGCCTATTGTGGTGAGTGCCTGGATGGTTGAAGATCGATCACTTTTGAGATTGGTAATGTCGGAACCTCTCGTACGCACTGAAGGCAGGGACTTTATTATCAGGAGTCGCGATGAGTATATTCCTGACGTATTTCATGTTGAGACTGACCCCTCTCATACCCTTGAATGGTTTATACGGTTAACAGAAGATTCACTATTTTTTAATGACTCCATTCGTTTGGCGTATAGGGATGGCGCTGCCTTTGTAGATGGAGTGGGCAATAGGGCTCATGAAAAGAATCCAGCAGTTCCTATTCAATTTGATGTTACGGGTAATTCACAGCTCAATGTCGCATGGGAAAAACCTTTTATAACGTTTGATGGTGAAGAGATGAGGGATGTGATTTCTGATAGGGATGCGCAGGACTCTAAGGGCTTTAGAACAACAGTTATGGATCCAAGTACAATGAATGAGTATTTACTTGTTGAAGGTGATGAGGACAACGATGGAGAGTTTTACCGAACAGAAAATAGACATGTAGGGCCCACAATTGTATTGGATATCGATGTACCCACCTTTAATGACTATTTGCCTGAGGAGTTGCGCCTTATTGAAAATACCATAGGTGGTGATAATGTACCCAAGTGGGAGGTGTATATTGAGGTCCAAGTCTATTTTTATGATCAATTGGGACAATTCATTACCTCAAAGTCACAACACATTCAGTTGAAAGATGCATCCTTTTTTAATGAATTGAATCAAACAAAACTGTTCTTAGAATGGCTGCCTCAATTAGAAAATGATGCCTTGATACTCAAAACAGATAAGAATACCGCTGTCGCAACAGGGGTGATTATCAGTCAAGTGAATTATAGTTTACGGGCACAATTGATTGAGGACTACTATGATTTTAAAGAGGGGCATCAACTGGTGACCAAGCAAAGTCAGTATCTAAAATTTGGATATGTTCGTGAAGCGAGTCAGTGATAATGGATATTGACAAAGCAGAAATTATAGAGAAGCACTGTTACACCGAACTCGTATACGGAAGAATAAACAAGAAGCTCGGTACGGCCTATTCAAAAAAGCAGATTGAACGCCTGATGCTAACGGTGTTGCAAGAGTCTGAAATAGAATGCTTTATTAAAAAAGGCAAAAACTATTATATATCCAATGCTACTCACAATATAAGGATTACTATTAATTCTTATACCTTTAGAATCATTACGGTTGATAAATATTCCAATACAATCGATTAATGTTTTCTCAATGTCGCTTACTACAGGTAACATTTAAGTCCCTTTAGAAGACTGATAATACTCTATATTAATAGTAATTACATCTCCGAGAGGATCGCTTATGCAACCGACCTATCTTTTAAAAATAGTATTCCTTATCACTCTATGTGTCCTGTGCAATGCTTGCATTGTTGGGACTCCCGCTAATCAAAATGGTTCAAAAGAAGGTGCTTCTGCCTCAAGTTCTGAGGAATTTGATGAATCGAGTTCAAATGAATACAAAGAATCAAGTGAAGAGCGGGGTAAACGATCGGGTGTGTATTGCGGCGATGCAGTTTCTGATTATGAATGGGAGAACTGTTGGGGGAATGACCCCATGGAATCCTCTTATTCTGAAGAGTCTTCCGAAGAGTCCTCTTGGGATTATGTCGATGAAAGCTCTGAAGAGTACGATGACTCAAGTGAAGAAATGGGTAGAAGAACTGATGTTTTTTGTGGCGAAGCTACATCTGATTATGAGTGGGAGCACTGCTGGGGAGATGACAATGACTGTGATGACGGCGGGTGTGATGATTACTATTGTGAATCTATCGATGATTATTTAAATGTATCAGGGTGTGAGTCAGAGTTTAAAAGTTTTTTGAGAGATGAGTGTGAAGGGTATGATGAAGAACAAAAGGATGAGGTTATCGCAGAGTGTATTAGACAGGGGTATAGTGCAGAAGTACTCTTTGGGGCTATAGACTCATTGAATTTCGATACCGTTTCTTTGGTCTATCTTAAAGATGCTGATACTTTAGAAGTGCTTGCATTAGAAAAAAATAAATTTTTGAATCAACCTCACGTAGTAAAAGGAGATGGTTTGATGGTTGTCTCGAAAAATTACTATACAGAGGTCGTTTCATTTGATGGAGTGAGGAACATTCTTTTTTCTGACCCACAGGTGCGCTGTTCGGATTGTACTTTGAGCGGGGTATTTGTTGAACTCTTGGGAGAAAGTCGGGATGGTGATATTGAAGATCAGGAAGATATGTATGGTAAGGATTGGGATTTCTATGGTCCAATTTTTAGCACTGAAGGAATGGAAGTTACTGCGCTCTTTGAGGATGGATCTACTGAAGTTGATACTACGGATGCGTATGGGGTCTATAGGATCTATACAGACAAGCGCGTTACCCAACTAGAATGGAAAAGGCACCATATATATGTCCCGGGGGCTATCCAAGATGAAAACAATCCACCGCCTACCCAGTATACGGCTATCTCTTTCTCACAGACTATCCCTGAATCGATAAATAGCTATTATGATGTTATCTATCGCAATATTGATGAACAGTTTGGTGAGTAGTATAAATGAGAATGGAGGGGAAGATGCTCGTGTGTTTTCTCTATGTCTCCTAATACAAATAGAAGTATTGTCTCTGATTTAAACTCAAATGCTGGTGGTAATTATGTGTTTTTTGTAGCACTTGAGTTACTAAAAGGTGAACCATTATTATTGAGCGGGTACAATCATATACTGTGGGTTATTAGAAAACAGATATGGAAAGGAAGAGCCGTCCCAGGTTACCGCTTCTCGGTCCCCCATCATTGTTACAATTTCTACTTCGCCCACACTCGATTGGATATCCCGAACCTGATGGGCTCCTTGTTTCCAGAATACATAGATGCGATCATCTCCCTTCTCAAACTCTAGAAAGAAAACTCCTGGTGAACCGGCATCAATGCTTCTGAGAAAGGTATAGTCATAGAGAGTTTCATTGAGGGTTTTGTAGGCGTAGTAGGCAAGTTTTGGTGAACGGTCATTTTCTACAATACCAAAGTTATGCTCTCTATTATTGGGATCAGTACCGTCGTTCATCCAGTCGTACCAGATACTCATAGAGACCCCCATAGAGACATTGATGAGTAGTTCCCGTACGAGTCGTTGTGCCTGCTCCATATCATTAAGAGGCTTGTTGTCCCAATTGATATTAGAATAGCCCCATTCACTCGATATGATGGGCTTTCCATGACCTCCTGTATAGCCCTTAACGACACTATAGAGACTGTGGTAGTCATCAATGACGGTTTCTGGGTCTTCATGTCTATAAGGATGTACCGATACCGCATCTATGTAGTTGATGAGTCCTCTCATAAAGGTGGCCTCTATCCAGTCGAGATCAATGTGTGATGTAGCGGTCCCCATGATTATCGCATCGGGATCTACAGCTCTTATGGCTGGTACTGCTTGATCGAGGAGTGCCATAAATGCATTTACATCGGGCTCAGGCTCCCAGAATACCCAAAGATTGGGCTCGTTCCACAACTCCCAAACGATATTTCTGCCTTTGTATCGTTCAACAGCGGTTGTGGCATAGTGGGTCCAAGCATCACGACCTGCTTGTGTATAGATTGAATTGATGTACTCTTCATAGAGTTTGTTTGAGTAATTGAGTATAAAAAGAATTTGGAGGCCGCGCTGCTCACAGGCGTCAACCAAGGCATCAAACCCGTCCCAAACCAAGACTCCTTTTTCATTTTCAATCCAGTGCCAAAAGAGGTCCTGTCGAATTACTTTAATACCTGCACTGGCTATAAGATCAAGATCTTCTTCAAAACGGGGGAAATGCTCTTTACTCCCATTAAAATGGATATTAACGCCAAAACCATGGGGGACAGTTAACCCAGGAATTCCCCAATTTACGAACTCTTGCTCGATGACTGTTTTCGGGTTTGATTCATTGTGAGATGGTGTGATCTCTATATAATCTATATTATACCCTTCACCGGCGAGCGTCATCTTTAAAGCATTGGACTCCCCAGCGACAAGTTCAACATTCTTTATTGTGGTGTGGTGCCACCGCTCCCAGCTACCGGTAATGGCTACTGGTGCAGTGCCCACAGAAGTACCATTTAATTCAAATGATAGGCTTGCGGCCCCGGGTTCTCGTTTACTGGTGTAAGCCGTAATATCAAAGCTTCCTGAAGTGGCAACAGTAAACTGATATTCAAGCCATTCACCATAACTTACCCACGCAACAACATGTCCTGAAATTGAAGTTCCTATATCCACATTGTCTTCTCTGTAACTCTTACCCGTATTTCCTACAGTCTTGTCATAGGCATCAGTATAATCTTCTGCTTCTATGATGATACTGTCCCGGAAATGGGTTTCTGTGCTACTACTACTACTACTACTACTACTACTACTACTACTGCTCAGAGATAGCATACTGTCACTGGAGGGGCTCGAGTGTGATTCCTCCAACGTATCATTATGCTGCTCAGACGAACTCGTGACAGAAGAAGAACCTACACTATCAGATGAAGAGAGAACGGGGATTCGTATGGAGTCATTATTTTGTACGGCTTGACTTGAAATTGTTTCAGTAAAGGAGGTTTCGCTACTCTCAATCGTAGGGGAGGTATTGGTGAGATTCTCTGGGTCTGAACATCCCGTTAAAAGTATTCCCAATACTCCTACACCTAATGAAATACGCACAAATTTTTGTGTTATAGCGTTCATTATTCCCCCAAATCACAGCTTCTACTAACTCTATATCTCTCTTATAATATCTGTTATTTATGCATGCTTTGGAGGCATAGTGGGTTGAATGGGGTATCGGGTGTTGACATTTGTTGACTTATTCCATATGATCATGCAACCCTGTACAGAGATTCGATAATGGTACTTTAAAAAAAATGCCAAAAGATATTAATATCCATTTGTCTTTGAATATCTAAAAAGAACAGTGGTGGTAATTGTGACACTTCGCATACTACGCTAACTTAAAAAGTAAAAGACCTCTTGTTGTTTCTATAGTTTACCATGTAGAGGTAGCTCCACACGAGTGAAGCAATTCATCGTGCTATTGAGGAAAATGAACCGTTGAAAAATATTCCCTATGTACCAAATTCTGATTTAGATAGTTAGATAGGAATGTAAGTCCTATTTTTGGGGTCTTCCGAGTCATAGGTGATTATGGATAAATGATGTATCTCATGTTGTTAAAATGAGTGAAGAAGCTCTTGCAGAAACTAGTTCGGCGCGCGTTGACCGTTTGCCGAGCGAGTCAAAAGTAATGGGAACATTATGCCTCTACTGAAGCTATGGTCACAGATTCAGGAAGATTATCTTTAAGTTCTTTGATACGGTTTATCATTTGTTGAGAAAGACTAGCACCTGATTTTAACAATATTTCGCCGTTATTGAATTTGATATCATTGCTGAGCTGCATTCCTTCCTCAAGAGTATCGATAGATACTGAGAGGACGTTGACCTCAACCTCTTTACCGTTTTCAATAATCGTTGCAGTTACGGGAGATGGTGGTTCTTGGACCGTTTCAGTGTCGGTATCGGAGCTCTTTTGAGGTTCTTTTGCACCTGCAGGTTCTTCACTCTCTGGCTCTTCTGTATTTACGCTTGAATCCGAAATGATATTGGTGGCAATTATTTCATAGGCAAGAGGGCTGCGCACTGAAAAACCTTCGTCGAAGGCTTTGAAAACTTTTGCTTTAAGAACAGGGAGTAAACAGGGTTTTACAATAAAGCCGTTTATGTCTAGAGCAATAGCTGAACCAAGAATTTCACGTTCGGAATGAGAGGTCATAATTATTATTCTGGTATCGGCAGGCTGACGGGTTTTGTCAGATCTAATCTGTTTAATGAATTCAAGACCATTAATACCTTTCATCTCAAGGTCTACTATGAGGAGATCAAAGGTCTTTTTTTGTATCAGTTCCAGTGCGATATCAGCACTGCCAACACTCGAAACATTTCGGCAGATAAAATCTTTTGCCATATCTTCTATGGTCTGACGGATGAACCACTGATCATCTATGATAAGGAGTCGTTTCGTTTTTATTTCAGATTCACTCATTGCCATATTGAGCTCCTATTTCGAAAATGAGGCTGGTGTGAGCCTCGATAATACTTTTACATGTAAGGTCCGTAACACCACCACTACGAGCTTCAGTTTCGACTTCAGAGGCCACTTGGGCAAATTGGTGAGCCCCTACAGTACGCGAAGCTCCTTTTACCCTATGGGCAGTCGATCCGGCTGTCTCCCAGTCGCATTTTTCGATTGCCGGCATCAATGTGGCCC
>JAOPTX010000021.1:0-63810 GCA_051532055.1 Fibrobacterales bacterium | reverse complement strand
AAGCTGCTGGTGCAGTTCCAGCTACTCAAGCAACAGATTCAGAAGAGTGGGGTGTATTCCTTGAGCTTTGTAGAACAACTATTGCTGAAGCTCCAGGTCGCTGGACTACAATGCGTGATGCAATCCGTGGTGTTTCTGAAGAGACAACTACTGGTGTTCACCGTTTATACCAGATTGCTGAAGAAGGAAAACTTCCATTCCCAGCTATCAATGTAAATGATGCAGTAACTAAATCTAAATTTGACAACCTCTACGGCTGTCGTCACTCACTTACTGATGGAATCATGCGTGCATCTGACGTCATGCTTGCCGGTAAAATCGCAGTTATCTGTGGATACGGTGATGTTGGTAAAGGCTGTGCTCAATCACTCAAAGGTCAAGGCGCACGTGTTCTTGTAACTGAAATCGATCCAATCTGTGCGCTTCAAGCCGCAATGGAAGGATATGAAGTTACTACTGTTGAAGATGCACTCGCAACTGCAGACATCTACATTACTACAACTGGTAATAAAGATATCATTACTGCAAAACATATGGAAGGCATGAAAAACATGGCTATCGTTGGTAACATTGGTCACTTTGACAATGAGATCGAAATGGCTCAAATGGCTAAACTTGATGGTATTGTTAGAACAAATATCAAACCACAATACGACAAATGGACATTCAAAGATGGACACTCAGTTCTTATTCTCGCTGAAGGCCGTCTACTCAATCTTGGTTGTGCTACAGGCCACCCATCATTTGTTATGTCTGCGTCATTTACTAACCAAGTATTAGCACAGATTGAGCTTCATAAAAACAATGACTCATATAAAAATGAAGTATACACTCTGCCTAAATTCCTTGATGAGAAAGTTGCGCGCCTTCACCTTGATAAACTCGGTGTGAAATTAACGACTCTTTCTAAAGAGCAATCTGACTATCTTGGAATACCGGTTGATGGGCCGTATAAACCTGACCATTACCGCTATTAATTAACTTGACACGAATAGTGTCAAGTACCCCGGCAGGTTATTCAATAAATGCGACAGCATTTTTGAGTGACCGAGAGGGCAGGCGCGATGGCGATACTATTGCGGCGTTGCTGACTCCTTGACATACTCATAAGTATGCCTGTGATTCAGCGCCTTGCATAAGCACCACCCTCCCACAAAATTCACATGATATATAAAAGTCCCACTACTGCTTTGCAGAATGGGACTTTTTTGTTTTGATGTTTTTTGGGGATTTAGTTTACTATACCGTACATCTCTTGTACCTGCTTTAGAAGCTCGGGATTGAATGCCATGGTGAGAATACCCATACTACCATAGACTCCTAACACCAAAATTATAATTTCCCAAAGTCTGAGGCGCGATCGGTATACACAAACGGCCTCTTTTGCCTCAAGATACTTTCTATAAGTAAAGAAGAGTGGAATGTAAGGTACCCAAAAAATAAATATGAGCATAAGCCACGGAAAGGCCAGCTGCTGGCTGAATATTCTGAGAAAACTAAAGGCCGCTGCGAAAAGAAAAGGCGAGTAATCTACCAGAACTTTTTGTTTCACTGCAGCGCTAGTTACATGCCTAAAGAGGCTAAATGAGAAAAGCCAGTCAAATAGTACCCGTACAATAGGATGTAAGATAATGTTCAAAAACTTATCGTGATACATCTCATTATCATTGCGTAGTTGCACCCATATTCCGTATGCCCATATCATGGGATAGAGACCACAACTCACCAGTGAGAGCGTGAAAAAATGCCAAAAGGGTTGCAGTATAATTACCGGTTTTATGTCATTATCATCAATTACTGTATCAGCCATATATTCCTGTACTATTTACCATGACCTGTGAAATTGCATCAACAATATCACTCGCAATCATGGAATATTCTGAAAGTTCTTCAGCGGCTACATCACCCGCTGTTGTGTGTATATAGGTTCCTAAAAGAGCAGCTTCTTTGACACTACACCCTTGAGCAATAAGTGAGGTTATTACACCACTTAAAACATCACCTGAACCTGCGGTTGCCATTCCAGAGTTGCCATAGGGATTAAAATAAACCGAATCTGGTGTTGCCACTATTGTAGGGTATCCTTTATAAACGATCGTAATATCATATTTTTCAGCGGTTGCTTGAATAGCATCAACTTTCTCTTCGATACCAATAGGAAGTTTCCCAAAAAGACGTCTGTATTCTTCAGCATGAGGAGTCAGTACAATATCTGCCCTCGCTTCTTTAAGAACATCAACCGAATCTGCAAGAGCATTGAGCCCATCAGCATCAATAACCAAGCCAATGTTAACGGTTTTAACTAAAGCCTTTACCAGTTGAGCCGTCTCAGGATGAGTCGATAGACCTGGCCCAATACAGAGTGCTGATGCCTTTTCAGCATATTCACGAATAGTACTCAATCCTTTCAAAGATAGTGTTCCCGCTTCCGTCTGCGGTAACCCATGGAGAACTGGCTCGGTAAGTTTGATTGAAAGCGTATCAATTGCAGAATCTGGCGCAGCAAGATGGACCATTCCACAGCCGGTACGTAAAGCAGCTTGTGATGCTAATGTTGCAGCCCCAAGCATCCCTTTTGACCCTGCTAACACTAATACAACACCATGATCGACTTTATCACCCCAAGGAGTTCGTAACGGCACCATCTCTAGGATGGTATCATCAATCACATAACGAGCCGCCGACTCTTGCTCAACAATATCTTCAGGATATGTAAGGTCCGCAATGGTAAGTTCACCATAGTAATCCCGCAGAGGATAAAAAAGACTTCCCACTTTTGCAAAACCCATAGTTACTGTGTAATCAGCTTCAACACAAGGATCACCCGGAATTCCCCTTTCATTATTAACTCCTGAAGGAGAGTCAACAGAGAGAATTAATATTCCCGAATTATTAATGTATCCAATGACCTGATCAAGAGGAGCCTTAGGATTACCCTTCATACCTGTTCCAAGAAGTGCATCAATAATCAGGCAGGTATCGACAAATGACTCGACAATAACTTCAGGATCCATAGGAAGTACATCAACTCCCACGTCAATAGCATCCTTAAATGCCTGAGCAGCCTCACCCATCAACTTCCCGCCAGCGGCAACACTGTAACAGCGCACCCCAACTCCCTTCTCTTTCAGAAGGGCAGCGAGTACAAATCCATCACCACCATTATTACCTTTTCCGCAGAAAATATCCACGGTACCCTCAAGGCCATTATCAGCAATAATTTCTAATGACTTCGCATACAGAGCTTCCCCTGCACGCTTCATATAATGATAGCCTACGGCATAATCACCATCGATTGCAGCGGCATCAATACCCTGCATCTCGCTTACCGTTACCACTTCGGCCATTTCTAACTCTTTCATATTGTCGCTCCGCATTTTCTACAAAATTTCGCATCGTCTGAATGATCTTCAACACCACAACGAGGGCACGCTTGAGTATTGGTCACTACTCGTGAAAGCTCTACCGACATAATACCCGTTGGAACCGCAATCATGCCATATCCTACAATCATCATAAGTGATGTAAAAAATTTCCCCAAAAGAGTGTAGGGCACCACATCACCATAGCCCACTGTAGTCATTGTTACTACAGCCCAGTAAATACTTGAAGGTATACTTTCAAAACCTGGAGTATCCTGCTCAACAACATACATTATTGACCCAATGACAATGACCACAAGGCAGACTGCCGAGACAAATACCGTCATTTTTCTGCGGGCGTTCCTCAGTGCAGCCATTAAATTTCGAGCTTCATTAGTATAGCGCACCAGTTTAAAAATGCGATAGACTCTGAGAAGCCTGAGTATTCTAATAGCCATAAAATATTGAGGACCGGCAATTATGAAACTCAGGTACGTTGGTACAATGGCCAGAAAATCAACAATGCCATAAAAACTAAAGACATAAGAGAAGGGGTTTCTTACTGCCACCAGTCTGAGTATGTATTCAATTGAAAATAGAATAGTAAAGAACCACTCTACAGCTTTAAGTAACTCATAATAATTGGTACTCACTGATTCGACACTCTCAAGCACTACAGCGAGAACACTGACTATAATACTCCACAATAGGATTTCATCAAAAATCTTACCAGCAGGGGTATCTGCTTCATAGATTATTTCATGTAACTTATTTCTCACAATACCCCATTTAAAAAATCATTGCATCTTAACTCTAAAGGTACTTATTCTTTCACAATTTGTGAATAAATGGTACAATAGACCCATAGGATCCAAGGAATTGAACACAATGGGAGCAGACACTCTTACAGCTGTGGCCACAGCGATTGCAACACCAACTGCGGCTCAAGCAATTGACCTCATTTTTTCAGAACTTTCAATCATCATTATTGTAAGTGGCATTCTTTCGGTTATGGCTATTTTTATGAAACAGCCTATTCTTATTGGGTATATTCTCGCAGGCGTTATTCTCGGTCCCTCTGGACTTGCCGTAGTAAAAGGGATGGACTTCCTAAATGGGATTTCACAAATCGGCGTTACTCTCCTTCTTTTTTTAGCGGGTCTTGGCCTACAACCCCACAAGTTGAAAGACATATACAAACAGATGCTCTATATCACCCTCTTTTCGGGACTCATCTTCTCGTGTATCATATTTAGCTTCTCATATATTATCGATTTTACCTTTATTGAATCCATGGTCATTGGGGTGGCCCTCATGTTTTCTAGTACCATTCTTGTAGTAAAACTTCTCCCTACAACCACCCTCCATCAACAGCACATGGGTGCACTTTCGATCTCTATCCTCATCATCCAAGATATCATCGCCGTTAGTGTCATTACCTTCATTAAAAGCAGCGATACCCAATCACTCTACCCTTACTATCTCCTCCCCTTTGTTCTTATTGTCGGTGTAGTCCTCGCATTTCTCTTTGAACGCTATGTCATTCGAAAAATTATTGCCGAAGTTGACCAGTATCATGAAGTCCTGTATCTTGGGACTATCGCTTGGTGTTTTGCACTTGCGTTCCTTGCTCATTACCTTGGGTTTTCATATGAAATTGGTGCCTTTATTGCCGGAGTGACCTTAGCAAATAACCCAATTTCTCGTTTTTTGGCAGAAGGACTCAAGTTTTTCCGTGACTTTTTCCTCGCTATTTTCTTTTTCACTATTGGTGCAAAAATCGATTTTGTCTTAGCCCAAACAATCATATTTCCCGCAATTTTCTTGGGCGTGATTCTCTGTGCCCTAAAGCCACAAATATATCTCATCCTTTTCCGTTCAATAAACGAACGCAAGAAAGTCGCTAAAGAGATCTCCTACCGTCTCGGCCAATCCAGTGAGTTTTCACTCATTATGGCTTTCTTTGCCCTCGAATATGGACTCATATCTGGTAAAGCATCGCAGTTTATTCAGATTGTCACTGTTCTGACCATGGTTATATCTTCATACACTATAATCAATTTCTTCCCGACGCCGCTGGGAACCCGCAAAAAGCTTCACCGAAATTAGGCGAAGAGAGTACTCATCCCCTTCGTTGCAGCCAATTCGACGTACCATTGTACGTCTTCACCGTCTGCGTCTCGGATCTAAACACTCTCTGCCCCTAATTTATATGGATGTTTGATGGTTTTCAGACCGTTGGATTTCCTTTGGAAATCTGTGCTAGATACCTGAAGACTCAGTTGTGAAAAGGTGAGATTGATGACGCGTAGCGTCGAAGCAGCAAGTTTCAATTTTAAATGGAGTAATTCAATGCATTTTTTGACGCCGCGTACATTTGTACGCAAGGAGGAAAAAACGTAGAAGTACTTCGTTTAAAGTTGAAATTAAGGGCGTTGGTATATGTTTAGATGAAATTCCTTGGCTATGGCAAATATGTGATCAAATATATCTGACTGTACTTCCTCATACAATTTCCACTCTTTAATCTTAGAAAATGCATACACCTGAACTGGTATTCCATATTCAGTTGGTTGTAACTGACGCACCATATGTGTCAGAGACGTTTCAATTGCAGGGTGTTCAGCAAGATACGCATTGAGGTACATTCGAAAAATACCAATATTGGTTAGGCGTCGTCCATTTACAATCTCTGTGGTGTCTGCAGGTATTGATTGATTATGTACCTGTATCTCATCAATCTTTTTAGGGAGTTGATCTGCGATGCAGGCATACTTTCGAAATTTTTGCAGCATAACATCTGTACAAAAAGTTACAGAAGTAACATCAATATTAATTGAGCGCTTTATACGCCGCCCTGTCGACTCTTCCATACCGCGCCAATTTATGAATGACTCAGAAACCATTGCATATGCAGGAACCGTTGTTATGGTTTTATCCCAATTTTGAATTTTGATAGTAGTCAGTGAAATATCAATCACTTCACCATCTGCACCGTGTGAAGGCATCTCTACCCAATCACCCAGTTGGATCATACGGTTTGTTGCAAGCTGAATGCCGGCAACCAAACCGAGAATAGCATCTTTAAAGACCAACATCAGAACTGCTGCAATAGCACCCATACCCCCAATAAAAAACATCGGAGACTTATCAAGGAGCACTGCAAGTATAATGACACCACTAAAGAACCAACTAATGAGCTTGATCATCTGTATAACACTACGAATAGGTACTTTACGCGTTTCAGTATTTGCCTTACGATACAGTACCAATACAGTATTGAGAAGAGCATCAATGACCCCTACCCCAATTGTCACCATATACATGACTGCGATCTTCTCTATCCAATGAGCTATTTCATAAAAATCAGAGAATGCAAATGATGCACTTCCATAAATTATCGCCGCTGGTACAATATGAGAAAGACGCTTAAAGACCTGTTGTTCAATAAGAACATCATCCCAGGTAATTTTACTTTTCTTGGCAATATTCTCCATTACCTTTAATAGAATGCGCTTTGTAAGGGTGTTGGCCAACCAGGCAACAAGAAGTGCAATAGCAAAGTACATTACATTGAATCCCAACTTTTCATAAGAGACGTTGGTAATAATTCTATTGATCTGCTCAAATACCTGTTCCATCGTATAATCCTATTTTACGTCTATAAGCTCAACTTGAAAAATAAGTGTTGCGTTAGGTGGGATAAGTGCTCCTGCACCGCGCTCACCATAGGCAAGATGACCCGGTATTTTAAGCATGCGTTTTTCTCCAGGGCTCATCCCTGCTACACCCAAATCCCAACCACGAATAACTCGGCCACTCCCTAAAGGAAATGAGAAGGGTTGCCCGCGATCAACTGATGAATCAAATTTTGTTCCATTGGGAAGCCAACCAGTATAATGCACGACAACTGTTTTTCCTACAGTCGCCTTCGTACCATTCCCCTTTTCGAGAATCGCATACTCAAAGCCCTCTGGCGCTTTACTCCAAACAACATCAGCAAAAGGAAGCTTAACACTTTCAACAGAAAGTACCTCTAATTTAAATACCAGTTCAGAATTTGAAGGAATCATTGCTTGAGCAGTTGCTCCATATGCCATTTGTGGCTCGGTATGTAAGATATACGTTCCTCCCTCACGAAGCCCAATAAGTCCGAGGTCCCACGCTTTAATTGCTTTACCGGTCCCCACTTCAAATTCAAGTGGTTTCATAATATCTTTAGAAGAATCAAATCGAGTTCCTCCTTTTAACCAACCAGTATAATGAACACTTACTTTTGCACCTGCAGAGATTGACGTTCCTGTACCTTCGGTCAGAGTGGCAACTTTTACACCAGGAACCTGTTTCTTCCAGCCGAGGGATGATAGTTCTGGAAAAGCGTCCTTAGGGAGCGGCTTTTTAAATGACACTAACTCTATAGTATAGTCAAGAGTAGAACTCGGAGGAATGACCCCAAGATTTCGTGTTCCATACCCTAGTTTTGGGTTAATAATAAGTTGGCGTTTCTCACCCTGCTTCATACCAATAATTCCCAAATCCCACCCTTTTATAACGGTACCAGCACCCAAAACAAATTCAAAGGGGGTGTTCATCGTTGAATCAAAAGCTGCACCGGTTGCTTGTAATCGTCCAACATACAACACTTTAATCAAGCTCCCTGAGGTCACAGTCTCGCCCTTGCCAACAGTAAGGGTTTTTACTGTAAGTCCATCAGGAAAAGTTTGGGTAGGTGATTTTGGAAATGCAATGCCACAAAGAGCAATAATAGCCCCTAAAATAAACGTTTTTTTCATAGTGTATCCTGTATCAAGAAGAGGTCAATAACTACTGCCTATTCTGGTTACTTTTCAATATCTCGCATAAATGTACCAATTACCGCATACTTGGAGCGCCTTTTTTCCTATTCATACATGGAATGGTACTTATATTTCACTTAAGGGTATTCCTCCTTAATTGATTATAAAATTAAGAAGACTAGAGGAATTTCCCACTAAAAATGTTAGATTTTAAGCTGAACTTCACATGAATGAGAAATAATGGAAATCGGATTTATCATACTTATTATCATCCTCTCTATCATCCTTGTTGGGATAGGGTCATATATTGTTATGCAAAAAGATGGTGATGATGAATCAAGTATTGCATCGCTCCACACGTCCGGTGTTTTTTCACTTATTCGCAAGTCGCCACGTGAAGATCTTGAAAAGGTCAAACCATCCCCAAAAGAGATTGTTCAATTCCTTGAGAATCAAGAGCTCCCTGCAGAAGAAATCGAGACTATTGCTCAAATGTGGCAAAACAGTCTTAATCTCTCTATTCAAACTATTGAAGAAGGAGACCAGAATGGTATTCAAACATATAAATTTGAAATGACCGATAAAGACCTCTCGATATGTACCTTTCTTAATCGAAGTTCATACGTAACACGTGAACAAGTATTCAACAACCCCGAACTCCTCCCTCCCTATTACCCTGGATGTACCTGTCGTCTAATTAGTAAAGAAGCATGGGAAGATCAGGACAAATCAGATTGGCAGCCACTACTCCCTCAGGATGGACAATACGGCATTCCTGAGTGGAATCAACTCGCGTAATTTCTTGATGATACTTATAAAAAAAATCATTGCTTCACTTCTATTTTTAACTTCTCTCATTCATGCAGCCGGGCAAGGTTCTGCAATTATAACTCTCAGCCTTCCTGTTGGTGCACGTCAACTCGGCATGGGAGAATCAGGTATTGCATTACCTGATGATGCATTTGCCACATACTGGAATCCGGCAGGGCTCGCATTTGCCCCTCTTGCAGACGAATGGAAAGTCTCATTAGATCAACCCCTTGCCATAAATGCCGCATCACACATCACCAGTAACATTAATACAGGCTTTTTTCAACACTCCGAGTTATGGCTTGGAGGCCCCGAAGGTCTCAAGCATTTCAATGGTATGCAATGGGTCGATTACCATGTACAAGAGCTCCACCAAGGCAATACACTTCGCAAAGTTGTGAGGGACTTCATTGGAACGAACAACGACCTCAGCCAGATCCTTCTCAAAGTAAGAGAAATCAACAATATTTACTCACCCGAAGAGGAGCGTCTCCTCACTCAAGTTAAGCTCCCTTGGAGTTTAGTGATTAAAGATTCCGTCACAGCAATACATTTTAACTCTAAAAAAAGTACAGTATGGGTGGGTACAACTCAGGGCCTATTTAAATTTGATGGTAATAAGTGGCAAAACTACGAAACATCACTGGGTAAACTTAAAATAACCGCCCTCTCGGTACATGAATACTCGACCTGGGTAGGCACTCATAACGGTCTCTACAAACTTCGCTATAGCAAATTTAAGCGCATGGGAAAGGTACTTCCTTCACAGGATATAACTGCACTCGCCTACTCTCCTGAACGCAACGAACTGTATGCATCCGTAAAAGGGGCAGGAGTTGCACGACTCACCGAACAAAAAGTTTCACGGGGAAGGGCTGCCCCTAAAGTCAAGCACAAATGGAATTTGTATAACCTTGAAGACGGCCTTATCGATCTCGATCCTCGACAAATTGCAATTGATAGCCTCGGTGAAGTATGGGTTGCTCATGAAAGTGGTGTCTCCCGCTTTACTCTAAAAAAATGGGAACAGATTCTATTTGAAAAAAACAAAGTCCACACTGTTACCATCGGCCCTCATAACAGTATATGGATCGGAACAGACAAAGGGGTATGGCAACATTTCCCAGAACGGTTTTTGGTTAAAAAGAAATCACTCCTTAAACCTGAATCCAATGGCGACTGGAAACACTACCATGCATTTAATGGCCTTCATAGCAATCAAGTATACGATATTATCTCTGAGGGGAAAGAGCTTTGGCTGATAACAGGTGCTGGTGTTGAACAATTTCAAACTTCAGAAATTCAAGTCGGTTTTTACTACGAACAGCTTTTACAGGCTCTCGGCATCGCTGACCTATGGCATGTCTATACCACGGCTACTATCCCTCTTGGCGACTGGGGCACTCTTGGCGTTTCACTCCATCATGCTTCTTTAGGTGTTACAGAGACAACAGACGGGTTTAACTCGGTGAGAAGCAGCTATAAAAGTACTGAATCAGTTCTCGGGCTTTCATATGGAACCAAATTATCAGCTCTCACATCCCTCGGACTCAACTTCAAAACATTCTACTCAGACCTCTCGTCTGGTGCCAATGAAGTAGGCAATGCTGCTACCAGTGCCGGATATGCTGTTGACATCAGTTATCTCGCAAAAGACCTCTTGATCCCAACCCTCAATTTTGGACTTGGGCTTTTTAATATGGGCCCTGCAGTATACTACAACAAACCCAACAATACTGACCCACTCCCCCTCACATGGAGAATTGGTCTCGCCTACGAAATAATCAATATTGCTGAACATAGGCTTCAAGCGACCATGGATTATGACCGTACCACTCTTTCTTATAATGACACAGGCGAACCTGATCCATTCTACATTTCAGCCTGGAAAGCTTGGTTTTACCCTGATCAGTTTGATAATGTCACCAATACTCAATTAGAGAACTCAAATTGGGACACATTTAAGCAATCTGTCAAAGAGGGGATTTTTAAAACGGGCGTTGAATATACCTATCAAAATATGTTTGCAGTGCGCAGTGGATATATGGTTGACCCTTCTGGTGACCGTGAAGAACTTGATATTGGTATTGGCGTTATGATTTCAGACTTTTTTCAAGTTGATTATGGCCGTATACAAGACCTATCAGGTAATAATGTCCGTAACAATCAAGGTAGATTCTCTCTTCTTCTCAGATTCTAACCACCCTTTTAAAGCACGAGTAAAGTATAGGCACAAAAAAAGTGGCTGGGCCACTTCTCATGTTCTATATAATGAATGCTTGTTAGTTAATTGAATCGTGATTTACTGTATCAGTTTGGTTCCCTATCTCATTTTCGGGTTCAATTTGAGTATTATACCAAACTGACTCCTGCTCGCTGTTAATCTCTAAGCTGCAGTACCTTCCAGTAATATTCCATGCCTCCATCATAGCCTCCTTTGTTTTACAACACTATTAGCAATGTTCGGTTTCTATTACAGATATAAGTATAGAGATAATTACATAAAATAGCGCCAAAAGTTTACATAATTTACATTGAACTCACTAATTTACCAGCAAGCCTTTCTTAAACCTTAAATTCAATAGAATTAAATAATTATTTCCTCTGCAATGGTAATCCGTTTTTATTCATTGAGGTCAAACTAATAAACTATTGGCTGCAGCAACTACCATTCTCACGCTTTTTAGGAATAAATTTACGTTTTAGAGAGCCCATCAGCAGGACTACAAACCCTACAGCAATGGCAACAAAAAGAACACTCGGCCCATGCTCTCCATGATGCCCCATCATAGGTTCAATCACATACCCAAAAGTTTCTATAATGCCATCGAGCAATAAGCCAAAGGCAATCGACAATACTGCGATCACTCCAAAATAGAGAGCAAAAAACTTTTTGCCAAATTGTTTAATAATCAATGCTATAGTAGCACTATTGGTAACGGGGCCCGCAGCAAGAAACACAAAAATGACGCCAGGAGAGAGTCCTTTAAGAAGAAGGGCTGCCCCAATAGGGAGTGAGGCTGTAGCACATATATAAATTGGAACACCAACAACAATCATTATAAGCATCTGCACCATAGTGGGGAGAGCCAAATCTCCAAAAAAGTTATCTGGCAAAGCCCACGATATTACTCCAGATATCACTACCCCTACTATGAGTGGTAAGGCAATATCATCAAGAAGAGTTTTAAATGCATAGGTCCATATCTCTTTAATAGACTCGACAACTCGTAAAAGCCATGGAATAGAGTCCCCCTCTTTAACCTCTCCGGTCTCAGGCTCATTACTACAACAGCTTTCAATTGAAGTATTTTTTTGAGCGTCATCACCACTATAACAACTACTCTCTTCACCTTTTACCACAATTGTCTCATCCGTCTTAACAAAAAGGGCAACTATCCCACCGATAATTCCGATAAGAAAAGCAGCGATTGGTCGAAAAATAGCAAATACTGGCCCCAGTACACCATAGGTTGCAACAATACTATCCACACCAGTAAGAGGAGTTGATAGTAGAAATGAGAGTACTGACGCATTAGAAGCACCACTTTTCTTAAGGGATATGGCTGTAGGAATCACACTACAGGAACAAAGCGGGAGGGGCACTCCAAAAAGCGACGCCTTAATTACTGAACCCACAGAGGATGCGCCCAAGTGCTTTAATATCACCTCTTTTTTGACAAAGACATGGAGGACTCCTGCAAATAGAAACCCAAACACCAAGTAGGGCGCCATTTCAACAAATACCAATACAATCTCTTTTAACAAATCCATTATCGTGTCTCCTCATGCTCCATAGCATTTAAAATAGTGCAACCTGAAACGGGGCCTTTACCGCTGCACCTCTTTGTTATAATCTCTAAAGAGCCTTTCATGGCTTCAAGTGCAGTAATCTTCTCTTCTATCTCTAGAATTTTTTCAAGAGCTCTTTGCTTCACATCACCACAATCAGATTGAGGGTCAACTTTAACGGCAAGTAACCCTTTAATCTCTTTCAGGGAAAAACCTAAATTTTGTGCATTTTTAACAAATTGAATGAGAGCAACTGCTTCTTGAGTATACTCTCGATAGCCCGACTCCCGCTTATGAGGGACCTCTAAAATACCTTGCCGTTCATAGTATCGGATAGTTTCAATATTTACCCCTGCCAGTTTAGCAGTCTCACTAATGAGCATCAAGCGCCTCTTTACATTTTATTCTTCTCTATAAAATATACACTCCGTACCATAGTACAGAGTCAAGAGCACTTATGATTATTTTTATAAAACAAGTATGATTTTTACGATAGTACGAATACTAGATATTTGTAGTAATAGAATCAGTCACTACTACAGGCTTCTTTTTTGCAGCTTTTCGCCCTTTTAGACTAATATAGTAGTCATCTCGATAGGGAAAATAAAATATATCACCACCGAAATAGTAGACACCCACAAGATGATCAGCAATAAACACATAGTTCTGCTTATCCCATTTCCGTTGGGCCCATTTATGAGCATCTGTTCCATAGTCCTGCCCAAAATCATTCTTGATCAATTCTAATCGCTTTGCATAAAGAGAATACGCACGCTTATTATCAAAAATGTTCATCGTACAACGGCCTGTAGTACAATGCTTCTTATTGACTACCTGCGCTAATCTAAGAATTGACTTTTCATCATGACTTTGGGGTTCTATAAGAAAACTATAAATTGTGGTGACAACATCAGAAGTTTCCCCTAAAAAGGTATAATCCAATACTGCAGAAGTATCAATTGTCTCAATGTTTTCCAATTGAAAATCTGAATATTCCATTGCCTCATTATTTGATTGTTCAAGAATTTTAGTCACCGCAAACAACACTACCCCTATAAGGAGCAGTAGGATAATCGCAATATTGGTTATGTTTCTTGATCTTGACATAAGGGGTGTGTTATTAAGTCGATCTTTAAAAATATACATGTAATTTTTGAGTTTTGAGGAGATTTTAACCCAACCCCTCTGAATGATTACAATTCTGCTAATGTTTTATGAACCAAGTACAAAAAAAGCCTCACCCAATAAAGGTGAGGCTTTGAAATTACACTATTTTGGCCAATTACACAATTATTTCAGTATCAACGACACTTTTCCAGTCAGAGTATTTGTTAATTAGAGGAAGCACCTCTTCAGAAACAAATTCTTCTACTTGCTCTGGAGCACGGCCAACGAATTTCTTAGTATCAAGAATTTCATCGAGATCTGCTTGAGTAAGATCAAATTTAGGGCTATTCAAAATACGTTCTAAAAGATCGTTCTCGCCACCTTCAACTTTCACATTAGCACCTGCCTCCATAGAGAGTACACGAATATCTTCGTGAAGCTCTTGACGATCACCACCTTTTTGCACTTGCGCCATTATGATGTTCTCTGTCGCCATAAATGGAAGTTCAGCCTGAATACGTTTGTCTAAAATCTTAGGATACACTACCATATTTGAAGTAACGTTCTCTGAGATAATAAGCATAGCATCTATCGCAAGAAAAGCCTCTGGAATTGCAAGACGTTTATTAGCCGAATCATCAAGAGTACGCTCAAACCATTGAGTCGCTTGAGTAAAAGTTGTTGCTTGTACTTGCGCCATTACAAAGCGTGCAAGTGAACCAATTCTCTCAGAGCGCATTGGGTTACGCTTGTAAGCCATTGCTGATGAACCAATCTGATCTTTTTCAAATGGTTCTTCAAGCTCTTTAACTCCCTGCATAAGGCGCACATCTGTCGAGAATTTAGAGAGCGACTGTGCAATACTTGAAAGAACCGCATTAGCACGAGCATCCCATTTACGAGTATAAGTTTGCCCCGTAATAGTGAGGCATTTTTCAAAACCCATCTTCTCTGTTACTTTTGCATCTAGAGATTTTACTTTTGCACCATCATCATTAAATAGCTTCATGAAACTTGCTTGTGTACCAGTAGTCCCTTTAACACCGCGAAATGGAAGCTGTTTTATAAGAAAATCAATCTCTTCAAAATCGATGATAAGATCTTGCACCCAAAGACAAGTACGTTTTCCAACAGTAGTCAATTGTGCCGCTTGAAAGTGAGTAGCCCCCAATTGTGGAAGGTCTTTATACTTCATAGCAAATGTAGACATATTCTCAATCACAACAGAAAGCTTTTGACGCACTAAAATGAGTGCTTGCTTCATCTGTACCAAGTCAGTATTATCACCGACATAGGCAGAAGTTGCCCCAAGGTGTATAATTGGTTTTGCTGTAGGGCACTGAACACCATAAGCATGTACATGAGACATTACATCGTGACGACGCTTTTTCTCTTCCTCTTCGGCAACATCAAAATTAATATCGGTTTCATACTTCTTAAGTTCTGCAACCTGTACATCCGTAATATCAAGACCAAGCTCTTGTTCAGATTCAGCAAGTGCTATCCAGAGCTTTCTCCATGTCTGAAATTTACACTGTGGAGAAAAGATAAAGCTCATCTCTTTAGATGCATAACGCTTAATTAGGGGACTTTCGAACTGGTCTCTCATAGTACTCTCTTTTTTAATAGTGCTCGCCAGGGTCACTCCAGTGAGACCAATGACATTTTTTTCCAATAATAGAAAATTCATTGCAGATACCAATCAAAATCGATATACTATCTGCCATTAAAGTACTCTAAAAAGGTGCACAATTCATTTCCTACATGTGTGAAGGAATAACGCGAAAACAGCAAAAAAACAACAATTTTTCTTAACAAATAACCAGTTACTAGTTTGTAAATCAACACAGAAACCTATATTTGCATCAAACTTAATACCCGGAGCCTTCATGTATATTCTTGTCCTCAACTGTGGCAGTTCATCAGTAAAATTCTCTCTCTTCGAAAAAGAGAGCAAACAGGTCATCATGAGTGGCTTAGCCGAAAAACTCATTTCTGAAACACCGGAGATTGGCTGGAAACTTGAGCAAACGGGTGAAAAATTTTCTGAAACCCTGCCAAATAAAGAAGGTGCTGCATTTGAGAAAATCGTTGCAGTTCTCGAAGCTAACAATATTGACGCCAAAGACATTTATGGTGTCGGGCACCGCGTAGTGCATGGTGGTGAGAAATTCTTTGCCTCTGCACAAATCACTGAAGCCAACTTTAGTGAACTTGAAAAAATAAGCGACTTGGCACCACTCCACAACCCTGCGAACCTTGATGGTATTAAGTTTTCTCAAAAAGTATTCCCTGGTGTACCACAGGTTGCGGTATTCGATACTGCGTTCCATCAAACCATTCCGCAAAAAGCATTTATGTATGCGATACCAAAAGAGCTCTACGAAGATCACGGTATTCGTAAATATGGTTTCCACGGAACCTCACATAAATTTGTCTCTATTAATGCTATTAAAGAACTTGGACTTGACCCAGAAAACAGCGGTGTTATTGTTGCCCACATGGGTAACGGCTGTTCTGCAACTGCAATAAAAAATGGAAAAAGTGTCGACACCACCATGGGTTTAACCCCACTTGCCGGTCTCGTAATGGGCACCCGCTCAGGTGATATCGACCCATCAATCCACCAGTTTATCCAAAAGACCAAAGGATGGGACCTCGATAAAATCACTAATGTCCTGAATAAGAAAAGTGGACTCCTTGGACTTTCTGGTATTGATAGCGATATGAGAACTATTACCAGTGAACGTGAGAAAGGAAATAAAGCAGCCGAACTCACCCTTGACATCTACTGCTATAACCTTGCAAAACATATTTTCGCCCTCAGTGCATCACTCGACAGACTTGATGCACTCGTTTTTACTGGCGGTATTGGCGAAAACTCACGTGTTGTACGGGAACTTACTATTGCACAGCTTAAAATATTAGGGTTCCAATTAGATTCAGAAAAGAATGAAACGACCGGATACGGTGGCTCAACTGATACGGGTATAATTACCAAAGAAGGAAGTACTATTGCCTATGTGCTCCCAACTAATGAAGAACTGATGATTACAATGGACACTATCGAAGTGATCGAAAACAGCTAGTCCACCCCCTCTCTAACAAGGATACGATTTCATGGAGCAGATACTTTTTACTATGCCATCGGGCCACAATGTTGGCCTCATGTCTACTACTACCGCCCTCTACCGCGCAATTGAAAACGAAGGCGTTTCAGTCAGTTATTTTAAACCTTTTACTGAGCACACAAAAGATGATGCAATGAACGACCGTTCAATTACATTACTCAACTCAATTGAAAAGGCAAATACCCCTTCACCTATAAGTCTCATTGAAGCAGAGCAATACCTTAGTAATGGTGATGAAGAAACACTCATGGAGATGGTTGTTGAACGGTTCGATCAGATATCTCAAAACTCCCAAGCCGTTGTCATTGAGGGCATCGCTTCTAGTGCAACTCTTTTTTATACCCAACGTCTTAATAACCTCATTTGTAGAGCTCTCAAGGCTAAAGTTATCCTCGTCATTGCAGAAGAAAGAAACTCCCCAGAAGAAATTGTTGAATCTGTGAATATTACGAACAGACAATTTACTGGTGATTCCACTGATTATGTTGTTGGCTGTATTGTGAATAAAGTTGGCGCAGAAAAAAGCGCTACAAATTATAGTTATCTTATCAATAAAGATCACACAGCACACAACACTTCAGACAGAATAGAGTCTCTCTACAGCGCATTCGAAAAAAGCGCAGTCCCCCTTTCTGGCGTTCTTTGCTGGGACAATACCATTGCCACACCAAGAACAAAAGACATATTTGAGTCCCTTTCCGGTGAAATAATTAATGAAGGCGACTGGACAAATCGCCGAATTGAACATATTGAAGTAGGGGCAAGTTCTATAGGTGAATTAACTTCTCTTTTTAAAGAACATACCCTTATTATGACGTCTGATGAACGATGTGGAGACCTATTGGCTGCCTGTATGGCAGAGCAAAATGAAATAAAACTCGCAGGTATTGCGTTATGCGGTAAAAATTATCCAAGCAAAGGTGTACTCAAGCTTTGTCAAGCAGCCTTTAAGTTAGGTCTCCCTGTAATGTGGAGCTCTAAAAAATTATTTAGTGTTGTTGAATCCGTTGCACGCAAAAACTCTCAATTACCTAATGACGATATTGAACGTGCCGAAAAAGCAATGAATACCATGGCTAAACACATCAATCCATCATGGCTGAAACAACTTCTTAGCACAGAAAAAAGCACTGGTATTACTCCACCTGCTTTCAGAAACAATCTTATCAAGATGGCTCGTGAATATCAGAAACGTATTGTGTTACCTGAGGGCCACGAACCACGCACTATTGAAGCCGCTATTATTTGTACCAAAAGAAAAATTGCTCGTTGTGTACTTCTTGGTAATCCTGCAGAAATTAAAGAGGTTGCAGAAATGCAAGGCCTAGTACTTCCGCAAGAAATGGAGATCATCGAACCAAACACTATTATCGATGACTATGTAGCACCTATGGTAGAGCTCCGTAAAAAGAAAGGGCTTTCTCCACTCGAAGCACGAATACAACTCCAAGACACTGTAGTACTTGGTACGATGATGCTCCAACAAGGTCATGTCGATGGCCTTGTTTCTGGTGCAGTACACACTACTGCCGACACCATAAGACCAGCGTTCCAACTTATTAAAACTGCACCTAATGCAAACATGGTAAGCTCAATCTTTTTCATGTGTCTCCCCAATCAAGTAGTAGTATTTGGCGACTGCGCAATCAACCCAAACCCATCATCACAACAGCTTTCAGAGATTGCAACACTCAGTGCTCAATCAGCAGAGTTTTTTGGCATTGATCCACGTGTTGCCATGATTAGTTATTCTACAGGTTCTTCAGGAGTAGGCGTCGATGTAGAGCTTGTCACTGAAGCGACGCGTCTCATAAAAGAGAACAGCCCAGAAATCTTTGTTGATGGTCCATTGCAATATGACGCTGCAATGGTTAAATCTGTGGGTAAGAAAAAAGCACCAGACAGTAAAGTTGCAGGAGAAGCGACCGTTGTTATCTTCCCTGACCTCAATACTGGAAACACTACCTATAAAGCAGTACAGCGTTCTGCAAATGTTGTAGCAATTGGACCTATGCTCCAAGGACTCGCAAAACCAGTGAACGACCTTTCACGAGGTGCACTAGTAGAGGATATTGTATTTACTATTGCCCTCACTGCAATCCAGGCACAACAGTTTGAGGATGCCGAAAAGAACGGATAAATGAAACAACCATTCGATGTAAGTAAAGCAATTAAAAAGGCGAGGATCATTTCTAATACTGGCCCTCTGCTTTTATTTAGTGCAGGAGTTGGTGTAATAACTGGACTCGCAGCTGTAGTATTTCATTTTATTCTCGACCAGTCAGTGGAGCATATTCTCGGAACATTTGCAGGAGTCGCCCCTTGGGGCTCTGATGTGACCGCCCTTATTCCCCGCTATCTCTTTTTTATCATCCCCACTCTGGGAGGCCTCCTTTCAGGTATATTAGTCTATAAGCTCGCACCAGAAACTGCCGGCCACGGCACCGATGCTATGATTGACAATTTTCATAACAAAGGTGGGCGCGTACGTAAACGAGTCCCTTTTGTTAAAGCAATAACCTCTATTATCACAATTGCTTCTGGTGGATCAGCAGGTATCGAAGGCCCCACAGCACAAATTGGTTCGGGTATTGGCTCTCTTTTTTCCAGACTTTTCACCGTTACCACTAAGATGAGACGGCTCATCATGCTTTCGGGCACCGCAGCTGGCCTTGGTGCAATATTTAAAGCCCCTCTGGGTGGCGCACTTACCAGTGTTGAAATCCTCTATAAAGAAGACTTTGAATCCGATGGTTTTCTCTCTTCTATTATCGCCTCTGTTGTAGCCTATACTACATACGCAAGTATTGTTGGGTATGGCGCTGTGTTTGGCGATCTAATGGAGTTCACTTTTACCGGCCCTAAAGAACTTGTTTTCTACTGCCTTCTTGGTGTGCTCTGCGCCCCCTTTTCTTGGGTCTATATAAAAACCTTTTATGCAATTAGAGATTTTTTCGCCAAACTTCCCATCCCTAACATGTTTAAACCTGCTGTGGGTGGTTTAGCCGTAGGAATCATTTTTTATATTCGCCCCGAAGTCATCTCTGGCGGCTGGGACTATCTTATTGATGCCATGCAAGGTGACCTTGCTGTTGGCAGTTCAACAACCATGCTCGTCCTTACACTCCTTGCCATATCTGTTGTTAAAATCCTCGCGACATCCTTCACTGTAGCATCCGGTGGTTCAGGGGGCGTATTTGGTCCATCGCTTTTTATTGGCGGTATGTTTGGCGGCGCTCTTGGCTATACGTGTCATGCACTCTTCCCCGAAATCGTTACACAACCCGGCGCCTTTGTGATAGTAGGTATGGGAGCCTTCTTTGCGGGAGCAGCTAACGCACCGGTTGCCACAGTTGTAATGGTGTGTGAACTTACTGGTAACTACAACCTGCTTGCCCCTCTTATGATTGCATCAGCAATACACATCTATTTTGCTCATAAATGGTCGATTTACGAAAACCAAGTACACAATAAGTTTTCATCTCGCGCACACCGCAATGACATGAATATTGATGTACTCAAAAACCTCATGGTAAAAGATGTCATAGATCCTTCTCGACCCATTGTTCGGGTCAACCGAATGGACAGTCTTAAAAAACTTGAACGAGTCATGGCAAACACCGATGAAGATCTCTTCCTCGTAGTGAACAATGATGACACTATTATCGGGCTCGTAGACACCCATACCATCAGAAAGGTCATTTTCGAAGAGTCAGCGTCAGAGCTCGTTATTGTCGACGATATGATGGACAAAGTCCAACTCCTCTACGAGCATATGGACCTCCATACAACACTTCAGGCATTTTTACGCCATGGAATTGGTGAGCTCCCCGTCGTAGACAGTGAAGGAAAAATTATTTCGACCATCAAGCAAAAAGACATTATTAACGCTTATAATGACATTTTGAAGAAGCTTTAGGGGTACTCCAATTCCTGATTTTAAATAGCCAATCTCTCTTAAGGGGCTGATTTTACTCTTTTTCTTTTTTACATTTCACTCTGTTTTTATTTGACTACTCAGTAAACCCATGCTATAAGCCTTTTGTAAGCAGGAGATATTATGATACTACGACTATTTATTCCACTTCTTATCACCCTCTTTGGATGTGATCTTTTAAACTCTGATACAAGTGCCACACAAGAATATGTATTCTCTCAAACAATTGCCGGCAATATTCAACTAGATAGCGTTCAATTTATCATCACTATTAATGGCACTCAACAACCTCAAAAAACATATTATTCCAATACCAGTAAATCAGCACCTCCCCATTTGGCCTACAATACTTCAACGGGAGTGAATTCTCTTACATTCTCTTTTGAGGCTCGTAAGGATGACAAGATATCCGTACTCCACACAAGTTATTCAAAAGGGCTAGCCTTGGTCAATGCTGGAAAAACATTTATTGCGGGCCAGACAGATAATACAACTGATGACCCTACGCTTACGGTAACTCCCCTAAAACAATTTCTCAGCGACAATGTAAATGAGCCCACTATAACCTATGATCTTTTTAAGCAGTATATTATAGACAGCTTAAGCGCTAACCCTACAACGGAATCACAAAAATTTTACACCATGCTCACTACCCAGCATGCATTCAGTAGTTATGTTTCAGAAACTGAAAAATCAGAAATAATCAATCAAGTACTTGACTCATTTTTTCTCAAACCTATTACCGTTCAAAACTACAATAATTACATTAAAGTCCTCCCCTCAATGAACTATGACTCCATCTACCTCTCACGCTTTTATGAGAATAAATATGATTTTAAAAACCCACTATTTTCAGGGCGCCTCATTAAACCAAACCCAGATACTCTTGTTATCGAAGCATCGAAAGAACTCAAACGCCAACAATCAAGTCAAACTCCGTATGCACCTCTCGTTATTGCTGGTGACTCACTCTATGTCGCTCGCCTTGAAGTAACCCATGCTGATTTTTGGGGAAAACTTGACCCAAGTAGACTTGATGTTTCTCTAGCACAATACCCTGTTACTAATATCACATTTATTGAAGTAATTCAGTACTGTAATCTACTCACATTTACTGACACTAAAACATCCAGATCCCCTGTCTATATTTATAAATCAGTAGAAGAACTTGATGGGGAAAAAGTATTCCTTCAAGCTGACGGCATCACTCAAGGTCTTATTATCGATACTACCGCAAACGGATTTAGACTTCCTACCCAATCAGAATGGGAGGCCGCCTATGCCTACAACCTTCCCTACGAAGACATCTACTATTTTTGGGGAGATTCACTCAGTACTCAATCTCTTTCATATGCTCATAATTCAGGAATCATTCAACCTGGAGGCATTCTCAACCCCAACCTCGCAGGGCTTTACGATATTGCGAGTAATGTTGCAGAAATGACCCATGCAACTGAAAGTGGAATAACAATTCCTACTGTAGTCCGCGGAAAAGGTGGGTCATCTGCGGATATTGACCAACATGACATGAAGAGTTATTTAGATGTGGATATGAATACCCGGTATCCATATGTTGGCTTGAGAATTGTCTATTCTCCTTAAGATATCTGGGTGAACCTATTGTTCTATTAGATCACTCACAAAGTGAGCCTCATCACATCACCTGACAGGCCATTTGACATCTCGCCATCTATTACTAATTTTGGGATGCAGTTTGTAAGCATTATCTTTTAATATCATTACACTGCATCCTTAAACATTTCACTTATCAGGAGAACCCTATGTTCAAACCTAAGTTTAGAACCCTTCTATTCTTTTTATGTATATTAACATCACTTCTATCCGCACAAACATTTATTAAAGTGTCGGGTAATAAATCAGCAACCGCCTCTAGTAGTGAGTCAAGCTCATTAAGCCCCTCCAAGGCTGTTGATGGCAACATGACTACGCGTTGGTCATCAAACTTCTACAACAACCAGTGGTATAAGCTCGATCTTGGCAAGTCTTACCCCATCGAAAAAATAGTTCTTATATGGGAAGCTGCCTATGGAAACTCATACAAAATCCATGGTTCCAATGACAATAGCACTTGGACTCAATTAAAATCAACATCCAATAGTAATGGCGGCATCGATACATACACCGATTCATATGGATCATACCGTTATATTAATATTGAACTCATTTCACGAGCAACTCAATATGGCTTTTCACTCTATGAGTTTGAAGTGTATACAGTCGAAGCCCCCGAACGCGGCATTACTGTATCATGGCTTGGAGAGCTCGACCAATACCCTGACGCCCCCGTTGAAGGTGAAGCATTTCACCATAGCTCAGAAGGGCAGAGCTTTGTATTTAAAAATGGTTCATGGGAAACCTTTGCACTTGGTGAAACTGGTGCAACGGGCCCCAAAGGAGAACAAGGAGAGCTCGGTCTTCCAGGAACTAAAGGTGACACTGGTGATCAAGGACTCCCTGGCGCAATAGGCAATACAGGTGCCCGTGGCGAACAAGGACCTATGGGCCATATGGGACCACAAGGACAAGCCGGAATAAATGGTACCAATGGTGCCAATGGTACTGACGGCCACAACGGTACTGATGGCCTGGGTATTGAATGGCTTGGTGCATTTACTCAACAACCTCTAAACCCAACAAAAAATCAAGCTTTTTATTGGATAGGTTCAGGAATTTCCTGTCTCTATGATGGTGATTCTTGGGAACTTATGACACGTGATGGCGGTGTAAATACTACTCATTGCTTACAGTTATATACTACGACCTTTGACCCTAATGGTGGCACAGGAAATACGCCTTCACAATCAGAACCTGCTCACGTTTCTACCAATCTCATATCAAATGAATTTCAAAAAAATGGCCATATCTTCCTTGGCTGGAGTACATCTCCAGGTGGAGTTGTTACCTATCTTGACAACGAAAGAATTATTTGGCCATCATCACCCACAACATTATATGCAGTATGGGAAGCCGCCTTCGTAACCAGTATTGAGATTAGCATCACTCATTTTTCTATGATCATGGGTCGTGACATGATGACATTAACAGCAACAGCACTTCCAACAGATGCACCAAATAAAGAAATAATCTGGTCTTCTAATAACCCCCTCGTTGCAACCATCAATCAACAAGGTGTCGTAACTGCAACAGGACCTGGAGAAGCAATAATCACTGCCACCGCAGCAGATGGAGGGGGGGCATCAGCGTCAGCAATCGCTTCAGTTTCTCAATTTAGAGACACTCGGGGCTTTGGGCGCACCTATGACATGACTCGAATTGGCAGTCAAGTCTGGATGTCGGAAAACCTCGTATATGATTCACCAACTGGCAGTAGCGTATGTGCACCAGATGTAGATTGTGAAGAATTTGGTAGGTACTATTATATTAGTGGGGCTTTAAATGGTGACTTTCCCAGCAATACCAATCCAAGTACTACCCAAGGCGCCTGTCCTGACAACTGGCATCTTCCAAGCAAACTCGAATGGCAAGAACTTTATACCACAGTAGGCAACAGTACACTACCCCTCAAATCTACCGACTTGTGGCTCGACAATACAGGAAACAATGAGTCCAGCTTAAACTTAACGCCATATGGTATGTATCATGGACGTGGCGGGCATCTGTATGACAATAGGGGCGCATATTTTCTAACCTCAAACCACAGCCTTAATCACTATGTAGGCATTTCAAGTGCCAATAATGAAATGACATTTAATGATTGGTCACCTGTTGCAGAGGCATTCAGTATACGGTGCGTTAAGAATTAACAATCTAAATTAACTAAAAAACATCTCAAAGCCACCTCGTTCGAGGTGGCTTTTCTTTTTTGGCACCATTTGTATACACCACTTTTTTAATATCAGCATCAATGTAAACGATTATTTACAAACAACTGTTCACCAATGTGAGCATTTTCACATACACCAATATTCCAATTGACACTCATCGAGCCCTTGCTACATTTAACCCTGAATATTCTCTATGCATTGTAAGCACAATTGGGACTTTAAAACACACACTAACAAACAGGAGTAATATGTTTCGATATATTCTTTTTACTATATTAGCCATGATGGCTCTCCTTTCGACATCATGTATATTTGATGATCCAGAAAAAGCAGAAGACTCAGCATCATCTTCACAAAACTCTTCATTTACCCTTGCATACATCATTGAAACACAGTCGATGAACACCAATGCCGACTCAATAGTTTCTATTACTACTACCGGAACAACGAGTGATACCCTAAAGGTCAAATCCAATCAACAGCACATTGCTATTGAACAATTTTTGGGTCAATCTATTTCCATTGAGTATCAGCTGTATACTGCACACACCTATATAGGCAAACAGGTTGAAACCTTTGTGGTTGACACAGCCAGCCTTACTCCAGTAGGGACTCATTATACTTTAGATGCAAAGCCTGTAAATCTCAAGCCAATAGTATCGCTCCCAGATACTCTGAAAGTAATGGTTGGGGACGCTGCAACACTCACTCCTACATGGAGTGATGATGATGCTGCAGTAACATTCTCCTCTCTCTGTAGTGAAACAGCTACTCCTTCAGCAGCATCTTCTACAAGCTTCGAATGTTCTTATTCTTCTCCCGGAACATACAGCGCCACCTTTACGGTAACCGATGCGTTTCATAGTAGCTTAGCAACAACTACTGTTATAGCATACCCCGACCCAACAAAGCGCGTTAACTTCTCTGGCTCTTTTTCTGCCAACGGAGGATCTATCGATAGTGTCTCAATTATTATCACAGGAGACAGCCTCCTTGCTCCAACAAATGTCCCTATCAGCTATGACATTGCTAACAGCACCTACAAAGGCTTTTTTGATATTCGTAGACCAGGCCAAAACTATGCTATTGAGATGAATGCCTTTGATGCAAAAGAGCGCCTTACAGGAATAGCAACACAATCATTTACCTTGCAATCTCTCAACATAACAGTACCTCCAATTGATGCCTGGAATGCCAAGCCATGGATTTCCATTACCCCCCTTCCCAATGCATCTATACACGACATTATTCCTCTGTATTTTAACTCTGGTGATTCACTCAACCAAGGCTCCATCACTCTTACTGAATGGAAGCATGGCACCGGTGATTATATTGAAACATCTTCGCCCACCCTTTCACTACAACTTCCAAGTACAGCACAAAGCAACTACCCCGTAACAATTAAAGTGACTGATAATGATGGCAACATTGTTGAGTCAACCACCCTGGTTACTATTCTTCAAGATGCACCAGTCGTCTCACTCACTTATTCAGAAGCAACATCCCCTGAAATCGACTCCCTCTTTTTCACTTGGAGTGGCACGGATCAATTTGGATCAATCACCTCTTACTCACTTAAAGAAGAATCAGACACAACCTGGACTCTTTTTAACACAGAAACAACGGGATCATTAGCCTTTAATTACACAACAGGCTCATTCAAGTATATTCTACAAGCTATAGATGATGACCATAACACAGTCTCTGACACCATAACCGTTTCACACTACTTAGCCTCTTATAACCTTAATGGCGGGGATGGAATTTTTACTGATCAAATGGTAAAGCAGGGGGGAATCATACCTGAACCTTCAACAGCACCGACCAAACAGGGATATGCCTTTGGTGGATGGTACAAAGAATCTAATACGGCTACAGAATGGAATTTCACTGCCGATCACCTTTCACAAGATACTGTAGTTTTTGCCAAATGGAATCCTATTAACAACACTATTCAATTTGATCCCAATAGTGGAACAGGAACTATGAGCTCTATTGAAACATCAACAGGTTCAACAACAACACTCCCTCCAAACACCTTTACTAAAGCAGGATATCACTTTACTGGATGGGCCATTTCTGCCACCGATGCATACACTATTGCAAATAACACCCCTTACACAATGGGAACAACGGGTGCAACCCTCTATGCTACGTGGATGCCTAACAGAAACCGTCTTATCTTTAGCCCCAATACCGGAAGTGGTATCATGGGCGCATTGGAGATACCAACTGATAGCACTATTTCAATTCCATCTAATGTTTTTGCAAAAGCGGGATATGCATTTCTCGGTTGGTCAACTGAGCCTACAGGAAGTGTTATTTATAATAACGCTGCAGAATTTACCATGGGTGTCGCTACACAAACAATCTATGCAATTTGGCAACCTCTTAATAATACTGTCGTTTTTAATGAAAACGGTGGAGCAGGTACCATGCAACCGGTCACTGCTGCCACAGGCGATGTAGTTACGCTACCAGTCAGTGCTTTTGTTAAAGCAGGATACCACTTTACGGGTTGGGCAGTTACGCCAACCGGTGCCGTATCCCTAACTAATGAAGCTGATTACACAATGGATCCTAATGGCATTACTCTCTATGCTGTTTGGCAGCCAAATGAAAATAGCCTCGATTTTGACGGAAACGGAGCTACTCATGGCACTATGGATACTCAATACGCATCATCAGATGAAACAATCACACTGAATCCAAACAGATTTACTCGAGCAGGGTATGCATTTTTGGGTTGGGCTACTACTCAAAATGGCTCAGTCATATATTCTGATGGCGCCACAAATTTTACAATGGGCATATCAAATACTGTTCTTTTCGCAGTGTGGAGCGCAACTGCAAATACTATTAGCTTTAACGCAAATGGTGGTTCAGAATTAATGCCTTCACTGAACGTTCTCTCAGACCATATTGCCGTACTCCCTACAAATACTTTCACTAAAGTAGGCTATCGCTTTGATGGATGGGCAACGAGCAAAAACGGCACAGCACTCTATTCTGATGAAGATGACATTCAGGTGGGGACTCAAAATATTGCTCTCTATGCGACCTGGACGCCAACAACAAACAACATCTACTTTAATCCGAATGGTGGCACCAATAGTATGCTTCCACAGAAGGCTGTATCAGACGCACAGGTGACCCTAAAAAACAATGAGTTTACGTTATCCGGCCACTCATTTGCTGGATGGGCACGGTCTGCACAAGGCGCTATTGAGTTTGATGATGAGGCTTCAATTACTATGCCAACATCTAATGTAACACTCTGGGCTCAATGGAACCCTAACACTTATAGAATTACGTTTGAAGCTAATTCTGGTCAGAACGCAATGAATCAACAAGCACTATTAATGAACCAAACATCTTCACTCTCTCCCAACCTTTTTGAAAAAGATGGCTATACTTTTGCAGGCTGGTCGCTCAGCCCTAAAGGAAATATAAGTAAAACTGATGGTGAACTATTTACCATGGAAGCTAAAGATGTTTCACTCTATGCTCTTTGGAGCCCGAAACAACACACACTCAAATACTATAGAAATGGTGCTACCAATGGTTCAATGAGTGATAGAACAGTACTTTCAGACGAATACATTGCACTTGATGGTAATATATTCACTAAAAGCGGGTACCGTTTCCTTGGATGGTCAACAAGCTCACAAGGTCAAGTTGTGTACGATGATAATGCTGACTTTGATTTTGGACACAGCAACCTTAACCTCTATGCCCAATGGGGTGCTAATGAAAATGCAATCGACTTTAATAGTGGTGGTGGTAGTGGGTCAATGACCTCAATAACTGGTAATACCGATGACGTGGTAACGATCCCTCTCAGTACCTTTAGCCGAACTGGATACACTTTTTCAGGCTGGTCAGAAACTTCAGGCGGAAATGTTGATCACAATGATGGTGCTCAAATTTCAATCCGCGCTCAAAGCTTTACACTGTATAGCGTCTGGAGTGCAATCGAGAACTCAGTAGAATTCAATGGCAATGATAATACGAGTGGCACTATGCCTGAGCAAAGAGCCTATACTTCTCACCCGCTATCACTCTCTACCAATCTCTTTGAAAAAGATGGCTATCTCTTTGATGGCTGGTCCATTTCACTCAATGGATCACTCGCTTATCAAGATAAGCAGCAGATCACCATGCCCGCAGAAGACCTCGAATTATTTGCCCGATGGAAGGCAGATATGAATACTATTACGTATCATGAAAATGGCGGGAGTGGCACCATGCCATCGAGCTCTGCAGCGTCGAATTCCTCATTTACGGTTCCCACTTGTGATTATGTCAGAGATGGATATACCTATAGAGGCTGGGCTACTTCAAGCCAAGGGCCTGTAGAATACAATACCGGAGATCAGCTTTCAGTTGGTATTACCGACATTAATCTCTGGGCCAAATGGGAAGCTCAATCCCATACTCTTAGTTTCAATAGTAATCAGGGTACCGGATCTGTTTCATCAATAATTGCATCAACCGATGACCCTAACCCTATGCCACCAAAAGGCAATATAGCACGAAGTGGCTATACTTTCAAAGGCTGGGCATCGTACCCTACCGCTACATCGGTAGAGTATAACCCTGGTGAAACGTATATAATGGGACCAGCAGATAAAACATTCTATGCTCTTTGGACACCTGTAGAGCAATCGGTTACCTTTACTGCAAATGGTGGATCGGGATCTATGGCTGATATAGTAACTGAAACTGGCGCTAGCTTTTCTTTACCTCCTCACACCTTTACCCGTGAAGGATTTACTTTTGTAAAATGGGAAGAAGTGATTAGTGGTATTCAATACAATTCCAGAGCTCGAGTGACTATCTCAGCTGGTGGACTCAACCTAAAAGCAATCTGGTCACAAAACTCTATTCTTATTACCTACAATTCAGGTGCAGGACTCGGAGCAAATACCTCTCAAAATGCTTTAGCAGAATCACAGACTACATTAGATACTCATCCGTTTTCCAAACAAGGATACACCTTTATTGGATGGTCTTTAACACTCAATGGTTCAGTTGAATTTAGTCCTGGAGCATCAATAGTGTGGCCTACGGTTAATACAACCCTCTATGCACAATGGTCTGCGGGGAATACCATCATTACCTACAACGCAAATAGTGGCGTAGGAACCGACAGAACGCAAACAGAAGCTGCCGATTCAGACGTCGCCCTACAATCTAATTCTTTTACCAAAGCAGGCTATAGCCTCGCAGGATGGGCCTTGAGCCAAGGAGGAGCTGTTGAGTACACTGATGAGGAAACAATCACCTGGCCTACAACAGATTTGAGTCTCTATGCGGTCTGGGGTGCCGGGCTAGTACCGATACGCTTTGAAGCCAATAATGGTAGTGGTGATGTGTCCACCCAACAAGGTACAGCAGATCAACAAAAAAATATCCAGTCAAACTCTTTTACCAAAGAGGGATATGCTTTTCAAGGGTGGTCTACAAGTGCCAATGGATCAGTTCAGTATGCTGAGCAACAGGAAATTACTTGGCCGACAACACAATTCACCTTATTTGCCAAATGGACACAGAGCCTCGTTACTATCCACTTTAACCCACATTCTGGTTCTGGAACGGTGTTTTCACAATCTGCACTTGCTGACAGCGATACAAAACTTGACTCTCATACATTTGCTAAAACAGGCTATACGTTCTCTGGATGGTCTTTATCACGCGGAGGCTCAGTAGACTATCTTAATACAGCCGAGATCCAATGGCCCACCCACACAACAACGCTCTATGCTGTGTGGACCGCTGGTAGTATTGATATTACTCTCAATGCTAATGGTGGCTTAGGAAATAACCGTACACAAACAGGCACTGCTGATAGTCGAATTTCAATTATTCCTAATACCTTTTCTAGAACGGGATATCAATTTGGCGGCTGGGCTTATTCTACAACAGCACAAACAGCGGACTTCATAGGTGGCCAAGAAATAACTTGGCCTACCTCTGCTACAACTCTCTATGCAGTCTGGACGCCAAACACTATTGCATTACAATTCCTTCCCAACCTCGGTAGTGGTTCTGCAACTCAAAGTGCCCTGGCAGGCTCTCAAACTGCACTTGCTCCAAACCATACTATTACTCGCACTGGTTACACATTAAGTGGTTGGTCATGGACAACAAATGGAACAGCGGATTATCAGACCGGTGATGAAATTACTTGGCCTACAGCTCCGCGGGCGCTCTATGCTATTTGGGATGCCGCTTCTATCACTATTCGATTAAATTCAGATGGAGCAGGAAGCCCTGATCAAACTCAAACCAGTACTGCCGACCAAGCAACAGCACTCAAAACAACTCCATTCAGCAGATCAGGGTACACCTTTTCTGGCTGGGCAACAACTCAAGGTGGTACAGTCACACATCAAAATGGGGCAACAATCACCTGGCCTACAGCGACAATTACTCTCTATGCAGTGTGGAACGCCCAAAGTCATGCAGTTACGTTCAATAAGTACCCAACAACGGGTGTTGGAGGCGCTACAAACGCTCAGTCATGTAATACAGGTACACAACTGACTCTTAGCTCCAATGGGTATACCAGAGTTGGATATACATTCTCTGGGTGGTCTCTCGCAAGTGGGGGAACCACTGTGGCATACTCCAATGGCGCTGTTATTAACTGCCCTACTACAGGAACTTTGAGTCTGTATTCTATGTGGTCTGCAAATACTCAAACTATAACCTATAATAGTAATGGGGGCAGCGGCTCCATTTCGAGTTTAACAACGACAACAGGGGCTTCTGTAACACTAAATTCAGGATCTACTTTCACGAAAAGCGGCTATGCTCTTTCTGGTTGGGCAACATCAGCAAATGGCGCTATTGCCTATACATTATCACAAGCTATTACTATGCCAGCAAACAATTTGATTCTCTACGCCAAGTGGGCGGAAATAAAAGTAACGAGTATTATTATTAATAGAACTAGTTTCTCAATGATAATGTATCGAGACACAAGCACACTATCTGCCATAGCTTACCCAACACATGCCCACAATACAGATTTTACTTGGAACTCAAGTGCACCGAATGTTGCAACTATTACAAGTGGAATTATTACAGTAACTGGTCCAGGTGTAACAACTATTTCTGCAACAGCTGATGACGATAGTGGCGTGTCAGCGTCTATAACAATTACAGTATCTCAATTTAAAGACAATAGGGAATTTAACCTCCTATACAAAATGGTAAGAATAGGTGATCAAGTATGGATGGCTAGCAACTTAACATATAATCCTACCACGGGCTCTTCCATATGTCGAGACGGTTCAGATTATAACTGCGAAGAAGAATATGGTCGATTCTACTGGTTTTCTGGAGCTTTAAATGGTGACCAAGCGAGTAGCGCTAATCCAAGTACTACTCAAGGTGCCTGTCCAGACCATTGGCACATACCCAGTAAATCTGAATGGGAACAACTATTTACATTTGTTAACAACAATGCGAACAAATTAAAATCAACTACTCGCTGGTCTACATCTCCTGGAACTGATGACTATGGGTTCAACTTACTTCCAAATGGTATGTATCATTCAAGAGGCGGATACCAAGGGAATAGTGATACTAGCTCAGAATTATGGAGTTCCAATGAAAGTCCGAGTTATGAAACTAGATTTTACAATTCCAGTACCACAAATATTGTTTCAATTTCACCTTTAGCAGAGGCATTCAGTATTCGCTGCGTAATGGACTAATTGCAGACTATAATAGTTTTAATTCAAAGGGGCTCTATTAGAGCCCCTTTTTTATTTTATTTATTCAATACCCAGTTGTGAGTGATGTACCCCAAAAAGGCACAACCCAAACAACCAAACCTTATCTCACACCTAAAGAAATGTTAAGCACTATTTACAACACATAACCCCATTATGTGATCTCCATCACCTCAACATTGACACCCCCCATGTGATTCCTATCTTTACATTCAAATCACATAATTGAATTTGTAAGCGTCATAACACGGCACATAACAATTGGGGTACACATGTCACACTTTAAACTGATTTTACTGACCATTTTTACTCTCATTTTTTCTTCTTGTATATTTGAAGATCAAAATTCTGATAATGAGCAACTGTCTTCGTCTGCCATTACCACATTCTCACTTAACTATACTATTGAAGCAGGAGCCACTACTGACTCTATTTTCGCCACTATCACCAGTCCTAACAATATCATAGACACTATTGCGACTCACGGCTCATCAAGCGCAATCCCTTTAGAAGGCTATTTCCTCAATGAGGTTTCTATTACTTATGCCGCGTTCAACCAAGGGATACTTATAGGGACCCAATTGGAAGTACTTACCGTAGATACTGTTGGCGTCACTCACACTGGTACTGATTATTCAATTTCAGCAAAACCAATCAATGAAGTACCTACAATAACTATCCAAGATAGTGCTACGCTCTCAATAAATACCCCTGTATCAATTACCCCAGTCTGGACAGATGATGACCCATCTATTACGTTCTCATCAAAATGTAGAGACAGTGCCCCTATACAACAAAATATCACATCCATGACTTGTATCTACCCTACCCCTGGAACATACCAACTTACGTACTCAATTATTGACGCATTTCACACAGTTTCAGACACCACTTTTGTCACTATTACCCCAAGCCAAACAAAACGCATTACTTTTTCAGGCTCATTTAAAGAGAATCTAGATGCCGTAACCCGTGTAACCTTTATTGTTACTGGTGGCAATCTAATCCAGGCCGACACAACCATTGCACAGTACGACCCTACTTCAGGTAATTTCACAAGCTTCCTCGATATTCTCAATCCTGGAGACAACTATTCGCTTACAACGCAAGCCTTTGATGCTCAAGAACGCCTCACAGGGCTTCAAACACAATTATTCAACCTCACATCCCTCAGCATTCAGGTAAATAATTTTAATCCATGGAACGCAAAACCTCTTTTATCAGTTACTGCTCCAAATGAGGGTTCAATAAATGATCTTATCTCAATTTCATTCACTGCCTTAGATACTCTCAACAATGGCACTATTACCCTTATGGAGTGGAAAAGTGGCACTGACTCATATCATGAAAGTACTGATACCACCTTTGCAATAGTCCTTCCAAAAACCGCTCAAGAAAAATTCCCTGTATCGATTCGCATCACCGACAATGATGGCAATGTAGTAGAACAAATGCTATTCATTGATGTACTTATCGCTCTACCTGTAATTTCAATGCACTATGACAACACTGTCAAGCCTGCTGTTGATTCTCTCTACCTATCATGGTCAGGGACCGATCAGTATGGATCTATATCGCGCTATCTTTTACAACTCCCCAATGACACCTCATGGACTGACCTTGGAACTCAAACATCAACAGCCGTCCCTACGCTTCAACAAGCTGGTACTCATATCTTTATTTTAAAAGCTATCGATGATGATAGTAATTCTGTTCTTGACACTCTTCACATCCCGCATTATGGAGTAACATTTAATCATAATGGCGCAAGCGCATCGGTACCAACCCAAATTATAAAACTGAATGGACGAGCAAACGCACCTGCCACTCCTGCTAAAAGTGGATATTCATTTACCGGCTGGATAACTCATGACACGGCAACGACCTATTGGAACTTCTTAGACAGTCCTATCACACAAGATACACTACTCATTGCTCGCTGGTCGGCACACGAGAACACCCTTACCTTCAATGCAAACAGCAGTGTCGGCTCAATGAGCCCCATAAATGCAACGACTGAATCAATAGTTACCCTCCCTGCTCATACTTTTACTAAAACCGGATACCATTTCACTGGTTGGTCTGAAACACAAAATGGTGTCGCAACTATACAGAATGAAGCTGAATATTCTATGCCCCCCAATCCAGTAACATTATTTGCACAGTGGGCACCCAACCTCAACACTATCACTTTTCACGCAAATGGTGCAGCGGGTACCATGCCTCAATCAGGTGCCAATACCGACTCTGAATACGAAATTCCATCTTGTAGTTTTACTCATAATGGATATACCTTTGATGGTTGGGCACTCTCTGAAACTGATGATGTACTTTATGCAAATACCGCTACCTTTACAATGGGTACAACATCTCTCAATCTATACGCTAAGTGGTCAGCAAATTCTAGTAGTATTACCTATAATGCTAACGGAGGCTCAGGGACTATTCCCGCGAAGACAGCACTGACTGGTGAACACACTACACTCCCCGCGAATCAGTACAGCCGTCCCGGCTATGAATTTCTCGGTTGGGCACGATCAACATCAGCTCAGACTGCAGAACTTACGGAAGGCGCCACCTATATAAAAGAGGCTGGCCCTGTAATTTTTTATGCAGTTTGGAATGCCCTTACTCAGTTGATAGTATTTAATAACAATGGTGGGTCAGGGTCTTTATCCGCCATGTACGTCCAAACAGGAAATCACATTTCCCTGACACCAAATGGTGGCTCAGTTTCTCGTCAAGGATACACCTTTGAAGGCTGGTCTACAACAGCTCAAGGGTCTGTAGAATATACTGACCAAGCTATTATTGAAGTACCCCCTACTAATTTAACATTATTTGCGGTTTGGTCTGCTAATGCCATTACCATTACCTATTACCCCAATAGTGGCGATGGCTCAATTGAATCACAAATCGCCCCTGCCGAGCAAGTATCAACGCGCCTAAATAGCACTCCATTTAGCAAAGTAGGATATACCTTTTCTGGATGGGCAACCACAGTAAATGGCCCTATTATTTACACAAACCAACAAGATATTCAATGGCCAACTGTTGGGAGCTCGCTCTATGCCATCTGGACTGCAGAAAGCCATACTGTTACCTTTCATAAATATCCATCAACAGGAGTTGGTGGATCTACGAACGGTCAATCATGTGATACAGACACACAACTCACTCTGAGATCCAATGGGTATACCAGGGCTGGATATACATTTACCGGGTGGTCACTTACAGGTGGAAGCACCACTTTGGCATATTCCAATGACGCTGTTATTAACTGCCCTGCTACAGGGAATTTGAGTCTGTATTCTATGTGGACTGCAAACACACAAGCCGTTTCATATAATAATAATGGAGGCAGTGGTTCTATAGCGGGTTTAACAACAGCAACAGGGGCTTCTGTAACACTGAATTCAGGATCTGCTTTTACTAAAAACGGGTATACCCTTTCTGGATGGGCTCTTTCAGCAAATGGAGTGCAAGCCTATACATTGAGTCAAGGAATCACAATGCCAGCCTCTAACCTTGCCCTCTATGCCAAATGGACGCCAATACCTGTGAGTGGTATTACTATTAATAGAAGTAGCTTCTCAATGATAATGTACGAAGATGCTGCAACTCTTGCTGCTACAGCCACCCCGTCTAACGCGCACAATAGAGGGATTACTTGGAGTTCAAGTAACACACTTGTTGCAACAATTACACAAACCGGAGTAATAACAATGACAGGCCCTGGCACTACCAGCTTAACTGCCACCGCACAAGATGGTAGTGGTACCACCGCCTCAATCACTCTTACTATTTCACAATTTAGAGACAAAAGAGGCTACGGTAAAACATACAGTATGGTCCGTATTAGTAATCAGGTGTGGATGTCTGAAAACCTTGATTTTGATTCGCCAATTGGATCTTCTCGGTGTGTTGATAGCTCATTAATGAACTGTTCGACCTACGGCAGATTTTACTACCACAGTGGCGCACTTAATGGTGATGCTACAAGTAATGCTAACCCAAGTACGACTCAAGGAGCATGCCCAGAAAATTGGCATATTCCAAGCAAACTAGAATGGGATGAGCTTTCAACTGCTGTTAGCGGAAATGCACAGGAACTTAAATCTACTGATCTGTGGTCTAGTGGTGCAGGCAACAATAATTCAGGGCTTAACATCAAACCACATGGCATGTATCATTCCCAGGGTGGTCATCATGGAAATTTAGGTCAAGCTAATTTCTGGACATCAAATGGAAGCCCAAACTACTATTTGTATTTTAATACAACTGCAGTAATTAGACCTACATCTGTTTCACCATCTGCATTATGGTTCTCAATACGGTGTGTAATGGACTAATTGCAAACCATAATAGTTTTTAATTCAAAGAGGCTCTATTAGAGCCCCTTTTTTATTACCAAAAACTCATATTACATCAATTTGCGCACTGCAACTTTTGTTGAGCACTTAGGCAAAAGTTACAAGCTCGATGCAATCTAGCACCCTTCAATCTGCAATGTATTATCTTCACCCCCTCAAGTTAGTGTATAAAGCACAAATTCATTGAAAATTCAATCCACAGACCCCCGTTTTTATATAGATTAGTATCGGGAATATAGCGTGATTTTGCGCACACAAATGGAGAAATGATGATTGAATTCAAAAGGGTTTTTACTCTCTTGGCTGTTACTGGTTGCATGGCGACATCCGCTCTTGCTGCACCAGATGTAATGGGAGTTGAGAATGTACCCCAAAAAGACACAACAGACAATGAGTCACTAGCATGGTTTAAGCTTGGCGATATGCGTCTTATTAATAATGACTGGGGCACAAGAGAACTAGGATGCAACAATGATTACTCAATTTTTGTAAACGATGATGGGTCTTTTGGATGGAATTTTTCAAGATTCAACTGTAATGGTGGCGACAAAGGGAAACCAGATTATCCCGAAATAGAATTTGGTATTCATCCATTTGGAGTAAATAAAGGGCTCGTAACCACACCAGACTACTCATCAACAGATCTACTCCCTCTACAAATCAAAGACATTGATAACTTAACAATTGACATTACCAATTACCGTATCGACTTAACAAACGATGCAAGCTGGAACCTAAACTTCGAAATGTGGTTAACTGACCAGGACCCCGTAACAGGCTCTCATGAGAATGCCTATGCAGAACTCATGATTTTCTGGGGGTGGAATCAAAATAGATGGGTACCCTGTGAAACAGATCAATACTTCCAAACATATAGACTCTGCCATCAAAGAGATGACTGGGGTGGGTGGAGATATTATCAGTTTCGTTCTGGCGACGGGGGCAATGATGCCGCCAGGAACACTAGTTTTAATGGCACATTAGATGTCAAAGAAGCACTTCAATGGCTTGTTGCTAATGCAGGGTTTTCTGAGGACCTATGGGTTGCACGTCTCGAACTCGGCACTGAAATTGATGATGGGACATCTGGAACAGTCACCTTTGACGATGTTACCTTTAATGTGAATGGGGAGTCTCGTGGTGTTGAATTTTTTGATCCTACAGCAGTAGTATCATCAAGCTCAGAACCAGAATCATCAAGTGAAGCTGTTTCAAGCTCGAGCGAAGCAGTCTCAAGCTCAAGTATTGAGTCTTCATCTGCCACACAGTCTTCGAGCGAATCATCTAGTGATGAAGAAGAGGGAGAAGAGTCTTCACAAGCTGAATCTTCTGAAGAGAAACAAGAAGAAAGCTCAGAAACAAGTGCATTGTTCAATAACACCAATACCAACAGCGGTACATCACTCATGTATCGAGTATCTCCAACGCAATCAGCCACAGCAATCAAAGTAAAAGAAGAAGGCCGTTATTCGGTATCACTCTTTGACGCACTTGGTAATGTCGTTACACAATTCGAAGCACAGTCTGAATCAAAAAATATTATGTTGCACCCATCAAAAGAGACCGCTGAAGGGCTCTATATTATGAAAGCAGTTAAGATTCAGTAAATTTTTAGCACAAAATCGTTACATTGTATAAGCACCTCATTATGAGGTGCTTTTTTATCATTTAACCCCGAATGCGTGTCTACTGTCCTGCAAATATGAAAGACATCTAGATCGAGTATACCCACATTATTTTACAAAAAACACTAATTACCCTATTACCTTCCTAAAAGTAATATTTACAGCATCCACACTCCCCCAATTTAAGTGTAGATTAATTGTCAACACAACAAATCGAGTACACAACACTCAATACTCATTCGAGCTCACACAACTCGAACATACTACATGGAGAAAATAATGATTGGACATACCAAGTTATGCGCCTTTTTAGGTGCAATTGCTGTAATTTCATCTACTGCGATTGGCGCACCCGATGAAATGGGCGTAGAGAACACCAAAAAAGGAGTAGAGACAAGCGAACCACTTGATTGGTTTAAATTAGGGGATATGAGACTCATAAACAACAACTGGGGCTCAAAAGAGCTCGGATGCGGCAATTCAGAGTACACCAGCTTTGTACGTGACGATGGAAGTTTTGGTTATGACTTCCATCGATATGGTTGTGGAGGAGGTGGTGGAAAACCAGATTATCCTGAAATTGAGTTTGGCGTCCACCCTTTTGGAACAGCAAAAAATTTAGTAACAACCCCCGACTACTCTTCAACTGATTTACTCCCCATTCAAATTAAAAATATTAATTCAATGAGTATCGACATCAATGATTACAGAATTTCATTGGGTGATGGCGGATCATGGAACTTAAATTTTGAGATGTGGTTTACAGAGGAACACCCAATTACGGGAAATCACGATAAGGCTTACGCAGAACTCATGATCTTTTTTGGATGGAATGGTGGGCGATGGGAATGTAACAAAGGTGGCGGCTTCGATTTGAGTGGTCAAAACTACCGCCTCTGCCACCAAGATGACAACTGGCCTCCAAACCAAAGCCCTCAATGGAGATATTATCAATTTAGAACTGGCGATGGCGCAGATTGGAAAAGTGTCGATAACTATACCGGGGTTTTAGATGTCAAAAAAACTATCCAATGGCTTGTTGACAATGCTGGATTCTCTGGAGACTTATGGGTGTCTCGACTGGAGCTCGGCACTGAAATTGACGACGGGACCAGTGGCACTGTAAGCTGGAAAGACCTGACTTTTGAAGTTAATGGCGAATCACGAGGTGTTGAATTCTTTGATCCTACTGAAATAGTATCATCAAGTTCAGAACCAGAATCATCAAGTGAAGCCGTTTCAAGCTCAAGCGAAACAGTCTCAAGCTCGAGCTCAAGTATTGAACCTTCATCTGCCACACAATCTTCGAGCGAATCATCCAGTGATGAAGAAGTGGGAGAAGAGTCTTCACAAGCTGAATCTTCTGAAGAGAAACAAGAAGAAAGCTCAGAAACAAGTGCATTGTTCAATAACACCAATACCAACAGCGGTACATCACTCATGTATCGAGTATCTCCAACGCAATCAGCCACAGCAATCAAAGTAAAAGAAGAAGGCCGTTATTCGGTATCACTCTTTGACGCACTTGGTAATGTCGTTACACAATTCGAAGCACAGTCTGAATCAAAAAACATCTTATTGCACTCATCAAAAGAGACATCTGAAGGGCTCTATATCATGAAAGCAGTTAAGATTCAGTAATCTTCCACACTATTGTCACATTTTCAAAGCACCTCACCCTGGGGTGCTTTTTTATTTGGAAATAAAACAATTATCAGTTTACAGTATTTACCTATCGGCCATATTCCACAAACTACCCGTTCAACTGTAAAGATTTATTTACATAAAATTTTTCTACCTTTAAAATCATACTTTTTCTTTACGTACACATACGAGCAACCTATGTCTTTTCATAAATATTTACTTCTTTCTCTACTTTTTATAATCTCTTCATGTCAACTCCCAAGTAACACTTCCTATGAAAGAGAATACACTATTACCATAATGACTTCTCCTGAAACGATACTAGATAGTGTTATTGTTCATAAAATATCTGACCAAGAATCTACTCGTTACTTATATAACAATAATGATATTGAATCCACTCTTATAGACTCAATAACAAACAAATCCATAATCACAATCCCAATACAAAGCACTCGCAAATCAAACATCACCATTAAATATTCGTGCTATTCTGATGGTGTAGTTATAGCCCATAAGCACGCAGATTTTATAATAGATCAACCCAACATAATGCCACCTACATTGATGGATACATTATCAAGCACGTTGATTAACAAATACAACAACGTAAGGCACCCATTACCCGATTCATTGAATGACTCCCTCAATTTTAAAAATACCGTCGAAAACAACATAGCACTATTAACAAATAGTGCTATTGCAATTGTATTCACATCAAGTGACACCAATCTGCATTTTATATACCAAGCCTTCAAAGACCACAATATACACTCGTATACCATAGCCCAAACTCCAGATACAATACGGTTTTTAACTGCACTTAAAGACTCTGCAGTTCTCCATAATCATCCTATTGAATTGCTATTTTCCAAATTACTCCCCTCAACAGATACCCTTTCTCAACTCATCGCATCACTCCCCCAATACGCAAAGCCAACAGAGCCAACAAACCCCACTAAAAACTTTACATTTAATGGCTCAATTGCAGACAACAAATCTGATGTTTCAAGTATCAACATAATCATAACAGGGGACTCTCTTCAAGACACCATACTCAGACCTACGTCCTATGATCCACTCACCGGAGAATTCAATGGATTATGGGAAACATCGAGTACAAGTGAATACTATAACGCTGAAGTTCACATTTACAATCCATTAAACAATCGAACAGGGTTTATGGAAAAAGGGTTCAACATAACAACCCCCATAATCAACTTTACAGCAATAAACCCATGGAACACAAAGCCATCACTGACCCTTCAACCCCATAAAGCCGTCAAAGCAAATGATACTATTCAGATTGACTTTTTAGCCACAGACACCCTTAACAGTGGAACAGTGGAGTCTATTTGGCTAAAGCATGGCATGGCAACACAATTTCAGGTTATTGGTAATCCAGTACAGTTAATCGTACCCAATACACCAGGAGCACTTTTACCAATTTCTATAATGATAATAGACAATGACTCAAACACAGCTATTGATTCAATCACAGTTAAAATAAATACTCCACCCGTAATACTTCCTCAACAATTTATGATATCCGAGAACTCATTAACATCATTTGGCCCGGTTATAGCGAGCGATACAGACAATGATGCTCTTCGATTTACAATCCACGATGATCGTTTCATTATTGATTCTATAACGGGAATGATCACCCCACTAGAATCATTCGACTTTGAACAAGCCTCAGAAATAAAGTGTCTCATCTCGGTTCATGACTCCCTTGAAAGCACCGCTGATTCAATTACTCTCTCAATTCAAAATACCAACGATACTCCGTTAACTATTCTCAACAAACCACTCTCCTCTATCATCATTCAAGAAGACCAACAGCTAACAGATCTTGTAAAACTAAAAATAGATACCAACGAAAGCTCACCTCTAATCTGGAACATCCAAAAGCAATCCTCAAAAGGAAACATTTTACTCTCTCAAAATGGTATACTCTCTTACAAATCAGATACCAATGCAACGGGTCTTGATTCTGTGCTCCTCTCCATCAATTATCAAGACACACCACTTTTCGGTGACACCATATCTATATATCTCGATATTACTCCTGTCGATGACCCTTCCGTTTTTACACAACAACCCATCCTCTCTGGCAATTCACATATTGACAGCACTTTAACAATCAATAATCTTGGGTGTAACGATATAGATTCAGATATTACAATAGAGTATCAGTGGTATCGCACCCCCAACTCAAGCTTTGGTGGAATCGCCTTACAAGGAGCAAACGCTAACACCTATACAATCACAACAAATGATTTTGGCTATTACCTCTACGCCCTTGTCACCTGTAATGGTATTTCATTGATATCCGAAGAATCACCCAGTGTGACCGGATCACTAATCATCCAATGTAATCCACTTGAAAGCTGTACTAAACCAGACACTATTTCAGTTTCACCTAACCATATTATTCAAGTATCAACACCACGTTTAGGGTTCAACACTTGGAGTTTTGATGCTGGTATTCTCATTGAATCAGGCAGTATCATAGACACTCTATTATCCATACGTGTGACGCAACCAGGCCTCCATATATATGCTCACATTGACACGTATCACGATTCAACCTCTTTTGAATCTGCTCATAGCTTTGAACTGGGTGATTTCAGACTATTTAATGAGGCATGGGGGAGCAGAGAGTTAGCATGCGACCAAGCCATTTATCAAACGTCAATAGAAACCAGTGGTACCCTCCTATGGAATTTTAGTAGAGATATTTGTCTTGGAGGTAGCGATAGACCAGACCACGTTGGCATTCAATTAGGAACCCATGGATACGGAGATAATCCAGTCTTTCTACTCCCAAATACCTCTTCAACAACCATACTCCCTATTCAAATATCCAACATCAACTCTTTAATGTTAGATATTGAAAATCTAGAGATCACTTCAGAAAATGACGAGTTCTTTGCCCATATGATTAATCTGGTATTCACCACAGAAATACCATCACCTCATAGCCACGGTATAATATATTCTGAAATGCCGATATTCTTAAACTGGAATCCTGGCCGCTGGGCATGTGATCTAAATGCGATAAACCCCAGTTTGATTGAAGAAATAAAGTCTAATCAAATTACTTTTGATCTTTGCCACCAATATGAGGATGGATATCGATATTTTCAATTTCGACACAGTAATGACACCTTAAACACCTATACCGGTGCATTTAGCATTCAGCCATTTATAAACTACGCCATTAATACCGCAGGGTTCCCGGACTCCCTTTGGCTATCAGCAATAGAACTTAAAAGTGAAATTAATAACAACGCAAGTGGTAGTGTCTCACTTGACAATATTTCAGTACACGTAAATGATAACCATGGTCGTTTGGATCTATTGATCAATTCAGAAATTAGTCACAGCATAGTGCAATAATCTTTCTATTAAAACATCTCCTCAATAATAAATCTAAAATATTAAGGAGATGCAATAGCCACACATTACCAGCGTCCATCATTTGAAAACAAATCCTCAAAAACCCCCTAAATAATCCCAAAAAACACTTCCCCACCATCTATTTCACCAAAAACGAATATAGATTATGATACAATAGCCTAATGGGAGGTTTTATGTTTGTAAAACAATTTGAGATGGGTGGGGATAAAAACCTCGGCTATCTTGTAGCAGATGAGGTGAGTAGAAAGGCATGCGTTATTGACCCGTCATTTTCACCACTCCTTATTGTCGAGACCGCCCGAAAGTACTCATTTTCCATAGAGTACATTCTAAACACTCATGGCCATGAAGATCACACCAATGGCAACGGACTCATTGAACAATATACCGCTATTAAGCCTGTCGCATTTGGAGATACTGAGCTCCTCACTACCAAAAAAATTGTTCACAATACCGAACTTCCTTTGGGCAACCTCACACTACACATTCTCCACACCCCCGGCCATACTCCTGAGTCTATATCCATATTTGTAGGAGATGCAGTATTTACCGGCGACACACTCTTTACCGACCGTGTAGGCCCCACTTTTACTGAAGAAAGCGCACGAGAAGAGTTCAACTCAATACATTCAATATTGATGCGCCTCCCTCCTCAGACCCGAGTTTTCCCGGGACATCATTATGGCGAACTGGCGAGCACCACTATCGAAGATGCAATAACTGCAAATCCATTTCTTGCTCAAACAGACTTTGACTCCTTTTATGATTTTAAAAAGAACTGGGAGCAGTACAAAAAAATGCACAGGATCGCCTAACGCCCTCCCCCTAAAGGAGAGGCATCTTACAATCCTCTTTGTTCATTGACTACCGATTACTCGAGAGCTTTTCTATACTTAGGTCATGAAACATTGTGAAATTAACCTCCCTGAATCGTGGCAAACAAAACTTACAGATGAGCTCCAAAAGCCCTACATTAAAACCCTTGAATCTTTTATGGCTACAGAGCGTTCACACCAAAAAACATACCCTCCCAAAGAGATGGTATGCAGTGCATTTGAATACACTAACTTCGATGAACTCTCTGTGGTAATTCTTGGGCAAGACCCCTACCATGGACCAGGGCAAGCACATGGTCTTGCGTTTTCGGTACAAACAGGTGTACGCCCTCCGCCTTCCTTAAAAAATATTTATAAAGAACTTGAACGAGATTTCGGATTCCCGCATGTGACTCATGGAGATCTTACCAATTGGGCCACCCAAGGGGTGCTCCTCCTCAATACCACTCTGACCGTCCGCGAAAGTGACCCAAAATCTCATGCAGGCCATGGGTGGGAAACCTTTACTGACGCGATTATCTCATTGATCAACCAAAAAAAAGAGGATGTAGTATTTCTACTGTGGGGAAGTCATGCTCACAGCAAAGAAAGCCTGATTGATGCATCAAAGCACTGCATTCTCAAAACGACTCACCCCTCTCCCTTTTCTGCACATAGAGGTTTCTTAGGGTCAAATCACTTTTCACTGTGTAATAGTTATTTAAAAGAGCATGGCAAAAGTGAAATTAATTGGCAGTTACCCAACGCATCAAAAAGCCTAGAGGCTCCATTGGATCTGTTTGAATAGAAGCCTTATTCTTCGAGAGATTTAATAAAGTCCAAACAGTCAGTTGCAGACTCCAACTCTATACGCAAATCACTGATATCACTTTGATTAAAATAGTCGTCTCGAACAGGGCTCCCAACACTATGGAGGGTTTGCTGATTTTTACGACCTTCAGAATCTACGTGAGCGCCTTCTGGGTTCTGTTGAATAGTATAGGTCACCTCTTTCATTTTTGAGGCTGCCATATCGCGCATTTCAACTTCATCTACTTCAAAGGTTTCACCCATGTAATACATCATGAATGATCCACAACATTTACAGGCCAATATCATGAGGTCACTCTCATTTTCTTCCTTGAGTTTGACCTCCTGCTGGCACTTAGGGCAGGTTATTTTTTTCAATTCCATAAACCTAGAATACAAATTATTCTGTTCTTAATGTATATATTTTGCAAAAAATAATCCACATTCGTGTCATATTATTGTAACAGCGCAATAGCAGTCGCCATTCCTGCATCATGAGAAATACTGACGAGCACTTCAGTTCCACCTTTTAAAGTCGCAATCTCTTGAGCCTTGCCTGTAAGAACCGCCTGAGGTGCCCCCTTCTCATCCGGAAGAATCTCAATATCACTCCATTGAATTCCTTCGGCCCAGCCAGTCCCGAGTGCCTTCAAAATCGCCTCTTTAGCAGAGAACCTTCCTGCAGTGCGCTCCCATTTTTTGGGGCCGTCACCACAATACTCACGCTCTGGTAGGGTCAATATTTTTTCGATGGTTTTATCACCTGATTTTTCTACTCTTGCAATTGAAGAGATGTCAATACCAACACCCAGTACCTTGCACCCATCTTTGAACGTCATATGGCCCACCAATTTTCACTCTCAGAACTCGAATTTCTCAAACGAGAGCAGACTAAAGTAACTGCCGAGGAATATAGTAAAAATTTTAAAGAATCAGACGCCCTGACCCTCGCTTCGAAACTCGCCAAAACCTTCTCTATCGAAGAACGCAGCGCCCTAATATCATACTTAAAAATAATTCCAAAGTTTCGGAAAAAATATGAGACACAAGAACTCCTCCTCTGCGATCAACTAGCACTCGAACAATCAACCTCCAAAGCAACCGCATCGTATAAAGCAGACAAGTGTAAAGACGCCACATCCATTGCAGATTTTTGTTGTGGCATGGGCGGTGATTCTTACTTTCTTGCTCCATCAATAGCAGTCCATGGAGTTGACCTCAGCCCCGAGCGAGTAACGATGTATCAGCACAACATGAGCATACTCCACCCCAATTACACTGTGACTCAAGACGATGTCACTACCATTACCCTTGAAGCCGATATCGTGTTTCTTGACCCTTCCAGGCGCTCAAAAGAGAACAGTCGTCGCAATTGGAACCCTGAAGACCTGGTCCCCACCATACCACAGATTGCAGATATTGTAGCGCGATACTCTGGTGCGATGGTAAAAATGCCTCCCGCAACACCATTAGAATTAATCCCTTTTGACTGTGCAGTCGAATACCTAGGAGAAGGAGATGAATGTCGCGAAATGCTCCTTTTGACCGGCACCTTAGCCCCTCAGAAAACGGTCACTGCGGTCAATGTGCTCACCGGCGACACCATGAGCGCCTCTATTGACCGCTCAATAGAGGCACCACCCATCACCACCGTACAGAACTACCTTTACGAACCCTATAAATCGGTTATCCGAGCCCACCTAATTGACCAACTTATTACAAACCTTAATCTGACACTCATCGACCCACTCATTGCCTACTGCACATCAAAATCTCCCGTTTCTCATTCAATGCTCAAGCGATATCGCGTGATAGACACGTGCCCGATCGGAACCAAGCATGTTAAAAAAATGGTCAAAAAACACTCTATTGGTACTCTTGACATAAAAAAGCGAGGGATTCGTGTTGAACCCGCTCAAGAGATTAAAAAGATAATTCCAAAGCCCCCTAAAAAAGGAAGCCATAGTCACGGTATTCTCTTTTACACTCTCCACAACAACACCCCAATTATCATTCTGGCCCAACGAGACGATTAGGCCTCTTTTTCCATAAAAAAGCACATTTTATCGTGAGATGAAATTTTTTTAATGTCACAAGCCAATTAATCCGATATAATGGGTAGGTACAATAACTTTTTCGGATATATGGCTTCTCAAATACTTGTAGTAGATGATTCTCAAATTATTCTAACGAGCTTCACAAGAGTTCTCGAAGAAGCTGGATATGTGGTCGATACAGCCCCTAATGGCCGATACGCACTACAAAAACTTGGATCATGGGAACCACAACTCTGCCTTGTTGACCTCATTATGCCCGAAATGGATGGGTATCAAACTATCCGCAACATCCGAGAACGATTCCCTGGCATGAAGATTATTGCAATATCATCACAACCCGAAAATCTCGCTCGTCAAGAGATGATACGCCTTGGGGCTGATGACTACCTACAAAAGCCTATTGTAAAAGGTGTGCTCATTAAATCTATAGAGACACAAATTCTCGAGAGAGAAATCCTTATTAAGTCTCAAGCTGACATCCCTGATGAAATCGTTACCCACGCCAAGAACCAACCCTATGATGTCCACATTAAAAAGTGCTACATTTGTGGATATGACCAAGTTCGTGTATTTGTACCCAAACTAGAAGCCTATACAGAAGACTGGAACGCAGGTTTTTACCCTGAATATAATGCAAAGCCAGGATTTCAACAATGGGACTTTTTACGAAACCTTGTATCCATATGTCCTTCATGTCTCTTTGCCTCCTCAGACCCTAATGACTTCTCAAAAAAAGTGATACATTCCATTTTTCCCTACCAGCAAGATGCAAAAAAAGTGCTGGGGCAAGGAATAGCTGCTCGAAAAAGAATGGTTGAGAAAGAACACAATGAAATGGTGCACAACTTCGACAAAGCATCAAGAACCCATGAAGAAACAATCATCACCCTACAAATAGCAGAAAAATGTGCCAATGGACTCGCCCAAGGTAATAAGAAAGGAGTATACGCGCAAATTGGACTTGTCCGAATTTATATCGGAGTACTTGATCGCAAGCGGCTTCAAGAAATGGCCGCTCTTGCCCTTAAAAACTTTAAAGATCAACTCAAAGACCCCAACAACACCCGTGCTATGATTACACGATGTTATTATTTCATCATAATTCTCCATATGGTCCTCAGTGAGTCACTGAAAGCAAATGAAGAGAAGACCAATTTAGAGAAGTATTATGCAAGTCTTCCAGAGGATCAAGTCGTCACTAACGAAGAACGACAATGGAACCAACGACTCTTCAATATTTGGCGAGATGGTATTGACCCCTCAATGCCAAGAGAGGTTGAAACCTAATCATCAAATGAACACTCCATACATACTAAGCGCTAATTAACTCTTTTTAATTTGGCAACACACTCAATATGACTCGTTTGAGGAAACATATCAAACCCCTTCATGTCAGTAACTTCATACTGACTTTCAGTAAGCAATGCAAGATCTCTTGCCATGGTAACGGGGTCGCACGACACGTAGACAATTAATTGAGGCTTTACTGACAAAATATGATTGACCGTCTCCACATCAACCCCTTGTCGAGGCGGATCAACAAGCAGAAAATCCACAGCCGTTTCTCGATTGTCTTTAACCCATTTTTCAACAGGTTCGTAATACCGCTCTACATGCTCTTCAAGATGCTTCTCTGCAATCTTCTGACATTTGTCATCAATCTCAACCGCTATAACCCGCTCAAAATGGTCTTGTAAAAACAATGCAAAGAGACCAACTCCAGAAAATAGATCCATAGCAACTGCACCACTCGCCCCCTCAATTGCATAGGATATCATTTGAGGAAGAAGCTCTAAGTTTGATTGAAAAAAGACTCTATTTGATAGAAACACATCTTTATTCAAAAGAGAAATAGAGAATAGATCGTCATGCTGAATCACATCAGAACCGTCAGAAAAAAGTCTTACATTTGACTTCGGATATTCTTCCCAATCATAGGTCAATACATGTTTTTCAAGAGGCTCACATAAAACAGGGCACTCCTCTACACGTACCATCTCATTGGACTGATCCTTATTAAACCCAGCAACTCTCTTGCCTTTTTTCTTGGCTATTTGCAACCGCGCCCTATTACGATAGTGCCAAGGACCTGAAGGCACAACATCAGGCACAAATGAGAGAGAGATTTTCCCGATGCGCTCAAGAGCGTCTAGAATGTGCTGTTGTTTAATCCGACACTGTTCGTCATAAGCAATATGCTGATAATCGCAACCACCACACACGGTAAAATGTCTACACTGAGGTGTAATTCTTTGAGACGACGGCTCAATAACCTCTAATAGTTTAGCGATCATAAATCGTTTTTTTGTTTTAACAGCCGACACTCGGCACACATCACCTGGCACAGTATAAGGAACAAAAACAGCACGGCCATCAAGGCGTCCAACTCCCGCACCTCCAGTAGCTACAGAATCTATAGTAATTGTAAAAGTTGAAGCCATTTTATCCCTCAGTAATGTCATTTTTTATTAGAATGTTAAATTTTAAGTCGTTGCCATATAATATTAGAAAAAAGTAGTAGGATTTAATTGTATAAAGATTAAATTATCAGGTAACAACATTTAGCAGACAATCGAAATGGCACCATCTATTTCGCAAAATACACCAACAGAAGGAACACCTTTGAAAAAAATACTCGTTGGCTGTGGCCTCATTTTGAGCCTCCTTGCATGTAAAGACCCTGATATAGACCCTAATGTTCTTCTTAAAAGATCTATTAATGATGAAATTGTAATAACCGACAAAATACTATTCCATTTTTCTTACAAGAACGATAGCTGGGCCTATGAAAACACCGGACAATTTATTGATAGTTCTGGAAACATTTTCACCTATGATATCAAAAAAGGCGAGAAAGGTTTAATACAACCAAAGAATGGATACATCAGTAAAGATGCACTTTTTCACAATTTTAGAAGAGCAAAAGACCACCTCTGCCGAATCCCAAAAGAGGATATAGCTGATCTCTTTCCTTATATAGCTCTCTCAGCTGTAGGCCCTTTATCAGAATCAAGAAACACTTCATATAACCAGGGCGACCTCAACTGGTTTGCCTATCACTGGGATGCGAAAAAGAGAAAATATCGACAGATACTTCTCCGTTCTTGGGGCGACTACTCAAGAGACAATTTAAATACCAATGCAACTCAAATGTATAAACGCCTGATGCACCTCATGAATAACAACTGCAATTAATAGTATCTTTTAGTGGCCTCATTCAAGAGAACACCACTAAAATTCACGAACCCAATGGCCAGGTGACTGTTCTTTAATTGCAGGAACATCACCTTTATAGACTTCCCATACTTTAGGACCCGCTAAAAATTCCTTTTGACCAATCTCAATATCACGATAGTGATGTTTACCCGGTATTGAACTCAACAGCAGCTTTGTATATGGGTGAAGCGGATTAGTAAATAACTCTTCAGTATTGGCCACTTCAACAATCTTACCAAAATACATTACTGCTACGCGATGTGATACATTGCGTACTACGCCAAGATCATGGGATATAAAAAGGTAGCTCAACCCACGATCGCGCTGAAGATCTTTGAGTAGATTCAATACCTGTGCTTGCACCGAGACATCAAGTGAAGAAACCACTTCATCACATACAATAAATTCTGGTTTAACAGCCAATGCCCGCGCAATACCAATGCGTTGTCGTTGCCCTCCAGAAAATTCATGGGGATAGCGATTAATGGAGTCTTCAGGTAATTCAACAGTCCGGAGGAGCATTCTGACATACCCCATTATATCTGCTTTTTTTTCAAAAGCATCACCCGCTTCCGCTAATATAGAGCCAATAGTCATTTTTGGATTTAGAGAGGAGTAGGGATCTTGGAAAATAATCTGGATCTTATTCCTATATTTCTTTAGCTTTGCACTACTTATTTTATTAAGATCTACACCATTATAAATAATTTTTCCATAGTCTATTTTTTCCAACTTAACGACAGCGCGCCCAACTGAACTTTTACCACAACCTGATTCACCAACAAGTCCTAAAGTCTCACCGGGCCGGATACTAAGGCTCACATCTTCAACTGCTCGAATGACCTTATTTCCACTTGCATACTTCACATAAAGGTTCTTAACATCTAACATCGGCGAACCTCTTATCATTGTGATAATTATGAATGATATGACCTTCACCCACTTCAACCATATCATGTGGGTCAATAACTACAGAACGTTCATATGCCGAGGCCATTTTTAAAGCCGGGATAGAATCACTGATAGTAGGAAGCCGTTCAACTGGTGTTTCGAGACAGGGTATCGACTTTAAAAGCGCACGAGTATATGGATGTTGTGGGTTTTCAAATATTTCATGGACCGGAGCTTTTTCAAGGGCATTCCCTGCATACATGACCAGCACAGTATCTGCTACTTCACGTATTACATCAAGACTATGGGATATAAATAGTACCGCTACCCCTTTCTCAACCTGCAACCGTTTGAGTAATTTCAATATTTGTAATTGTACCGTCACATCAAGTGCAGTTGTGGGCTCATCAGCAATGATAATATCCGGTTCACAGATCATTGCAATTGCAATAACAACCCGTTGACGCATACCTCCTGACAGCTGATGAGGAAACTCGCTATACCGTTGCTCGGCGTACGGGATATCCACCTCATTAAAAAAATCAATAACTCTCTTTTTAACTTCTGATTTTGATAATTTTGGTTTGTGTTGACGCAGTACTTCGGCCACCTGTTCCCCGACTTTAATAAGGGGATTGAGAGCGGTCATTGGATCTTGAAACACCATACCAATTTTTCCACCACGAATTTTGCGATACTGACCCTGATTAAAATCGAGCATATTGTCACCATAATACTCAATGGTCCCTTGATCGACTTTACCACCCATAAAGGGGACAAAGCCCATTATCGCATTGGCAGTAACCGACTTCCCCGAGCCAGACTCTCCAACAACACCCAAGGTTTTCCCTCTTATGAGGTCAAAAGATATTGCCTCAACAACAGTTTTGGTATGGTTATGACTGGTAAAGCTCACTGAAAGTTCGTTTACTGAAAGTATGATATCCGACATGTATCCAGAGGTAAAGTTTTAGAAAAAGATAACAAATTGGTTCTTCTCTTACCGGTATTTCACTACACTATTAATAGAGACTTCCAATTTACCCAATTTCCAGTCTAAACGAGAAAGACCAGCCTTTATACAGAGTTGCCCAAGGAACTGGTCCGATTTAGGAAGTTGTTCCCATACCTGTGGCAAAAAAAGAGCACGTTTTGCATCATCTCTGATCATAACACCAGGATGTTCTGCATCAAGAAAAGTGCAAAGCCCCTCTATGGTAGTATACTCAAATAAAGAAAATGGCGCCATGTGCGACACCTCAATGGCAATCTCCGGTAGTTCACTTGCTACTACTGGAGGAAAGCGTGGATCACCCAATGCAGCATTTCGAGCATTTTCAATAACGTCTTCATAGAGGGGTTGTATAGGAGCCGTATGACCAATGCAACCGCGCAGCGCACCTTGCTTGTGCAACGTCACAAAGACAGCCCCCAATTCAAGTAATTCATGTGGCATTGATTCGCGATCAACATCAGGTGCAACATTATCAGCAACCCAACTTGAAACCGCTTTGTGGGCAAGAGCAATCAAGTACTGTTCTGCCTCACTCGATAACCGTTCCATATTACCCCTCCTCTGAATCATAAAATGCGAATGCACTGTAACCAACAACCCGTGAGTGATCGCCGGCCGTATCTCCTGAATTTAAATATTTGAGAAGAGAACTCCCCCAATTCCGCTGCTGTGCAATCCGTGTGAGAATATTTACTCCGATTCTACCGCATGCTCTTGCTGAGTCAGTTATAGTCTCACCCTTTAAAACCATGTCAATGGTTTCTGCATCTCGTATAGTCGCTGTATCATAAGTAAGAAAGTGAGAGAGATCTGTACTGACAACTAACAACGTTTGATCATCAAGTAAACTATTGATCTGTTTTGCTACAGCATCAAGGTCTTCAACCTCACCAATCATAATCGGTAGAAGTTGAATTCCTGGCAATACCTTTTGAATAAAGGGGAGTTGCACTTCAAGACTATGTTCTTTCTGATGTGTGTCATCTATCATTGACACATGTTCACCAGCTAACCACTCCCTATCCGGTAAATACAGTGATTGTACACCGAGAGGTGATTCCCATTGTTCTACAGAATCAAGCCCTATCCCCTTAAAATAGTATTGATGTGAGGGGCCGAGGATTACAACCTTTTTAATTATACTTCGAGAGAGCACTGTATACGCATATGCCGCGACAGCACCAGAATAGAGGTACCCCGCATGCGGCACCACTATTGCACGGACAGAACTTGGAACAACAACAGGGTCAGCACTTTGAAGGTATTGCTCTATTTCACACCCCAATGTTATTTGGTTTGCGCTATAGAAGCTCCCTGCATATTCCGACCTTCGAATCACTCCCACACTCCCGGTAATTTTTTCCCACAATGATTACATTTCCCCAACTCAAATTCACCAAGTACTGCACTATTCCAACTCCTCTCGATAAGCTGAGAATTACACTCAGAACAATAAGTACTTTGATGTATTACATCAGCCACATTGCCCAGATATACAAAAATCAGCCCTTGTTCTTTACCTATCGTATAAGCACTTTCTAACCGTTCCTGAGATGTTGGCTCTACATCAAGTGCTTTGTAGTCAGGGTGAAAAGCAGAAAGATGCCAAGGAACCCCTCTATCAATGCGCACTAAGGCATCTGCAATGTTACGCAACTGTTGATCAGCATCATTCCGTCCAGGTATCACAAGTGTGGTTACTTCGACCCATACACCCTGTTTTCGAAAAGCCTCTATTGTTTTAAGAACCTGTGTATAACCACCATGACAAAAGTTTTTATAAAAGAAGTCAGAGTCAGCTTTTAAGTCGATGTTTATAGCATCGATTACTGGAGCAAGAAATGTCACCGCCTCACTACTCATATACCCATTTGAAACTAAAACCGATCGTATCCCTTCCTTCCGAGCGAGCACCGCAATATCATACACAAACTCACTAAATATAGTGGGCTCATTATAGGTAAAGGCAATAGCAGGTAACTCATGTTGAATACAATATTCAACAATACGTTCAGGAGTGAGAGAAGCACTATGATGCCGTATATCATCATGGGTTTGTGAAATACTCCAATTTTGACAATAATCACAGGTAAAATTACAACCATAGGTTCCAATAGAAAAAACTGATGACCCTGGTAAAAAATGATAGAGTGGTTTTTTCTCAATGGGGTCAACGTTTTCTGCAACTACTTCACCATAAACATCAAGATAGAGGATTCCCTCTCGATTACCGCGCACCTTACATCGCCCCCATTTACTTTCGGCAATGGTACAATAGTGCGCGCACGCAGTACACCGTACGGTATCATGTTCTAATGGGGTATATAAAATGGCTTTTTTCACACTCCCTCCTCTCCTTTATTATAAGGAGATTATTGAGAAGATGCAATAGATTTTCGTCTTTTAGGGTCAAGTGTAGGGACAGCGCTGAGTAGTGCTTTTGTATATTCATGGGTTGGTTGACAAAAAACATCTTCTACAGTTCCTTCTTCCACAAGTTTACCAAAATACATAACAGCAACTCGATCACTCACTTCTTTAACCACCGCCATATCATGGGAAATAAAAAGAAGGGAAAGATGCATCTCTCTTTTTAAGTCCATCAATAGTTTTAAAATTTGTGCCTGTATAGTGACATCAAGAGCCGATACAACCTCATCACAAATTATTAACTTGGGTTTGAGTGCAATAGTCCGTGCAATACTAATGCGTTGCCGCTGTCCACCCGAAAAAGCATGGGGGTATTTATCAAGAGTTTCACTCCCAAGGCCCACCTTTTTTAATACATCGATGAGATAGACACGAATATCTTTAGGCGCAACAATACTATGATATAACACTGGAGCAGAGAGGATTTCAAAAATCGTTTGTTTTGGATTGAGTGAAGAATGAGAATCTTGAAATATAATCTGATAATCTCTTCGATATGGTTTCCAATTTTTTATGGAATCAATAGCAACAGGTGTACCCTCAAAGAGAATATCTCCAGACGTTGCTTGAGTCAAACCAAGGAGAGTATAGCCCAAAGTACTTTTGCCACTTCCCGATTCTCCAACGAGAGACAATACTTCACCTTCACGAATAGAGAGCGATACACCATCTACCGCTTTTACATAACTCACTACAGAGCCCAATACACCACCAGTAATGGGGAACCAAGTTTTGAGATTACGTGCTTCAATGAGAACTTTTTGCATACTATCCCCTATAACCGTGGCACTGCAGCCAGTAGTTGACGGCTATACTCTTGAGTTGGTCCATCAAAAAAGTGATCAATCGTATTGGCCTCTACTATGCGCCCATCTTTCATTACTGAAAGGCTATCCGCATACTGAGAAACTAATGCAAGATTATGGGTAATAAACAGCACCGCACACCCTTCTTCTTTTTGCAGTTCTAAAATAAGATCCATAACTTGTTTTTGTACAGTCACATCAAGAGCCGTTGTCGGTTCATCAGCAATAATGAGGGATGGCCTCAATAAGAGGGCCATTGCAATCATTACCCGCTGCTGCATTCCACCGGAGAGCTCGTGGGGGTATGAATGCAACACTCGGTCAGGCTCAGGAAATCCTACACGCTGTAATATTGTACGAATACGATCCGTCGCATTTCCACTATAAGGGTGATAAGAAAAAACTTCCATTAGTTGTTGAGACACTTTAACAATAGGATTAAGTGCAGCACCGGGCTCTTGAAAAATCATGGAGATGTCTCGACCTCGAATTGCACGAAGAGACTCTTTAGTCATATTCGGTATTGACTTCCCATTAAAAAGAATATCACCCGACACAATACGTCCACCTGGCTGTGGTAAAAAACCAAGAACCGCAAGTGATGACACCGTTTTGCCTGAACCCGATTCACCAACCAGAGAGTATATTTCTCCATGCTGCACCTTAAAGCTCACCTCTTTCACAATAGAGAGTCTATCAGACTCCAACTGTCCCCTTAATTCTTCGGGAGCAGGCACATCAATTGTCAAGTTTTTAACTTCTAAAATGGGTTCTTTTTGAGCCATTAGCGAGCCTCCGCCTTAGGATCGAAGGCTTCACGAACCCCTTCACCTACAAAGGTGGTCAAAAGCAGGGTACCAAAGAGAGCAATCAGTGTTGAGAGAGCAATCCATGGTGCATTTAAGTTATTCAATCCTTGTTGCATAAGCTCACCCCATGAAGGTGTGGGAGGCTGTAATCCAAAACCCAAAAAGTCTAATGATGTAAGACCTGCAATACCACCAATAATGGAGAAAGGGAGTATAGTAATAACCGGAGTGAGTGCATTGGGAAGTATCTCTTTAAAAAGAATATGCCTTGTAGGAAGTCCACTCGCCCGGGCCATTTTTACATATGTCATGTTTTTTAATTTGAGGAATTCTCCCCGCATATAATACGAGAGTGATACCCACGAAAAAATCGACATCAATACAAGGAGTAATATGAAGCTTCTACCATAGATTGCACCAATCAGGATGACAATATAGAGAAAAGGAAGTGATGACCATATCTCAATGAAACGCTGACCTACTATATCAAACCACCCTCCACGATAGCCTTGAATTGCACCAATAAGTATACCCATAACCGTTGAAAAAAGCGAAACACCAAGGGCAAAGAGAATGCAATTTCTAAAACCATACGCTAGACGTGCAAGAACGTCACGACCATTTTCATCGGTCCCGAGCCAGTGCTCCGTTGATGGTGCGTGTGGAGGAATGCCCTCAAGGTCGAGGTGTGGTGTCAGCGGATCATAAGGGATAATGGGGAAAAGCATCCACCCCTTTTCAATAAACAACTGATTAGTATCAAGCTTAGGGTAATTTGCTTCTGTTTTAAAGGCACCCCCAAATGTTTCACCACTATAAAAACTCACGATAGGAAAATAGAGTGACCCTTCATAGCTTAAGATCAATGGCTTATTATTTATCAACAACTCATTACCCAACGATAGAACAAATAGAAGCGTTAATACGATCAAAGAGTAGTATGCCCTTTTAATCTTTTTAAAATTACGCCAGCGCATTTTGGTTATTTCGGATATTTGCATACTATTTACTAAAACTCACTCGTGGATCAATAATAACATAAAGAACGTCAGAGAAGAGTCGCCCTAATAGAGTCAAAATACTCATAATAAAGATCATTGCCATAACAATCGTATAGTCTCGCCCTACCATAGAGTCAAACATCAAAAGCCCCATACCATCAATATCAAATACTTTTTCGATAAGTATTGCACCTGAAAAGATGAGCATAAAGATATCCCCCATCCCTGTTGCCAATGGTATAAGTGCATTACGCAGGGCGTGTTTTATAACGGCAACCCTATGTGAAGCACCTTTAACCATTGCTGTTTTCATATAGTCTTTACTAATCTCTTCGAGAATAGCATTTTTCATAAGAAGTGTTAAAAAGGCAAACTGTGAGACCATATAACAAATCAGAGGTAGAATCATATGATGTAAGAAATCAAGTACCTGCATGTACCATGCCATAGACTCAAAATCATCTGACACCATTCCACTAATTGGGAATAGGTCAAAAAATTCACCACCCCCTAAAAATATAATAAGTACAATACCCAATGCATAGCCTGGTACCACATAGCCAGAAAATATCACCAGTGACGAGAGCAGGTCAAATAGAGAGCCATGCCGCATTGCTTTTGCTAAACCGAGCGGGATACAGATGATATAAGAAAGTAAAAACGATGTCACACCGAAAAAAATAGAGACCGGAAATTTGCTCACAATCACATCAAGCACTGGTTCTTCATACGCATATGAGTCGCCAAAATCGAGAGTGAGTACATTGCCTATCCAAGTGAAGTAACGAATATAAGCGGGTTTGTCAAAACCATAGTACTCTTTGAGGTTCTCTATTTCCTCTTCAGTTATGGTCTGACTTGCACTCATTCCTTTTTGGCTATCCACGTTACGCATCTTGGCAATTTCTTGTTCAACAGGTCCACCGGGGACAAATTGAATAAGCGCAAAACAGATAATACTGATTCCAAGTATTGTTGGAATCATAATGAGGAGTCGTCTGAGAATATACTGTTTCAAAAGGCGGTACTATTCCCCGGTATAGGTTACTTCTGCTGGTTCTGCAGGAAGTGCAATTCCTGTATTCTTCGCTTTTTTCAAAGCAGCATCCTTTACTCTATCGTACCACCAGTAGGTAGCAATACAATCTTCTCGATTGTATTTATCCATCACCGATTTCGGCTTACCAAACTTATTCCAATAAAGAACACGATGATAGTCTGCATTCCAAAGAAGTGCATAAGGCATATCAGTATAGAGCTGGGCATCAATCTCTTTAAGAATCCCATTCCGACGATCAAGATTCATCTCTGTTTTCTGAAGTGTTATCAAACTATCCACAACGTTATTTTGATAGCCTGGCACATTATTGGTTGATGCTTCCATTGCTGTTTTTGAATGCCATGACGCTTCAGGATCCCTAAGACGAGAGGCCCCCCAGGCAAGCCAAAGCATATCAAACTGATGCTCATCAACCTTTTTAGAGAACGTTGAACCCGTAACCTGTTCTATGGTTGCCTTTATTCCAACTGCTTTTAAATCTTCCACATAGACGGTGATGTGCCGTAGGTCTGGTGAGCGCATTAAAAAGTTAACGGAAAATTCTTCTCCATTTTTTTCAAGAACTCCTTTGTCATTAACCTTCCATCCGGCCTTTTTAAGGAGAGACCGTGCAGTAATTGGATCAAATTTTCGTACAGGTACCGCGCTGTTGACATTGCCTTCATAGAGATCGGGGTAGTAAGAGTTTATCATTAAATAAGCACTATACATGAGCTTCTCATTAATCTTATCACGATTGAGAAGTAAACAGAGTGCTTCACGTACTTTCGGGTCTTTAAACTTGGTTCTCCTTAAATTAAAGGCCATTCCTTGAAAACCCATTGGTTCTTTATTAAAAACCTTCTGCTTTACTATCCAGTTTTTTTCGATTGACTCAAAGTCGAGATGATTATTCCAAATTTTTGAAGTGTAGACTGGATAGACATCAATTTCACCTTTTTTGAGCATCTCTAATGTTTTGAGCTGATCTGCAATAAAGCGGTATTTCAATTCAGAAAAATTAAACTTATTAAGATTGAACTGCTTTACTCTTCCCCACCAATAGTCACGTCGCTTTAGAGTAAGGAACCTATTTTTCTTAATCTCTTTAATAGCATAGGGCCCACTTACTACAGGGAAATCAAAATTGAGTTTATTAAAATTCTTCCCTTCCCATATGTGTTTTGGAAAGGCAGTCAGGCCGGCAGCATCCCAAAAATTATTCCAATGCACTTCTTTTGCAGTAACCTTAACAACCTTTTCACTCAATACTTCAGGTCGCTCAAATCGTGAGAGAGACACTCTAAAGAGTGAAGTTTTGTTTTTCTTATTCATCATCACATCAAAATAGAACTGAATATCAGTGGCAGTCACGGGAACACCATCACTCCATGTGGCCTTTGGATGAATAGTAAAGGTAAAGCTCTTTTTATCTTCAGAAATTTCCCATTTTTCGGCGAGTACTCCCACGGGTTTATTTTTTGTTGGATGCAAGGTTACTAATGATTCAAATAGATACCCCATTATTTCTGATGAAAAACTATTGTAATCAACCCATGCATTGAGAGATTTTGGAAAACTACTTCCCCAAGTGGTAAAGGTACCACCTACAACTGCCTTATTACTTGCTATAGGGTCTTTTTCACCGGCTGTTTCAAGGGTAAGGTCTATGGATTTTTCATTGGTCGCACGACCATTTTTCTCATCATTTTTTGGCTGAGAATTTTGATTACATGCAAAAAAAGTCAGTACTAAAGTAAGTAAGAGCAGACGCATAAATATCCTTGAATGAACTGATGGCACTTTTGGAAATATACCTAAATTAGAAAGGTTTTTGAGGTTTTTACGTCTGACTCACTCTACTCAAAAGAGATATCAAAATAAGAACTAAATCCTTCAATTAAGGCATTCTTAAGCGACACAACATCAAGAATAACACCTTCTCCAGCAAGAGACGTCGCTTGTTCATCCTGCAGCATGTTAAATGCTGGGCCACTTTCGATATTTAAGTATTCACCAAGTGCTTTAAACCGCTCCCCCATCATGAGAGATCCGTGTTGAATAAATGAGCGTTTTAATCGCCGCTGAGCGGAGCCCACGAGTTTCTTATTATTAAGTGTCAGTTCACTACGCGAAGTAGAAGCAAAGCACGGCTTCGCAACCCCTTGTACCGTTGCTGTAAGTTGATTACGCGTCAGAACTCCTTGCGACAATTGAGCTGAGACCCCAACTGTTTGCAATCCTTGTACCAGTGCATTTGAAATATGTGTATAGGTTGACTCTAATGTTTCAAACCCTGGATAACTACAGGGCCCCACAACAGAATACGTTAGTTCTTCAGCATGAAGTACTGCACGGCCGCCAGTAACCCGCTTTACCACATCAATACCATCAACTGCTACTTTCTCAAGATTCAGTTCTCTTTCTGGCTTTTGGAAATAGCCAAGTGAAATGGCTTCTGGTTTCCACCCATAGAGCCTAAGAGTTGGCTTTTCTGAGGTGTCAATATTTGAGAGGAGTGCTTGATCGATGATCATATTCTCGGCACCAGTTTCAATTGCAAACTCTATGAGGTTCCAGCGAGACATAGTATAGATATTAAGAGTTCGACTCTTCTTCAATCTTTTTTTGGATAGTTTTCAAGGCTTCTCTTGCAGCCTCTTGCTCGGCACGCTTCTTTGAATGACCTGTGCCTCCACCTACTGATTCGCCATTGACCATAGCTTCTACCTTGAAAAGCTTTTCATGTTCAGGCCCCTCTTCAGAAATTACGGTATATGTGGGAGCTCCCATGCCGTTTCCTTGTGAAAGCTCTAGGAGGATGCTTTTATAATTTTTCAATTTATCATCAGCCATTACCGCTCCAATTTCTGGGAACAATACCTGAGTCAAGAGCTTAGAACATTGACTAATCCCACTATCAAGATATAGCGCTGCAAGAAGAGCTTCAAAAGCATCTGCGAGAATACTCTCTCTATTGCGACCACCTGCTTTATCTTCAGAGTTACTCATGACCACATACTTACCCAGCTCAATCTTGAGAGCACAGCGTGCAAGAACACGGGTAGAAACAATCACTGACTTCATTTTAGACATTTCGCCTTCAGTCAGTTCTGGATAACTTTTATAGAGATGATCTGTTACAAGAAAATTGAGAATTGAGTCGCCGAGAAATTCCATGCGCTCATTATTGTATTTAACAACCTGTTCTTCTTTCTCTTTTGCCATTGAACAATGGATAAGTGCAAGATTAAGGTGATCACGATTGGTAAAAGTATAGGCAATACTCTCTTCGAGCCCAATAGCTTCGGAGCTTTTTTTACCAGATAACTTTTCTATTAAACTTTTTAACATAATAAAAAAAGGCAACTGCTTGAGCAATTGCCTTTCCTATAATCAACTCAATGTGATTAAACTTTAGACTGTACGTACTCGATAACAGTGCCAACACTTGAAAGTTTTTGAGCATCTTCGTCAGGGATTTCAAGATCAAATTCATCTTCAAGAGCCATAACGAGTTCAACTTGATCAAGTGAGTCTGCACCAAGATCTTCAACAAATTTCGCTTCAGTTTTGCACTGGTCTTCTTTTACGCCGAGTTTTTCAACAACTACTGCAATAACTTTTTCCATTAGTTCTTCTTGAGTCATCTCATTTCCTTTTTAATAACAAACTTATTTATACGTGTTTTATTGGGTTAAAATGTAATAAAATTTTCAAAATCAAGCATTCATTCCGGCATCAACGCTCAAAATGTGTCCATTTATGTAGCCCGCTTCTTCAGAAGCAAGAAAACATACTGCGTTTGCTACATCTTTTGGTGTTCCAAGGGCTTTTGATGGAATTGCTTCGCTAAAAGCAGCAATTTGTTCATCACTCAATTTATCAGTCATATCAGTTCTGATAAACCCAGGAGCTACTGCATTAATGGTAATACCCTTTGCTGCAAACTCTTTTGCATTTGATTTAGTAATACCAATTACACCAGATTTTGAAGCGGCATAGTTTGCCTGGCCAGCCTGACATACGAGACCATTGATTGAAGCAGTGTTCACAATACGCCCATATTTCTGTTTCATCATCTGACGAACAATTGCCTTAGTAGTAACAAATACTGAACGGAGATTTACTGCAATAACTGAATCGAAATCTTCATCTTTCATTCTCATGAGAAGGTTATCACGAGTGATGCCCGCATTATTTACAAGAACTTCAACAGTGCCAAATTCAGCAATAATCTCTTTGAATACTGTAGTTACTGCTTCAGTATTAGAAACATCGCAAACCCAACCCTTAGCTTTAACGCCAAAGTCTTTTACAATACCTTCAATTGATGAGTTATCACCAAGATTGATATCAAGTACTGCAATGTTACATCCTTGTGCTGCAAGAGAACGAGCAACTTCAAGACCGATACCACGAGTTGCCCCGGTTACGATCGCATTTTTACCTGTAAAATCTAACATCTATTATCCTTTAAATTTGGTAAAGTCTGTAGAAGACTCCACCGGAAAAACCTTTACCGCACGTGATATTTTTCTCATGAGACCCATGAGAACTTTACCCGCACCAACTTCAATAGCTTGTTCAACTCCTGCTTCTACAGCACAATTCATTGATTGGCTCCATTTTACGGGGCTTACCAACTGCTGAACCAGAAGTTCTTTCATACTCTCTGGACTGGTTACTAATTCTGACGTAACGTTTGCAATCAAAGGAGCACTCATCTCTTTAAATGTAACAGCTGATACAGCTTCGGCAAGGTCATCTTTAGCATATTCCATTAATGGAGAGTGAAAAGCGCCACTCACCGGTAATACTACAACCCGTTTGCCCAGTTCGGAGATATGTTTTTCAGCTGCTGTAACCGCATCAACCTCTCCCGAAATCACAATTTGACCAGGACAATTAAAATTAGCAGGAACAACCTTACCGTCTGGGGATACTTCATTGAGTGCAGCTACAAGGTCTGCCTCTTCCATCCCAAGAACTGCTGCCATAGCACCAGGACGAACTTCACCGGCCGCAGCCATAAGTTCACCACGTTTGCGTACAAGCTTTAATCCATCTTCAAAAGATATTCCACCACCTGCACAGATTGCAGAATATTCACCTAGAGAGTGTCCGGCGAAATAATCAAAAGCCACACCTTCTTGCTTAAGCAAGGTCATCACCATTTGTGAAACAACAAATAATGCAGGTTGAGTGTTTTCTGTTTTTTTAAGTTCCTCTTCAGGGCCATTAAACAAAATATTAGAAAGTGAAAAGCCGAGTACGTCATCCGCCTGTTTTAACAGGGCAGCCGCCTCGGCATTCTCTTCGGCAATTACCTTGCCCATTCCAATATACTGTGACCCCTGACCTGGA
>JAOPTX010000020.1:0-5676 GCA_051532055.1 Fibrobacterales bacterium | reverse complement strand
CATTTAAACGCACTATAATAAATCAGATAAATATTTTGTATGAGAGCACCCATGGGTAAATTCATCTTTCAAAACTCAAGTTACATTGTTGGATATGGCATTGATACTGAGATAAATATTCAGATTACATCAACCCTCAAAGAACTCGGTATTCGGTTTGTATCATTCTCAGATATCGGTGACCTAGAAGAGGCTTACAATAAAATCTGCTATTATTGTGGTGGCATTATCTATTGTCTCGACCAAAAAGAGTATGATGCATTGCACAAGATACTCGATTCAAAAACAGCTGCCTTATATATAGTGTCGGCAGCAAATATTACTATGGCATCAGAGAAGCATACATTAGTAAGTTCCCTTGCACTTGATGATATCCCTATAGTTCAGGAAGGCTTACTCACATCTTCGGTACCCACAAGCTTAGATTCCCTTTCAGTGCAATCGGCAAATTTTATAACCCCAAGCCTTTTTCCACAATTTACTACTGAGTATGCAGTTAAAGATTCCCACATAGAGTCTTACCATTATCAAATTATGTGTGATATTGCAGAAGAACAATTTAAAGGAAGAGCGATACTACGTGTTGACCTCGATGCACTCAGGTCCGCTTCGCCAGATTTTAAAGAGACTACAGAGACACTACTGCTTGATAGTTGTAGAGAATTAGTCAATCAATATCTGGGTATTGTCAACACCAACCTTATGACACAAGGATACCAACCGTCTGTCGGTCTGCCGAGTGTGTATTCTCGAGGAGAAATGGAGGCTGTTCTCAGTTCGGGCCCCTATCTCCCCACAGTTATCATCATGGATACCCAGAATATATTTGAATTATCCTTCGGTATTATTTTAAACGATGGTAAAGAGTCTATTGATCTTACCGGGATAACGTTTGAAACACCTGACGATGAAGTTGAATTCTTTTAACCGTAGTAGATAACGAGCCACCATGCCTATAACAATCGAACGAACACTCACTACTTCTACAATCACTATAGAGGATTCTCTCACTATCAGTGATGTTACACTGTATCGAGAAGAAATACTTGCAAGTACTTTTAGTTGCAAAAAAATACAGTGGGAGCTAGGCTCGGTCAATTCCTGTGATGTGGCAGGTATTCAACTTCTTATAGCAGCAAAGAAAATGTTTACGGTACAAAACATACTGTGTACCATAGGAACCCTCAATGAAAGTATCTCCGAGATAGGAACAATCATAGGGGTTACTGTAGGCACACTATTCGAAAACAAACCAAAGGGAGATCCCCATGAGTAAAGTAATAATGACCGTTGATGATTCAGCAAGTGTACGTGCCATGATATCTGATACATTGAGTAAAGAAGGATACGACATTGTCGAAGCAGAGGACGGTGTTGACGCGCTCGCAAAACTGAAAGCAAACAAAGTCGACACCATTATTTCTGATATCAATATGCCCAATATGAATGGTATAGAGCTTATTCGCGAGGTGAGAAAAGACCCTGATAACAAATTTTTACCAATTATCATGCTCACAACGGAATCGAGCCCGCAACAGAAACAAGAAGGCAAAGAAGCTGGCGCGACAGGTTGGATTATAAAACCGTTTAGCCCTGACAAACTTATTGCCGCAGTTAAACGCGTTGTTAAATAGAGAGTTTACACAAAATATATGAGTGCAGAAGAAATATTCAGAAACGAAGCAAGAGAACTCCTCATTGAAATTGAGGAGTGTATACTTGAAATAGAGGCTGATCCGTCGGATAAAGATACGATTAATAAGCTTTTTCGGGCAATGCACACTATTAAAGGTTCTGGTGCAATGTTTGGATATGATACTATTGCTGATTTTACCCATCATGTTGAGACGCTGATGGACAAAGTCAGAAATGATGAGATACCCATTACAAAAGAGATAATTGATGTGGTATTAAAGTCAGCGGATCATATCACGTATCTTTTACAATGTCACGATGAAAATACTGACCCTGATAAAGACTTAGGCATTGCTATAGTAGTGACCCTTTCAACTCTGAATCCTTCTACAGCAACAAATACTTCTATTCAAGCACCTGATGCTCCTATTTCCTCAGATCCTACGCTCCACCCTTTAACCATGTTCCGTATCAGTTTTAAACCAGCTGCCCATATGCTTCTCAATGGCTCTGACCCCAGTAATATGATTGAAGAGATTCGTGAAATGGGTGACTGTTCCGTATTTATTCACCAAAACAATGTTCCTGAGCTCACGAAACTTAATCCCGAAGAGTGCTCTCTTTGGTGGGAACTTCTTATTACGACGACTCAAACAGCAGACGACTTACGTGATGTTTTTATCTTTGTAGAAGACGATTGTGAACTCACCATTACTGAATTAGACCCCGAAGAAAATGCAGAAAAGCGAATTGGTCAAATCCTTATTGAACGGGGTGATATTGACTCTGAAAAATTAGACACATTACTCCATACACAAAAACCGATTGGTGAACTTCTTGTAGAGAACAACCTGATTGAAGAGAGTAATTTGCAATCAGCTCTCTTAGAACAAAAAAAGATTAAGGAGTTCAGTGACGCAAAGAAATCATCTGATAACAGTGCAACCATAAGAGTTCCAGCAGACAAACTGGATTCCTTAGTTGATTTAGTCGGAGAACTCGTTACCGTTCAAGCAAGACTCGCACAAAAATCAGTATCTACACACGATCAAGATTTAATATTAATATCTGAAGAAATCGAGCGCCTTACCAGTGGACTCCGTGATGAAACTATGAGTATCCGAATGTTACAAATCGGCTCCACGTTTAATATTTACAAACGCCTTGTTCGAGATCTTTCAGAAACACTCAATAAAAACATTTCGCTGGTGACCGAAGGTGGCGATACTGAACTCGACAAAACAGTCATTGAACAATTAAAAGACCCTCTGGTCCATATTATTCGAAACAGTATCGATCATGGTATCGAATCAAAAGACCAACGTGCAACTACAGGTAAACCTGAGAGTGGTACCATACGGCTCTCTGCTCAGCATGTGGGTGCTCAGGTACATATTACGGTACAAGACGATGGCAAAGGGCTTGACGCAGTACGCCTCAAAGCGAAGGCCATTGAAAAAGGACTCATTAGTGCTGATGCTGACATTAGTGATCATGAAATATATCAGCTGATATTTTCTCCCGGATTTTCGACTGCCGAAAAAGTAACCGACCTCTCGGGTAGAGGAGTCGGCATGGATGTGGTCCGACAAAACATAGAGAAACTCAGAGGGTCTATTGACATTGACAGTACTTTTGGAGTGGGCACTACCATCACTCTTAAACTCCCTCTCACACTCGCTATTATTGATGGCTTAATGGTAACAATTGAAGATGACTTCTATATCATACCCTTATCTTCAGTCGAAGAGTGCCTTGAGATAAAAGCAGAGACAATAAATGAAATTGAGGGGCGTAACATTATTAATGTTCGTGGTGAAGCTATTCCCTACGTGCATCTACGCGATACGTTCAAGATTGACATTCAGAGCCCTGATGTCGAACAGATGGTTATCACTACCATCAATGAAAAACGAGTGGGGCTTGTTGTCGACCGGGTCATTGGTGGGCACCAAACCGTTATTAAATCACTTGGTAAAGCACTACAACATACAGATTATATATCTGGGGCAACAATTTTAGGAGACGGAACCGTGGCATTAATTATTGCGGTCAACAAAATAATAGACCTGTAATAATGGGCTACGGACAGAGGAGAACATAATGGAAGAATCACAATTAGAAACCAGCAAGAAATATCTCACCTTTCAATTGGATAAAGAGATATATGCCCTCGAAATTACCCGAGTACGCGAGGTTCTTGATTATATCAAAATAACGAAGGTCCCTCAAATGCCCGGCTTTATGTGTGGCGTTATAAACCTACGAGGTGGTGTCGTTCCCGTGGTAGACCTCAGAACTAAATTTGGTTTGAAGCAACCAGATGTAACCCCTGACACCTGTATAATCATTATTGAAATTGTATTGGACAACGAACAAACACTCATTGGAGCTGTTGCCGATACCGTACAAGAGGTTATTGAATTTGAAAACTCATTGATTGAACCCGCCCCTAAACTTGGCACACGATTAAACACTGAGTTTATTTTGGGCATGGCTAAAAAGGATGACGAGTTTATAATAATACTTGATATCAACAAAGTGTTTTCAAATGAAGAATTTTTGGTTTTATCTGACGCAGACCAAAAGAGTTCATCGTCAGAGCAACAGTAGGTTTACAAACATATGAATATATTAATAAAAAACAGAGAAAGGAAGGCACCTATGCACAAGATAACTCAATCAGTATGGGCTCTCCTCATACTACTATCACTCATTCTAACTTTAGGGACTGCTACTGCCTCTAAAGGTGGCGCACACTGGAGTTACGGCGGTTCTGATGGACCTAATAACTGGGGTGATCTGAGTCCCGATTTTGAACAGTGTCAAATGGGCAATGCCCAGTCCCCTATCAATGTGACAAAAACAACCTCTTCGCACATGGATGCAATTGAGTTTGATTACAACAATACGCCACTCCACATAGTGAATAATGGCCACACTATCCAAGTAAATTATACAAAGGATAGTTTTGTACGTATCAAAGGTGTTGTCTATAAACTCCTCCAGTTTCACTTTCATAGCCCGAGTGAAAATGCGGTTAAATCAAAACTGTACGACCTAGAGATGCATTTAGTACACCAGGCAAGCGATGGTACGCTTGGCGTCGTTGGCGTACTCTTTTCTCAAGGAAAATCAAACCCAATCATCGAGCAAATATGGGAAAACATGCCTCGGAGTAAGGGTGAAGTTGCTGTTGACGCTTATATCAACGCATCAAAACTCCTCCCTAAAAATGGTTCCTATTTTTATTGGAAAGGTTCATTAACTACTCCTCCCTGTTCTGAAGGCGTCGAGTGGCACCTCTTAACCACCCCTCTCTCAGTAAGTAAAAGTCAAGTTAAACGGTTTAATGCCCTTTTTGGCCCCAACAATCGACCACTGCAGCCACTCCATGGACGCTCTGTAGAAAAGGTTAAAGCTGGAAAAATATCAAACAAACCACTTTCTGGATTTTATGCAGGCCCACCAGCGTCTCAAAATAAAAAGCATGCCCCAAAGAAAAGCCATAAGGTAAAAAAGAAGAAACACTCTGCTCCAGCACCCTATGTGCGTAAATCAAGTAAAAGTCATGGAAGCAAAAGCCAATCAGCTATGACACTCCAAGCATGGATCTATTTATGCCTCGGTATTACGCTCTCACTTCTCCTCCTTCTTATCTACTCAGGTAAAACAGGTCTGGCTCACAGTCTAGAAAACATGAAAACCAAAGGGAAAATATTTTTACTCTCTGGCGTACTTATTTTCGTTATCATCTTAACTGCGGGACTCAGTATTACACAAATGAATATGATTGGTGCAGAAATTGTCGGTATTGCAGAACGTGATATTCCTTTGACAGAGGCAATTACCGAACTCACGGTACACCAACTCGAAATGGGTATTCGTTTTGAACAAGTACGCTATGGCGCTTCAGCGAACCATACTGAGGCAATGGAAGAAGCTATTGAGCATTTTGAAAAAGAAGAAGCTGAAGCAGATATTAAGCAACAAGAAGCAATGGAAATCATTGATATTGCCCTTGATAATGTATCCACTGAT
>JAOPTX010000019.1:0-1901 GCA_051532055.1 Fibrobacterales bacterium | reverse complement strand
CCTTGATAATGTATCCACTGATGCAGAGATTGAAGAGTTTGAAGAACTTGATGAGGCACTCCACCGTATTCAAGGTCATCGATCTGAGCTAGAAGAGCAAGTTGATCACATTTTTTCACTCTTCCACGAAGGTTCATTCGATGAAGCTCAAGAACTTGCTGAAGAGGTAACAGAGACTGAAGAAGCAATCATTCTTGAGGTCGAGGAAATTACAAAAGAGATTGAATCATTCACAAAAGAAGCAGCTCTCACCGCAGAACATCATGAACAATCGAGTATCGTCATTCTCCTCATACTCGCTATCTCTGCAACAGTGATAAGCATCCTCCTCTCACTCATAATAATTAGATCCATTGTGACTGCAGTGAGTACTATTATCTCTGAAACAAATATAATTTCAGATGCTATAAAAGACGGCGACACCAGTAACCATGCAAATACAGAAGGGATCACTGCAGAATTTAAACCGATACTCGTTGGTATTAATGAAATACTTGACCGGTATAATCAGCCTCTCGAAATGGTCAAACACGCAGTGAGCAACTTGACTATTGGTAACCTACCCGAAGTGATTGAGGAAGAGTTCAATGGCGACTTTGACAAGCTCAAAAAAAACATTAACGGACTCATCACCTCTACAGGAAGCATGACAGAGGTGATTCAAAAAATAGCTATGGGTGATACGGAAGTATCCGTCGCACAACGCTCTGAAAATGACATGCTGATGAAATCACTGCAATATCTTATTAAAACAACCAAAGTTCTCAGTGGTAAAGTTGAATGTCTCGCTGGTGGTGATTTAACCCAAGAGATCGATATTCGATCTGAAAACGACGCTCTCTCAATCTCCCTTAAAAACATGACCGAGCAACTCTTTGAAGTTGTTTCAGGCGTTAAAGTTGCCGCTGATAATGTAGCCTCAGGCTCCCTCCAAATGAGTTCAACCTCTTCAGAGCTTTCGCAAGGCGCCACAGAGCAAGCAAGTTCTGCAGAAGAAGCATCATCATCTATGGAACAGATGTCGGCAAACATTAAGCAAAATGCTGATAATGCAATTCAGACTGAGCGTATTGCGGTGCAAGTTGCCCAAGATGCTGAGACCTCTGGTCAAGCGGTTAATGAAACCGTCGATGCAATGCGATCGATTGCAGAGAAGATATCAATCATTGAAGAAATTTCGAGACAAACAAATATGCTTGCACTTAATGCAGCTATCGAAGCAGCTCGTGCTGGTGAACATGGTAAAGGCTTTGCAGTCGTTGCTGATGCTGTTCGCAAACTCGCCGAACGAAGTCAGGATGCTGCCGCAGAGATTAGTACGCTCTCTGCAAATAGTGTAGAGGTTGCCGAAAATGCCGGTGGCATGCTCTCTAAAATTGTCCCTGATATTCGGAAAAATGCTGAGCTCGTCCAAGAGATCAATGCATCAAGTGCAGAGCAAAGTACTGGTGCTGATCAAATCAATACCGCGCTCCAGCAACTCGATACGGTTATTCAACAAAATGCTGCAACTGCCGAAGAGCTCTCCTCCACATCAGAAGAACTTTCATCACAATCAGAGCAACTGAAAGATCTGGTGCTCTTCTTTAATACCGGTGATACTTCTGTTAAGATGCTCACCCCTCCTAAAAGAAAAAAATCTCCAGTCGCAGACAAGGGTACTGTTGAAGTAGGCCACTTTTCAAAACCTCCGGTAACGAATACTCCACCTGCCGACTCAGGTATTGTTCTCGATATGGACAATAGTGATAGCCTCGATAAAGATTTCGAAGAGTTCTAAACCATTCATTACCCCGCTACTTTTGTAGCGGGTAGGTGTGTACCTATGGCGTATATAAACGACAAACTAACCATGCGCAATTTCCATAAAATTGCGGACCTCATCTATGATACTGCCGGTG
>JAOPTX010000018.1:0-4474 GCA_051532055.1 Fibrobacterales bacterium | reverse complement strand
GGGATGTTCGCTCTGGTGAAACCATATCGGTAAGTGGTACTGCTGGTACCGGAACGGTGCGACTTAATTTCTTTGGAGACCTCTGGAATCTGGATTGGCTGGAGCTCGTTCCACAGTAATAACGAACTCACAGAAATCAATAGCACATTTCATCAGATAGTTTGTGCATCCCTAGTTAACCATCATACAGGGGATGTTCACCGTGATCTTTGCAACAGATCCAACAGGCATTCGCTCGGCAATAAAGAAATCAAAGGTTATCATCTCACCATTATTAATCCCGAGTCGGTCGGCTTCGGCTTTTAAATTAAATGAATCACTCTCTGGAGTGTGAATACCTCCAATATCGATAACGAGATTCCCATTTAAGAATACAAATACGTCATCATCACCGGTGAAGGCAAAGTTCTGATTTTCAGCTCCCTCATCAATGTACAGAAACTCACGGTGCATATGACCGGCAAAGCCATAGTTTGCACTACCCAGTGGAAAGAAGGCTGTATTGTCGTACTCATACACCATGTTTCCTCTATGTTTAAAATTGAGATAGGTAATACTGTGCACCCCTCCGTTTTCTGTTGACCACCAACTATTGATAAAGGTATTGTGCCATAGGTTATTCTTATATTGGGGGAGTCCATTAGTCCCAAGCTTGTTTTTTACCATTCCTTTAAGAACCGAGTAACTACTACTATGACATCCAAAATTTTCATGGATGCCACTACAGTTATCCGGAGAGTCACCCGGTCTATTTCCGTCGTAATCATACATGTCCATCTCCATAGCGATAGTTGAGGGAGGAGTGTAATCATCAGAAAAGCAGGAGAGCGTTGCATCATTGCACGATACAATGCCGGCGCAGTCAGGGTCTTGACAGTCAATGAGTCCATCAGAGTCATTATCATAACCATCTTCACACAATGCTTGAGTATTCTCTTCTTGAGGGAGACAGGCCGCAATACCACTACATTCAGTATCAGCACAGTCTATATCGCCATCATCATCATTATCTATACCATCACCGCAGAGAGCAGGGGTGTTTTCAGCTTCCGGTAAACACACTGAGATACCACTACAATCCATGTCATCACAATCAACGGCGCCGTCATCATCATTATCAATGAAGTCTGTACAGGCCATATAGGTGTTTTCTCCATCAGGAAGGCATGCTGAAATTCCACTACAATCATCGTCATCACAGTCAATATCACCATCGTTATCATTGTCTATTTTGTCAGTGCATTTGTGATAGGTATTTTCGCCCTCGGGGAGGCAAAACTCTATGGTACTACAATTGGGGTCTTCACAATCAATCAAATCGTCAGAGTCATTATCAAAACCATCCTGGCAGAGCTGAGCAGTGTTCTCTACGAGCGGAAGACAGTGAGAAATACCAGCACAATCGTTATCTTCACAGTCAATCTTCTCATCACTATCATTGTCAATGCCATCACTACAGAGTTGGACAGTGTTTTCGGCACCTGGTGGAATAAAGCATTGTACAAATGCCTCACAATCTTCATCATCGCAATCAACGAACCCATCGGTATCATTATCGATTCCGTCAGTGCAATACTCTAAAGTACTTTCAAAAACTTCAGTTGCTTCACACCCTTTGTGACAATCGGGGTCCTGACAATCAATCATACCATCGAGGTCATTATCTAATTGGTCTGTACAGGCCTCAATGGATGACTCGAGAGCTGTTTTTTCGGCAATGATTAAATCGGAGTCTTTGTTCATTGCCAAGTAGTCATCATTATTTGATATACAGTTGGTCAAAAGAGTGGTGAACGTAATTATAATTAGTGTAGTGATTATATGGTTCATCGAATCCCCCCAGATTTATTTGATGAATGTGTTTAGTCTGTCGTTATAAAAATTGAATAGCTGTTGCTGATAAGAGAAAGAGGCAGGAGAATCCAGCGATTATTATTTCTGTGATGATGTCTGATTTTGGGTCGTACATTGTGTTCTCATTGTTGATGTTTGATGTGTGTAGATGTAATATAATCCCTATAGTGTTCTTGAGACACTATGTAAACAATGTTTTACCTCCACAATGCATATTGAGTTGTTAAAAGGTTAGTATAAATAGGGCACATCCCAAAATACACTGGCACTTCTATAGAAGGGATATTAAGGAAAGCTGTAGTATAATGGTTGTTTTCGGCCAAAATGTCAGCATAGAAGTACCGATGTCACCAAAGATTGACCCTAAAGTCAAAAATTATTTAATACAACAGGGTATAATGGTATATTTTTGGTAGGTATTTGCCCCATTGGGTTAATGGGGGTATCTCATTATCTATTGGTGCGTTACGGATGCATTAAAGAGTTAGATTATAATCTATCAAAAATCACTTGCTATGGTTCTTTTAGGCATATTTGAGGAGTGACATTAGGATGTATGTTTTACAGATACTTGGATTTGTTCTCGCCATAGTTTTCTTTGGTTGTAGCGTCGATAGAGAGGGTACCACAGCGGGAACGTATATTGAGACAACGAATGCTGTTTCTGGAGTTATATATACAAGTGACTCATCATTTGCTCATGCTGCTAAGGTATCTCTTCGTCCAGTGGGGTATTTAAAAGGCAGTGCATCTCCCGACGAAGTAGCCGACAGTAGTCATCGGTTTAATACTACAACGAATAGTGAAGGGTATTTTATCATTGATTCCATCGACCCTGGTGAGTATGTTCTCGAAGTGGCAACACTTGATACCATGGCACGCATGATTAGCCTCACGATTCCTGATTATACGACTGTAGTGGTTGTGGGGGAACAACTCGAACGAACGATGCATGTTTCAGGTTCTATAGCTTCAATTGAAATCAATACTGGTGTAGCGGATAGCACGCCGCAGTGGTGGATACAAGTGTATAGTCTTGACCGCCTTATACCAGTGGCAGATGATGGTTCGTTTACGGCTTATCTACCCCCAGGAAGTCATTCACTCCGGGTGACAAGTGATTCTAATTTTTCTGAAGGATATGATTATAGTATTATAGAAGGAGTTGCAGGTGCTGAACTTGTTGTAGACTCTACAGGTGCATTTGCCGTAGTACCCCAGGAAAATGGTGAGACACTTTCATCATCTGAAACGGTATTGAGTAGTAGTTCAGGAACTATTGGAGGAGTATCATCCGAACCTTCATCATCATTGGTCCCGCTGTCTTCATCTCTTGCTCCGTCATCTGCAGGAGGTGATATCGTGGGAGAGCCTCTGTATTATAATGCTCTGGGACTAACATTTTCTAGTGATACGCTCATTGATTTAGGTGATTCAAGTCGCAGTCTTGACCCAAAAGATGGCGATTTAACCATCTCTTTTCAGTTTAGCTTTAGTGATTATGCTAAGCATTATTTGGTTATGAAAGGGAACACCTATAGCTATGAGCAAGGCTGGAGTTTCTTCATAGTAGATAGTGTACTTGTTTGGCGTGTGAGCAGTAATGATACGGAAGGTGATACTGTAGGGAAAGCATCACTCTCCTTTATGCTGACTGATGAAATGAAGAATAGTATGCATGTTGTAGTGGGAGTTGTCAATAGAACAACAGGTACTCTTAATGCTTATATCAATGGTTCAAGTGTTGGTTGGATTCAAGGTGGCGGTGGATTGACCGATGGTGCATTGGAATCAGTCGCTACCATTACTACTACTCAACCAATAACTATTGGAGGGGCTCTGGGCATTATTGAAGGAACCTCACCAGGGTATCACAATGAGGTTATTAGTGAATTACGAGTCTTTAATGAAGCACTTACTCAAGAAGAAGTTTTGGATTTGAATGTCACTGATCTTGAATAAGCGAGTGTTGGAGCCCAGATGAGCTCTCAAACTCTTACATCGCTTTCATCAACACACTTGATATGAGTCTGGTTACCGTACCTTTTTCTTATTAATTACTCACCATCATACAGGGAATATTAACCGTTATTTTTGCGACTGACCCTTCGGGCATTCGTTCTGCAATAAAGAAGTCGAAGCTCACGAGTTCACCTGAAGTAATACCCAGTTTTTCAGCTTCTGTTTTAAGATTAAAAGATCCGGTCGCCGGTTCGTGAATTCCGCCAAGGTCAATAACGAGCTTGCCGTTGAGGTATACAAATACATCATCATCACCAGTAAATGAAAAGGTTTGTGTATGTGCATTCTCAGCATCATAGACAAATTCTCTGTGGAGGCGACCAGCGAAACCATAGTTGTTGGATCCAAGAGGGAAAAACTGTGAATTGTCATACTCATATACCATGTTACCTTTATGGTTAAAATTTAAGTAGGCGATACTATGGGTACCCCCACCTTCTGTTGACCACCACTGAGATATATAGGCATTGTACCAACGGTTTGCTTTATATACCGGGAGGCCATTACTTCCCAGGTTATTTTTAACCATTCCCTGCAAGACTGCATTGCTGTTTTTATGACAGCCAAAATTATTATGGATACCATCACAGTTTGTTGG
>JAOPTX010000017.1:0-71599 GCA_051532055.1 Fibrobacterales bacterium | reverse complement strand
TTATTTAGACAAAATCATGCTCAGTACACGAGAAGTGTTGGATTGAATGCTTTTAATAGTCAAGTACCCCTACATGTGCACTTTTTACCAACAAAAGTCAGATGGGTAGCGTCCTCTACTATACGCTCAAAACGACAAATGCCACAAAAAAGAGTACCGCAAAGAGTGAAACCAGCATAAGTTCATTTTTTGTCATACCTTCCTCCCCATTATTATTCCTGGACGAGCGTTCCTCTCTCTTTAATATATAGTCGCCCCTGACTCAAACACACGCTTCGTGTGTTTTTTACAATACCTTACAGTCTAGAACTATCACCCAGCAAAAAAGAGCCAGCTATTCCAATTTCAATACTATTTGGCAATTTTAACTAACTTTAGGAATGTCATTAACAGGATAACCAAAAATAGACCTTATGTATACTATTGGAATTTTAGCCTCAGGGGGCGGTTCAAATTTTAAAGCTATTGCCGATAAAATTACCGAACTAAGCCTCCCAATTTCGTGCTCTTTCTTACTGACTAATAATTCTAAAAGCGGTGCAGCTCAAAAGGCGCTCGCTCTTGAGATACCTGTCCATCACATCTCTTCTAAAACACACCCCAACGAAAAAGAACGCGATGGAGAGATCACCCGAATTGTTACAGAATCTAACATTGATCTGTTGGTGTTAGCGGGATATATGAAAAAAATACCCGACGGTGTTATTGCAACGCTCCCGCAGAGAATTATTAACATTCATCCATCCCTCCTCCCCTCTTTTGGCGGGCATGGTCTTTTTGGAATGCATGTACATAATGCCGCTATAGAACATGGAACAAAAATTTCTGGGGCTACAGTCCATTTTGTAAATGAAGAGTATGATTGTGGCAAAATTATTAAACAGCAATCAGTACCCATTTTAGACAATGATACCCCCGAAAGACTTGCTGAGCGAATCCTTGCTACAGAACACGATATTTATTGGCGTGTAGTTGAAGCATTCTCAAAGAACAACGTAACAGTAAACGATGGGAAGGTCTACTATTCCGGCACCTGATTATTTAGATGGCCTCACCATGGCTGAAGCACAATACTGGTTTTATAATAACTATGGTATACTTATAGCTGGAGTTGACGAGGTAGGACGTGGTCCTGTTTCAGGACCTGTTGTTGCAGCAGCAGTGATACTTGACCCTGACAAACCTATTGCAGAACTCAATGACTCAAAGAAATTGACTGATAAAAAAAGAAAAATACTTGATCCTGTTATAAAAGAACTCGCACTCCACTGGGCTATAGGTGAAGCATCCCACATAGAGATTGATGAGATTAATATTCTCAATGCGACATTCCTTGCAATGCGAAGGGCTCTTGACCAACTCCCTGATTGGCACCATCTTGCTGTCGATGGAAATCACAAAATCAGAGAGATTGAGCCTGATCTCCAAACACCTGTTATCAAAGGGGATGGGCGCGTCAGCTCTATTGCAGCCGCTTCTATAATTGCCAAAGTATATCGAGATGACTTAATGGATACACTTCACGACGAGTATCCTCAATACAACTGGAAAAAAAACAAAGGGTACCCATCAAAAGAGCACATTGAAGCAATACGTACACACGGCTATTCTCCCCATCACCGGAAAACTTTTCATATTAAAGCACTTCATATATAGGCCGTCTGTCTCTTTTGAGCATAGATCACTCATTACACTATCGCTTTAAAAACAGCTACTGTAGCTTAGTTTTTCACATCTTTATGATAGAAATTAATATGTTTTTAGATAATTATGGGTATATTACCCACGTACAATTTACAAAAGGTAAGGAATGATAAAACATATGATACTTACTCTTCTGATGTTCATCGGAATGAGTTTTGCAGAAGTACAGCCTACTGAAAATGCCCCAGTTGCAGAAGGTGCTACCGCCACTGGAGTCGTTGTAGACCACTCAGGTCACGACCATGGCGTGGTGCCCGACACAAAAGCACCAGCGCATCACGATACTGAAGCAGGGCATGCCGCTGCTGAAATAGACGGTCACGGAGGTGGCCATGGACATGCACCTCACCTTGATGGAAAAAACATTAGCCTCTTATGGCTCATCCCCTTCTTAGGGATACTTCTTTCAATAGCAATCTTTCCACTCGTTGCTGAACATTTTTGGCATCACAACTATGGCAAAGTATCACTCTTTTGGGGGCTCCTCTTTGTCATATCATTTTTTATTGAATTTGGCCCAAATATGGGAACGTTCTATCTCATTGAAGTGTATACCCTCGAGTTTATCCCTTTTATTGTTCTTCTCCTCGCGCTCTTTACTGTTGCCGGTGGCATACGACTTAAAGGTGAACTTGTTGGGGCACCTAAACTCAATGCAATCATTTTAATCCTCGGGTCAATCTTTGCAAGTTGGATGGGAACCACCGGTGCGGCAATGCTCCTCATTCGCCCAATCATTCGGGCAAATGCCTGGAGAAAATATCAGGTTCACACCATCGTATTTTTCATTTTTATGGTGGCTAATGTTGGTGGTTCACTGACTCCTCTCGGGGACCCGCCACTCTTTCTTGGTTTCTTGAAAGGAGTTGACTTCTTCTGGACAACTACTCATATGTTCTCTCCAATGGTCTTTGCCTTAGTAGTGCTGTTGCTGGTTTACTTTGCCATTGACACCTTCCTCTATTCAAAAGAGACGAACAAGCCTGAGAAAAGTCCTAACGGTGAAAAACTCAGTATTGATGGAAAAGCTAACTTCTTTTTACTCCCGTGTATTGTGGGTGCGGTACTCTTATCGAGTCTTCCACTTGGTCACTTAACACTCCACCATGTTGATATACAATATGCATCTATGCTTCAGGTTGGACTACTCCTACTCATTACATTTATCTCACTTAAAATCACCACAAAAGAGACTCGTGAAGGTAATAGTTTTACATGGGAACCTATTGTTGAAGTAGCTAAACTCTTTGCAACAATTTTCATCACCATGGTGCCCGCTATTGCAATGCTCAAAGAAGGCGTTGATGGCCCTCTTGCAGCAATTGTTGGCCTGGTTACGGGCGAAGGTGGCGAAGCAGTTAATTCCATGTACTTCTGGTGCACCGGTGTGCTTTCGAGTTTCCTCGATAATGCACCAACCTATGTCGTCTTTTTTAATACCGCTGGCGGTGACGCTGCCGAGCTTATGACCACAGGTGCACAGACACTCCTTGCTATTAGTATGGGAGCCGTATTTATGGGTGCAAACACCTATATCGGTAACGCTCCAAACTTTATGGTAAAATCTATTGCAGAAGAAAACAAAATAAAAATGCCATCATTCTTTGGTTATATGATCTGGTCAATTCTAATATTGATACCGCTCTTTATTCTCACCACATTTGTCTTTTTCTGAGACTTTATTTAAAATTAAAATTGTAATTCAAAAGCACCTGTTCCAACTAGAACAGGTGCTTTTTATTCCTCTCAAAATTCTCTTCACTTCTCTCTGTACCCATAATTCATAATATTAGTCTATATTTCCTTAAACCATGAAATCGACAACTAAAGCGAACATCCTTCTTCTCTGTGAAGTGTTTCTTGACTCCCTCAAGAACTTTGTATTCCACAAAGGTATCATCCGAGCCACTGCTCTCGCTTTTGATAGTGCTATTGCATTTATTCCTGTTGTAATAATAGTTTCTGCAATTGCTAACCTTTTTGGTGTATTCAATCTCCTCCCCAAAATTCTTCCCGAAATAAACCGGGCCCTGAACTTAGGGTTGCCACTCGAAGGCGTATTACAGCTTATTAAACATGCTGAAGGAATTGAGTTTCAATCTCTCGGATTTATGGGCTTCACCATTCTTCTCTTTACCTTCTGGTTTGCCATGAGTACCCTTGAAGAAAGCATGAATATGGCATGGCGGATACAAAAAAACAGAAACCCTTTTAAAAAAATAATCGCTTATACCCCTATTCTCTTCTTCTTTCTCATAGCACTTCTTATCATGTCAGCCTTTATGTTTAATGTAAAGGCTGAAATACACAACCTCATAGAGACATCAGGAGCCTTCTCAGACCTAGAATCGCTCCTCTATCTTGGAACCTACAATATTTTCTTTGCGGTACTAACCTGGATTACTCTCAATGTGATCTACTTTCATATACCCAATACTAAGGTCCCATTTCCTGCGAGTCTCTTCGCCTCAACTCTTACCACCATACTCCTCTTTTTCTTTCTTGCAGGGGTGATCAAAGTACAAGGCCTTATGATGGCGCGGTACTCACTCCTCTATGGATCTCTTGCGAGCTTCCCCCTCTTTATGATTCTGATATTTGGCCTCTGGGTTATTATCCTCATGGGGAATGAGATCAGTTATCAAGTAAAACTGAGATTCCTCAGAAAAGAGCGACTAGAAGAGCTTATGCTTGCCCGAAAGGTTAAACATGATGAGAAGAGTATTGTGTAGCGTTGTAGGTAAACTATTGCGAAAGCAATTATCTACCCAACATCCTTATTCACAATACGGATCTTAGTTGTTTCAGCTTCTTCAACAAGACGCATGCGGTCGTCAAAAGCATGATTTACTACCAGTGAGTCGAGAATTTTACCAAGGTTTTCGTTTTCCGTACTGTAATGAAACTCATCTCTAATAAGAACCTTATCATAAAATGATTCAAATGAGTGAGTCGCCTCCCAACTAGTAAACGGGCCTTTGGTTGCAGATGTTTTAATGAGAGTATTTTCTACCACCGCGGTGATAGTACTTACCCAAGAGATATTGATGAGACCATAAAAAAGATTATATTTTACTTCTCCACCCTCTTGTATATTATGAGGAATATAGGCATGGAGCGTGGGTCGCTGAGCATCAAGCCCTACATTATGTGCAGGTACATGTAGGTAGTCGAATACTTTTTCGAATGGTACTTCAACTAACGACGATTGTGCAAAACTTTTCATTGGTTCTCCCAAAGAGCTGATCAGAATAATAGCTTTTTAAAAACAATGAGAAGCAAATTTTGCACTTTTTATTTTAATCTATACATTTAATTTGAACCAACCTTCAAGCAAAAACTAAAGCAACCACTCTGTCATTCTGAGTAAAAACTCCTAAGTAGTGTCAACTCAATATTTTATGAATGAGAGCTCACATTTTTTATAGGTATGCTTGTTTGATTCTGTAAAAAACCTATCTTTTGGCGATGGCATATGTAGCGATGGCCCGAAAATGGCGCCCAAATAATTTTAAAGAGTTGACTGGTCAAGGTCATATTGCACTCACAATTGAGAATGCGATACAGAATGACACTGTTAGTCATGCATACCTTTTCACAGGGACCCGCGGTGTTGGTAAAACATCGTCAGCTCGTATTCTTGCCAAAACACTTAACTGTAAAAACCTCGTTGACCTCACTCCCTGTGATAGCTGTGAATCTTGTACCAGCATTACAAAGAGTGCATCTATTGATGTGGTTGAGCTAGATGGCGCGAGTAACAACAGTGTCGATGACGTACGTGACCTTATAGAACAAGTTAAATATGCCCCCATGCATGGTAAATACAAAATATTTATTGTGGATGAGGTACACATGCTCACAAAGAATGCTTTTAATGCACTCCTTAAGACCCTAGAAGAGCCGCCTGAGCATGTGATTTTCATATTTGCAACAACAGAAGTCAATAAAGTACCTCAAACAATTCTCTCGAGAATTCAGCGTTTCGATTTTAAGCGCATCAGTGAAAATGAGATAATTGATCGTTTAAAATTTATTTCTGAACAAGAAAGCATCACTTATAGTGAAGAAGCACTTACTCTTATTGCTCGCAAAGGCGATGGCAGTATGCGCGATGCAATTACCCTCTTTGATCAGGTCTACTCCCTTTCTGGCAGTGACATGACCGCAGAAACAACTCAACGGATTTTAGGTGTCACTTCAGACTCTCAATACTTTGAGCTTATGCGCGCAGTCATTAACCATGACCAACTCGGGTGCTATACTGTTATTAGCAATTTCTATGAAGAGGGTATCGAGGTAGAAGAATTCCTCAATGGGTTCCTTCTTTTTATTCGCAATTTGGTCTACACTAAAATTTCGACTCTCTCCTTTGATCAAATCGGCGTGAGCGAAGAGACCCATACGCAGCTTAAAGAGATTGCAAGTGAACTTGAGCATGGTGACCTTCTTAGATACTCAAAAATTATTTATGATATACAGTCAGAAGTGAAACAATCCCCCCACCCTCGAATTACTATTGAGATGGGCATTGCACGCTTGGCCTACATCGACCGTGTTGCTAACATTCGTCAAATTATATCAAAAATATCAACTGCTGCGCCTGGTGAAGTAAAAAAAAAACTTTAACACCTAGCCCAAATTCAGCAGCAACTGCGTCAGGCCCTATAGGTTCAACCGCCACTACAAATAAATTATCAAAGTATGCAGACACTCCTACCTATACAGTTTTTGAAGTAGAACCAAGCTGGCAAAAGATTCTCGAAGATTTTGTGAATTTTGAATCGATGATTAGCGCCTATCTCATGAGTACCCACATAAAGCGGGGTGAATTCCATGAAGACCCCTTCTTGGTCGATATTCAATTCTATCAAGACAATAAACAGGCCCACGATTTTTTTACAGATAAGAAAACAGGTGGTGAAAAACAGCAGAAAGTACTGGAATACCTTGAAACAGTTATCAACAAAAAGGTAGATTTGCGGTTCACCCTCCTCGATGAACGAGGAGAAGCAAAAAGCCTTGAAGAGCTGGGTTTTGCCTCTATGACGAGCCCTCGTGAGCTCTTTGCACAAGACATAGAGCAAGAGCCCGCCTTAAAGTTATTAGTTGAACTTTTTCACGCCGAACATATAACAACAAAAAGGACTACATCATGAACATGCAAAAAATGATGAAAGAAATGCAAAAGATGCAGAGTAAACTCACCCAAGCCCAATCAGAACTTGAGACTCAAAGCTATGAGGCCGAATCTGGTGGTGGCATGGTTAAAGTAAAACTCAGTGGAAAAGGGCTCCTTGAGTCAATAGTTATTGATCCAGAAGCTGTAGACCCTGATGATGTTGAAGCACTTGAAGATCTCATTCTTGCTGCACTCAACAAAGTAATTTCTGAAAAAGAAGCGGCAAGTCAAAATGCCATGGGAAGCTTAACGGGCGGAATGAAGATTCCTGGTCTTTAATAGTTAATATATAAAGAAGTACATTATGATGCAAAACGAAAGCTCTACCCACCATTTCGATGCTATAAATAGCCCTGAGGATCTCAGAAAACTGAATCAGAGTGAACTCTCGGAATTCTGTGTCGAGCTTCGTCAAAGCTTAATTGAGTTTGCCGCCAAGCATGGGGGGCACTTCGCTTCATCATTAGGTGTGGTTGAGCTTACCTCTGCCCTCCACTATGTCTTCAACACCCCCTATGATAAAATTGTATGGGATGTAGGACACCAAGCCTATGCCCATAAACTTATTACCGGGCGTAAAAGCCAATTCCATACCAATAGAAAACAAGGCGGTATAGGCCCATTCCCAAACCCTGACGAAAGTGAATATGATGCTTTTATTGCAGGCCACGCCTCAGTTTCTATATCTGCGGCTCTAGGAATGGCTGTTGCATCTAAGGCACAAGGCGAACCTGATAGGCAGCACATAGCTGTAATTGGTGACGGCTCACTTACGGGTGGCATCGCCTTTGAAGGCCTCAATAATGCTGGGGTTCAAAAGTCAAACATCTTAGTTATTCTTAATGATAACAATATGGCGATTGATGAAAATGTAGGCGCCCTCAAGGACTACCTCACAAACATCACCACCTCTCACACCTTTAATAAACTTAGAGATGAAATCTGGGACCTGATGGGTAAATTTAAAACCCTTGGTACCCATGCACAAAACCTTGCGCATACTGTTGAAACCTCACTGAAAAGCTTAGTGTCGCAACAAAGTAACTTTTTTGAATCCCTTAACTTTCGCTACTTTGGTCCTGTTGATGGCCATAATATTGAGCACCTCACTAAAATTCTCTCTGACTTAAAAGAGATTGATGGGCCAAAACTCCTTCATGTTATCACCAAAAAAGGGAAAGGCTTTAAACACGCTGAAGATGACCCCCTTAAATGGCACGCAGCACCAGGAATCTTTGACGCTCAAAGTGGTGAAATAGAGAAAAAAACTAGTAATGCCGGAAAACCACCGAAGTATCAAGATGTTTTTGGTGAAACCATACTAGAGCTCGCTCGTGAAAATGAAAAAATAATGGGTATCACGCCCGCAATGCCGTCTGGATCATCATTGAATCTTATGATGAAAGAGATGCCGGAGCGCACATTCGACGTTGGTATCGCAGAGCAACATGCAGTTACCTTTTCAGCAGGGCTCGCAGCTCAGGGGATTGTCCCTTTTTGCAATGTCTACTCATCATTTTTACAACGCTCTTATGATCAGCTTATTCACGATGTTGCAATACAAAAACTCCCCGTAATTTTCTGCCTTGATAGAGCTGGACTAGTGGGAGCTGATGGTTCTACACACCAAGGCACATACGACATGGCCTTTATGCGGGCAATCCCCCATATGGTGGTAAGCGCACCTATGAATGAAATTGAACTCAGAAACCTTATGTTCACCGCAACAACCTACACTAATGGCCCTTTTAGCATACGCTATCCACGGGGGACCGGTGTCACTCCAGACTGGAAACGTCCTTTTGAACCAATCCCTGTTGGGACTGGTCGCACTTTAATTGACGGGGAGTCAATTGCCTTTGTAACCATAGGTACTATTGGCAATGCGGTAACAGAAGCCCTAATAAAACTGAAAAACGAAGGGTACAACCCAGGCCACTACGACATGCGTTTTGTAAAGCCACTGGACACTTCACTCCTTGCTGCTATATTTGAAAAGTATGATCACATCATCACTGTTGAAGACGGGTGTATCACTGGAGGATTTGGAAGTGCTGTTGCAGAACACGCTCTCGAGTCTAACTACAAAGGCTCACTCAATCGCTTCGGTATTCCCGACACATTTATTGATCATGCAACCCAAGAAGAGCAATATGTTAAATGTGGTATTGATGCGTCAGGAATTGTGAATCGCACTCTTGAGATAATCAATACACCACAGTAATATTTCTACGTTAAATATGGTAGAAGCACCTTGTGAGAACCATCAATAATCAAAATCGTTGCCCTACCCCATAGGTTATGGCAAAAATAGGATGAGTAGGAATATAGCTCCCACCAAAGTAAAGTGTAAAACCACTAGGGGTCTCAATATGAATACGCGATAAGGGCAAAGGATAAAATGTGCGTTCATCCTTTGGGTTTATATCCATAAAAATCATAGCCCCAATTTGCAGGTTGAGTTGGGCCCTCGCAAACGGCTTACATTGGAGGGGAACCCAGGTTACACCCGTTCCAATAGTAGAGGCTACATGAGCTTCTGTCATGACACTATCTTTGAAAAGTCGAGAAGGCTCTGTTGGAATATTTATAGCGAAAGGAACTGACCATTTTTTCGAAAAAAGCCATTCTGCAAGAAACACCACTGAAGCAACGGGAAGTCGCTCACTATCGACGACACCATCAGTGAGAAAATCCTGTTCCAAATAAAGTAGCGATGACCCAAAACTTATTTCAATAACAGGCTCAACAATTGCTGAGTCTCTTTCTTCTGATTCCTGACTATAAATAAGGCTTGCAAAACAGATCAACAGTAATAATAATTTCATGTTTAGAAATATACAATTATTTTGGAAGTTTTTTGGCAAAGCACCCGTAGGTAAATGCACCAAGTATCGCACTGAGAATAACAACTCCAAATAAAGGAAGGCCATTACCCAGCAATACAAACAGTGGCCCAGGACAGGCGCCTGTAAAGGCCCAGCCAATGCCAAAGAGCGTACCACCAATAACATTCCGAACAATAGTATTATTCTTTATTGGGGGAACGATATCTAAGCCGTCAACGCTCTTAACACTAAATTTCTTAATGAAAAAATTCATTAAAATACCAAGAGCAACAGCAGAACCAATCACGCCATACATATGAAATGCTTGAAACCGAAACATCTCTTGAATGCGAAACCACGAGATTATCTCTGCCTGGGTCATTACTATCCCGAAAAGTATTCCAACAGCTATAAATGCAAGGGACTTCATAATACGCCTCCAAGAATGAGAGGAAGGAGAAGGTGAGTGCCTACAAGGCCTCCAACGAAGAAAAATACCGTTGCGATAATTGATGAGCGTTGAAGATTAGCAATTCCAGAAATTGAATGGCCTGATGTACATCCCCCTGCATAACGAGTTCCAAAGCCCACCAAAAAGCCACCACCTATCATGAGTATGAGCCCAGCAGGAGTATAGAGCATCTCAAGCGCAAAGAGTTCTACTGGGACCAATTGATCAAACTGACTTATACCAAGTGCCATGAGGTCACTCTTTGTCTCATCAGAAATCGCAGGACCCTTACCACTGTTTAAAAACGTATGAGAAATAACACCGCCAAGAATACCACCCAAAATAAAGAGATAGCTCCAGTATTCTTTTTTCCAGTCTGTTTTAAAATAGTCGGTAACGTTACCAGCGCCGGCAATCGTACAGGTTGTTTCAAGAATTGACGAAATACCAAAGCGTTTTCCAAGCCACTGAAGGAGGAACATTGTAAGTACAATAAGAGGGCCTGCGATATACCATGGCCACGGCTGAGAGAGGAGTTCCATTTACTACCTATTAGAGCATTATAATATTAAGATAGAAAAATGACCAAAATAACGATTTTAGCTTCGATTCTAATCAGCACTTACACCCATTAAAGACAAATATGAACTTAATTGAGCCTGAATATTATCAATTATCTAAAATTTTTAAGGTGAATCCTATGTGTTTTAAAAAACTCCACTACTATTTGCTTATATTAAAAGTAAGGACTCCGGAGGCTTTATGGGACGTGCAGAAGAGATATTTGAAAATATTAAACGAGATGGGTTACGCTCTATCCACAAAATGATTGAGGATGAAGTCTCTGAAGAACTCTACCTCGATTATAAACGTTCAGCCGACAACGGTGGTAATAAGCACCTTCATAAAATTGATCGAGCCAATTTTTCCAAAGCAATATCGGGCTTTTCGAATACCGAAGGTGGTTTAATCATTTGGGGTGTTGAGTGCGCCCGAAATAAAGTCGATGACAAAGATGTTCCCACCGAAATTCATGCAATCCACAATATAAAACGTTTTAGAAGCTGGATGGATTCACTTGTCTCAGGCTTAACCATCCCTATAAATCCCGGAGTTGAAAACATTGACGTCCCTACTGATGAAGACGATGGTATTATGGTCTCATATATTCCAAAACTCCAAGGTGAACCATTAAGGTCACTCAACAACGAAAAATACTTTATGCGATCAGGCGCTACCTTTGTATCCATTCCACATATAATGCTCTCTAAGATGTTTGGCGGGCTCCCTGCGCCTATATTAACCCACAACTACCTTATCGAACCACCGATCATTTATGAAGAAAAAGTTGATATTATCGTGAGTATTCAACTTCAAAATATAGGCATGGTGACCTCTGAAGAAATTTTCCTTAACTCAACTATTATTTGCAGTATAAATGATGACCAAAAAGAGTATTTAAAACTCAATGACCATGACAATTTTACAGACCTCAGTAAAATTAAACAGTTTCGTCACCTCATATCAAAGCCAGGTATCAAGATCACGCCCAACCAATTCTATACACCTCTTAAAATTCGAATTATTCTTGATAGTATTATAGAGCGCGATTTTAAGATTGAGTTTGTCTATGGGTGCAAGAACTCTATTCCATGCACTTACTTCATGTTTATTCGTAGAAAAAACATTGAACAAGTGTGGCGCTATTTTGTAGAGAATAGAAACCAGGAGCTTGAAGACCTGGTATATGACATCATTGAATAGCACTCAATATTTTAAAATTAATCTAAAAAGATCAGCACTAGCGAGGTTGTAGCATATCATCGATAAGATAAGGTTCTTCAACAGGAGTATCATCCGGTTCAGACACCTGAACCGAGGGAACAATCGATCGTTTTTGAGCAATAGTTGAAGAGCCTGCAAGTAATTCCATTGCAACCTCCTTTGCATCCTGATCTTTTTCGATTAGAATATCAGGAACAATACCTTTAAGATGATACACAGTACCCAACTTGCCAATATATTCACTCGATGTAACTTTTGCTGAGCCCCCAAGGCCTTTATTAATTTGATGAATACCCTGCCCAATACCTTTACCATAAGTTGTATCGCCAATTATGATATCTCCTCGATTTTCACGAATAGCAATGAGAAAAATTTCGGTACAACTTGCACTACCGCCATTTACCAAAAAGGTAAATTCCCGGTTCTCTCCAAGTCCTCCAAGGGTTGCCTCTACTGCAGAACTATATTTTTTACCTTCATACATTGAGTTTCTTCTGTATAAAATACCGCCCGCTACAAGCTCATCGGCCATGTCTGTACATTGGGATACCACACCTCCACCATTACTCCTAAAGTCAATAATTGTATGTTCAAAGTGCGCGGTCTTTTCGAGGGCAATTTTAAATTCAGATTTTGTCCCATTTGCATTTGGGTCATAGGTTACTGTAGAAAATCGATCAATTTCAATAACCCCAATAGCTTTTATAATGTTAGACCATCCTGTCATTATTGAATCAACCCACACTGTAGGTACTCGGATATTATCCTTTGTAGCCGAAGTAAAAAATACAGTTCCCTTTCTTTTAATTTCAAATAGGATTGTTTTACCTGCTTCACCTTTTGTAACCTCATTGAAAAGTGTTGAGTTTTCACCCGTTCCATATACAATTACAGAGTCCACACTTAAAATTCTATCACCTTTTTGAAGCCCTGCATCCTCCGCAGGCGACATTGGATAAACTTCAGTAATTTCGAGAGAATCAGTCTGCTTTACACTACTGCCAATATTCTTATACTTCAAACCCAATTTACCTTGTGTAACAGGGGCAAGCCACTGAGTTTGCTGCTGGGTAGGATTTGGGGTAGGTTTTCTATAACTGGTAAACCTATCACTTAATCCATCAAATAGTGATTCAACATTACTGTAGGTAGTATAAGGCTGAAGGTCTTGATCGTAAAGATATTCGTTGAGAAGTAAGTTATAGGTTTCTGCTAATATGCCTTCGCGATTTTTGCAAAAATTTTCGGCTGCTGATATAGAGTCAATCGCATCGTGGTAATAAAGGTCATACACTTGACCAATTGCTACCGTATCATAAAAACCTCGAAGAGTGTCAATTACCTTTAATAGTCGTGCTTGCTGTCCATTTGTATATTGCCACGATTCACATTGTGACACAGCACTATGAGCAGAATCAAGGCGTGCCATCGCTCCTGGTTCAGGAAGACCAACAATTTTAAAATTGCCAACTTCGACACTATCAACATAGGACCCCCGGTAATACATGCTATCACTCATCGCTCCATCAATAAGGACACTATCTGTTTTTAGCCGAAGAAACATCTCCTTCTTATCACTCTGAAAAACAGCGTGATCATCAAGTTCATAGGCAACTGATTCTGTAGGATATTTAGTGTTGGATTCTGTCTCAAGAAGCAGGCATGATGAGAGAAGTGCCACCCCAAACAAACTAGTAACACGTATCATTTTAGATAAAAAAATCTTCACCATATCCTCCAAAGGGCACAATTACCCATATGTCTCAGGTATAATATATAATTTACCGAGTAACACCGAAAAAAGAACCACGTCATTTAATAAATAGAGCTCACAAACCGTGAGCACCTAACACTATTGTCTTAAATCATTTATTAATACAGGCTCACTATAACGCTCATATTCCCAAAATTTCTGATTGGTCTCAGGCATCGCCCCCAAAGAACGTTTTTGGGCTTGAATGGGAGTGTTTTCGACAGCATAGGCCTCGAGCGCCAGATCAAGTGCACTGACGCCTGTAGTAGCCTCAACATGTGGCGCGACACCTTTTATGTGGTACGAAGTACCCAGCGGCCCTAAAAACTCTGTGGATGTAACCTTTATCGTTCCACCTAAACCTTCTTGAATCAGAAAAATACCTTGGCCAATACCCTTTCCATAGGTTGTAGTTCCATAAATTTTATCAGAGCGATTTTCTGTAACTGCAATAAGAAAAATCTCAGAACAGCTCGCACTTCCCTTATTTGCTAAAAATGAAAAACTTCGTTCTTCCCCTAAGCCATCTATAGTTGCAGGAACATCTTCATTCACCAAAACCCCCTCTTCCATATATTTAATTTTATACAGGAGGCCTCCTTTAATCAGTTCATCTGCCATTTTTGTACACTGTGACACCACTCCCCCACCATTATTTTCTAGATCAATAATAGTATGTGGGAAATGAGCAGTCTTCTGAAGTGCATCTCTAAATTCTGAGTATGTACCTTGAGCATTTGGATCATATGTAACCGATGAGAATCGATCAATCGAAATAATAGCTACCCCATTGATTGAATCAGTCCAAACCGTGGGTACTCTTATATTTTCTTTAGTCACCGATAGAGTAAGTAATGCATGGTCACGCAACAACTCAAAAACAAGGACAGTACCTTCTTGCCCATCTGCAAAGGTTCTAAAACGGCTAATATTATTTCCTGTTGCAACAACAAGGGAGTCGTTGACCCGAATAATTTTATCACCCTTTTGCATGCCAGCGCGTTCAGCCGGTGAAAAAGGAAATACATCACTTACTACCAAAGTATCTGACCCATCTAATCCATTGCCGCTGCTTTGATACGTTATTCCAATGATTCCTGTAGAAATTGGCGCCAACCACTGGGTCTGCTGTTGTGTAAGGTTGGGAGTGACGGGAGCATATTGTGTGTACCGATCTGACAAACCCGCAAAAAGATCATCAATACTTGCATAGCTTTCAAATGGTTTAAGGTCTTCTCTATAGAGATACTCTTTGGCAAGAATCGTATAGGCCTCTGCCATTATTGGGTCTTGATTTACACAATATTGAGATATAATTGCAATGGTATCTATAGCATTGATATAGTATAAGCCCGCAGTATCACCCACCATTGCTGACTGAAAGAAAAGATCAAGAGTATCAATGATTTTATCAATACGTTCACTATTATATTGAGAAGCGATAGTTGGATTACAATTTTTCAACTGCTCTCTTGCTGACCCTAATATCGATTGAAAGTTAGCATCAGGAAGTTCCACAACAATGAGCTCCCCGCCAGGAACCGAATCAACGTAAGCCCCCTTATAATACATCGTATCTACTTTCACTCCATTTACAAGTACGCTATCCACATACAAGGGAATAAAAGCCCCCTGTTGCACAGACTTTAAATTCTGATATTCAATCACTTGATAATCTGTTTGTATGGGAAGAATGACATCTGGAATTGTGAGTACGCTACTGAGATGATATACTGTAGACGATGATGAAAGTGAGGCTCCCCCTGATGAGATCGTTGTGGATGACGAAAGTGATGCTGCAACCGATGAGATTGGCGTTGTTTGAGGAGCATCTGATTCACTGTCAAATAAACAGCCACTCAAACCGAAGAGGACTGTTAGGCTCAGAGATAAAAAACGAAAAGAGGTCAACATAGTATACCCTAATATTAAAACTTTGTAATATTTCTCCACCCGTATCATTCACCATACTATTAGCAGGCCTAGGGCGTTTCCAAAATATATATTTTGAACACAACATAATCAGGAACATACCATGGTTTTACAAGAAATGACGGAATTATCACACCTTCCCGAAGCAATGCGCAGCAGTGAAGAGCGCCCAACCCTTATTTTTAAATACTCACCTGTTTGCCCTGTGAGCCACTATTCACAAAATGAATTTAATGTTTTTATAGATGAAAACAAAGAATTGCACGACAAAGTAAATATCTATCAAGTTAACGTTATTGGTGCACGTCCTATTTCGCAAGAAATAGCAGCATCCCTCTCAATAAAGCATGAATCACCCCAAGCACTCCTCATTAAAAATGGTTCTGTTATTTGGCATGATAGCCATAGCGGCGTTAATCGTCAGAGCCTTGTCGAGGCTATTGATGATGCACTCAAAGCGTAGAAAGCTTTTCGCTTAATTTTTTTAGCTAATGATTCGGGTAAATATCTGAAATATGGCGAAGGGGAAAACCTCCTCGCCTTTTTATTAAATACTTTTCGAGATGTATGCATCAGATAAAGAAGGGACTCAGCACGGGTGACGCCAACATAAAACACCCGCCGCTCTTCATCATCATAACTTTCCTTTTCTTCACCCTTGTTCTCTAATGGAGTGAGATCATTAGAGATTCCACCATAAAATACCACAGGGTATTGTAACCCTTTGGACGCATGAACAGTCTGAACTACAACTGCATTTTCTTCATGCTCTTTACTTGCTTTTACTGGTACATTCAGGTAAATAAGTCCCTCTCGATAATAGCTCACCTGACTATTGAGTCGAGCAAGAATTGCACAATCACTGTAACTCACTCCATACTCGTCACGAATCTGTTCAATTCTCGCTTTAATCCACATAAGTTCAGCAATCCCTGATGGCATATCCACCCGGCACACTGGCCTTGATGAGTTAAAAAGGAGTGTATCCCTTTTTGCCCCAACGAGTAACTCTTTTTTAAACTCAAGGGATTTATCAGAAAAAATTCTATTAGCGAGAGTAACAATTGGGTAAGTCGAGCGATAGTTATGTTCAAGCTTGATAATACGTGCTCTAGGATAATCACTTTTAAAAGCTAAAATGTTACGTACATCAGCACCTCTAAATCCATAGATAGCTTGATCATCATCACCCACTACAAATAGAGTTTCACGATTCCCAATAAGCTGTCGACTCAAAAGATATTGATTCATATTAACATCTTGATACTCATCTATAAGAATATGGGTGTACCGTGTATGATACCATGTCAATACTTCAGATTCCATGAGCAGAATTCGCGCTATTGAGATCATACTTTCAAATGGAAGTGCATTATTCTCTAGACACCATCTTTTAAGTAGTTGAGTACAATTACTTTCAGACTGCTCCAAACAAAAGGGATTTTCAAGAGCATTTTCCCTTATCTCACCTCTTTCATCCTTCACTTTGTCACCCTGCTGACCCTCAGCACTCTGAAGTACACTCCTTAATTTGTCCTGATCTGCTACCCGAGGTTTATTTCTAAACCCTACTCTCTTGTAATTAGGAATACCGTGTATTTCATCATTCAGCATTGTATAGGCAAATGAGTGAAAAGTAGAGGCAGTTGGTGCTTCACAATCAGGCACCACACCTTCAATGAGAGATTCAAGGCGCTCTCGCATCTCAAATGCCGCCTTTTGAGTAAAGGTGAGAGCTACAATTGTATTTGGGTTAATTCCTGAAGCACAAAGATGTGCAATACGAAGAGTGAGCACCGTTGTTTTTCCAGTACCAGCACCGGCCAAAATGAGTAAAGGGCCATTAGAATGCTCAAAAAGAATTGCCTCTTTTTGAGCAGTGTTACATTGAGAAATAGATTGGTCGAGCATAGTGATTATCTAATGAGTTGTTTCCTATTAGACGTACTGGATACTCATATTGTTACCAAGTCGATAATTATTAGATGCTATAATGCCACATTGTCTCTACTCAGTTGAATTGAGCCGTATAATTTCAGACTTAGAGAAGCGATCTGGATTGAGAAACTGATTATAAAAAACATCAGCGGAACAAGGCTTATTATTTTGGACCAGCCATTCATGAATTTCGTCGTATCGCATACCAATAGAATATTTAAATTCGCGAGGTAATCGAAACCACCACTCATCCCGTTCCCCTTTACGAAGAATGCAAATGTTATGACTTTTCAAATAAGCCATCCCACCACGTTTACTTTTTTTTGCATCATGAACAGATTCATACTGTTGATTCATAACATTTGCATTCTGCATAGCAATGTCATCTATTTCACTTTTGCTTAATTTTGAAGGCATAACGCTCTCTCCTCATCTACCTATAAGAATATACAAATATCCTTTTCTGTGTAAAGCGCTTAATTTTAGTATTAAGAGAGATTACTTTTTTATGAGATTGAGATCAATTTCTGAGTGAGCGCATTTTTCAACACTCAACACCCTCATTTTTGATACCCGTAGACCTTCTAATTTATCACACAGATCACTGGAATTTCCAATAAAGGTAAGATCACCTTTTAAGGAAGGTTTTGTATAGGATCGCGCCGTATAGGACTCCCCTATAGAACTACTGAGAGCCTCGGTCACTTTTTTGCTTAACGTATAAGAAGAGACCCCTAAAACAGTTACCCTAAAGAGCGCACCATCATTAGCTGAAGCGCGCCACGATTCTACAAGAGCATCAAAAAATGACTCTGTGTTCTTTCCTTTACTATCGAGTAATTTTGCGACAGCCTTTTCTATTGCTCGATTCCCTGCGGTATGGGTATTTACATGAATTGCAGGGGCGTCAACTTTTTTTGCCGCCGCAATCTGCCTAGATTGTACATGTATAGCCTTTAATGACACATTGGCACTTGCAGATTTCATTGATGAATGTGTAAAGGCCTTTATGTTTGAGACATCAGACTCCATTGCAACAACCTTTCCTACAATAATCACATCAGCATTGAGTTGAGCCCCTAGCTCTGCAGCCATTTCTGAATTACCGGCCATAGCCTGTGCCCCTTTTTCACTTTCCCGAAAGGTAAGGGCATAAGAGGGGTCAACTACTTCAAATCCCCGACTTTTAAAAAACTCTATAAGAAGTGTTTCGGTCAAACTCACTGATTCACCTGCTGGGCCAATTGTTTTTTCCTCAATCAACATAGCGATACGAGGGTTACCGATTGCCTCCTTAAGAAGGAGAAGTGCGGCAAGGTCTGCTGAAATACCTTCTTTTGAGACGTCAGCACGGATAGTAACTTCAAAAGAGCCATCAGCGGCTCTTTTTTTTGAGAGTACCTCATACCTTTTCACATGCCCCATAGTCTGAGAAATAATCTGATCTCTCTTTACCATAAAGTTTTCAACTTCTGTTTTACTTAGCAACAATTGGCCTATGCCAATAGCAAGTGCATCACGCTTCGCCTGCATTGTTGCTTCATTTTCGGAAACGCCCCATCCAGTACCTTCTACCGTAAAGGTTTCTGCAGATACAAGAGCAAGTGCTAATAACAAGACCCAGAGAAGGCGTACTATCATCTTCTTAATTCCTTAATCTTTCTGATAATTAATAGAGCATCGGGACCACTCACACTCTCTAATGCACGAAATTCTCCACTGATATCTGCATCAATAATATTTTTATCGACAGCATTACAAATCGCATTATAATAAGGTGAACCAGTGCTTACATCAGGAAAGCGAGATATCGCAGTCCCAATATGTTTTGTTGCGAGGGCTTTGTCACCACTGATTGCAATCAGTATATCCTCAATAAAAAAAGCATACTCAGAACGAGTCACCTTTTGATCTGGATGAAATTTATGGTCTGGTGTTGGTTCTAAGCCGCGTACTTGAAATTTCTGTAGGTCTTCTATAAAGTTCTTAGCCCAGTGTCCGTCAATATCTACAATATCTTTCATACGAGTAACCGTCTCTGTTTTCATTTTTCGTGGGTCTACTGGGGCAACAAAACCAGTATCGTATACTTTTGCCTTACGTTTGTCGAGAATCCGATCAATCTCGAGTTCAACAATAAAGAGAGCCGCAATATCTGCTCTGCTAATTTCTTCCATAAGGGCAACTTTCTTACCCACTTTTGAACCTGGGGCCGCCCTTTGAATTTTTTGCACTACCGCCCATTCAGTATCTGCCTCAGCTTCATATCCATTTTTGAGCTCAAGTACTTTTCTAAATTCATCAGCAGCGAGTGAGAATTGAAATGCCAATTTAAGGGTATGCCCAGCACGAAAATGTGGTTCCCCATCTTTCGGTGCGATTTCCATCGCTTCTGTATACGCATCCATGGCATCATCCCACCACTCATCCTCATTACTCCCTGCATATTTATACTCAATCATAAGCCCCTTTGCAATATATCCAATAGGGTGTTTATCATCACAGTATTTAATGCCATCACTAATATAGTCCTCAGCAGCATCAAAATCCCCTGTTGCCGCCGCAACCATACCGAGACCTGCGTATGCAGGTCCATACTCATCATCTAAACTTTGTGCGAGCTTAAACTCCTCTTGAGCTTTGGCAAAAGAGCCTTTATCAAAATACTTCTTCCCTTGCTCAAAATGAGTATCAGGGTCATCCATCATACCTTCTGCTTTTCTATTTGATGAGCAGCCAGTAATAACAACTGCAAGATAGAGTCCAATAAGAATTACTACTTTTTTCATATCTATTTTCCTTAATTAGTCTACTAAAATAACTACACGGCAATCAGCCAAGAATTTCATTGATTCAGCTGCCGCAACAATACTTTCTGCATCTTTGTTTTTGAGTACTAAATCACATCGACTCGCTCCAGTACCTTTTTTTGCTTTAATTATTCCAGGATTTTCACCCAAACGATCGACCATCTTTTTGGCTTGTTCTGGAGTTTTTGCATACCCAGCCATTCCCCACTTAACTGCAAATGAACGGGTAACATTAGCAGATCCATAAATTTCAGTCCCCTTTTCATTAAAAAGCTTAGGCCCGAGTGATGGCATAACACCCAAACCACGAGCGTCAATTATAAGACCGGTATATTGTTCATTCGCCAAAGGCTTAACGCTCGATTCAATAGCTTCAACTGGGGCAGGAACCGGCGCCACCGATGTAGGCTGAGCAACAGTCTGTGGCAGTACTTGTTCTAAAAGTGCAGCTGACAGAGGGACCTCAACCAATACTTCGATACTTTTATCACTCATATATTTAGGAGCGCCCATTTTAAATGACCGAATATACCCTTCAACTTGTGATTGAACCACGTCGCTCTTAACCATGAAGTTTTCGATTGTGGTCTCACCATCAATATGAATACCTTTAATGAGCTCCAGTGCATTTCTGAGAGCGACCTGACGCGCAGCGCGAATAGCCATTGGGCGTGCGGCCACTGCCGGTGCTGATGGATTTGGGACGCCAATACCAACAGCAGTTACTACTCGTTTATTCCAGTCAACAGTTCCGACACCATCAACACTTTGAATTTGAGCAGATATAGTAACAACCACTACCAATACTACTCCCATTAATTTTGCAATCATGCGCACCTCTACAATTATTCTTTCTGCAATGTTAAAAAAAATACCTACCCTGACAAGGAACCGTAATTGAAACGTGATTTCCATCACATTGTTGGAGCAACTATGTGATTTCAACCACATTTTTGCTATTATACCCCAACAATTCAATGATTTGCGAACGGCATGCTACTTATATCACTCGGATATCTCCTTACTATATTAACACTTTCTTACGGAGGAATTCTACTTTTTTTTATTTTTGGTGTGCTTACCCTTAAAGATCGTCGGAAAAAGCCATCTCTCCTCCCCAGTATAAGCGTCGTTGTCCCTTTATACAATGAAGAAAAACACGCACTTATCACTCTTAAAGCACTAGCCGCTCAAAATTATCCCGGTAAATGGGAGGTATTATGTGTTGATGACCGCTCAACTGACAACACTCTTGAACTTATTACTGAGTTTTCCACGACCCAAAATAACTTCTCCGTCCTATCAATTGCCCAAGAAGCAGAGCGAGTAACCTCACCCAAAAAAAGGGCACTTGAGACAGGTTTTGCCCATGCCTCTCATGAACTCTTCATGAGTATTGATGCTGACTGTATACCTCCTGTTGGTTGGCTCACTTCTATGTCCCAAAATTTTCATGATTCCATAGAAATTGTACAAGGGCCAAAGAAAATACGAGGAGGGCGGTCACTTGTTCACCTATATCAAAAACTTGAGACCCTCGCGCTCACCCTTATTGAAGCCTCATTTTTCTCCTTAAAAGTACCCATGGTTGCAAGTGCTCCATCACTGGGGTATCTCAGAAAACTTTACGAAGGAGTTGGTGGCTTTGAAGGTCAGCACCAATATATATCTGGTGATGATGATATGCTCGTTCAAAAAATGAGTAAACAGGCAAAAGATGTCTGCTATAATTTGGACCCCGACGCACAAGTACTCACAGGAGCAGTTAACTCATGGAGTGGACTCTTTAGTCAACGCGCTCGCTGGGCAAGTAATTCAACCAGCTATGAAAGCACCTTTTATGTACTCACCATATTCGTGGCCTATAGCTTTATTGTCTACCTTGCTATTGCTCCCCTTCTCTTTTGGGCAGGCCTGCTCCCATCTCTGTATGCCTTTGGGCCACTTGTAATAAAGCTCGTTCTTGATTTAATCTTTCTTATTATTGGTGCCCGCAAGCTAAAAAGTAGCCATTTGCTAATCTTTGCACTCCCTGCATTTATAATCCACATCCCTTTGATTATTTGGGCGGTGCCTGCCGGAAACTTAAAACTCTTTAAATGGGGCGGGCAGTAATTTTACCACTCCTAAGACATGACAAAAAGCGTAATACAGAAGGGGCCCTCAATTGAGGGCCCCTTCTGTATTACTTACCAATGCTACAATTGTTTAACTCATGTCATTTATTTTTAAGACATTCACCATTTGTTGTGATACTCACCGTTCCTGCAGAACATTTATTTGAATAGGTCTTGCCATCAGCCCCACAAACGGGTTCCCATATTGTTGGACAGATACGTTGGTCATTTGAATTCTTTTCTTCTACAGGAAGTAAAATCGGGTCTTCTACACATGCCATCTCAGTACATCCAACACCTCCATCACTACAAAAGCAACTATTACAGCCATCACTGCTTTTGAAAGTCTCTTTAAAATCATAATACATGCCGTTGTATTCGCATTTATCAACACATGCACGTTTTGTACTCATCATGAGGCCGCTTTCACCACAGGTATGATTATTACACCCATCATTAAAACTATCACCAATTTTTACAAGAGTTCCATCTGGAGAAGTACATCCTTCACTTGGTTCTATACATGTCTTATATTCTTTATTACACGCATCTTCTGAACCAAATATTTCATCACACTCATCACCTTTACAGTCACATGAGATAGAAACACACTCTTTGCCATTCCATGAAAACGATCGAGAAAGACACTTAACATTTGCTGCATTGGGGCCGTCTTGAGCGTCCTGTGCTTTACATTTCTCTGGCTCTATAGATGTAACTGTGCACGATTCCATTTTTTCTTTACATGCATCCTCAGACTTAAACAACTCATCACAGTCATCACCTTCGCAGCTACACCCGCCCAAAGTGACACACTCGCTACCATTCCAAATAGTCCCTAAATACATTTTGCACTCTCCAACACCTTCAGCATCCTGAGCAGGGCATGATTCCTGAAATATTGTGGATCCATTTCCTTCAGATGACCCTGTAGTATCTTGACCTGAGTCACCCTCACTAGAGTCGCTATCAGAATGAGTAGCATCTTCTTCACCACTATTATCCGTCGTTTGATCGGCATCACCACTGTCTGGGCCACTTCCCTGAGAAGAATCCAAGCCTGCCCCGTCTTCTGTCTCATTCTTATCATTAGTTGCTGTCTCTTCAGAATCGGCCTCGCCGGTATCAGTAGCAACATCATCATTTGTTGCTGAGCCAGCCTCCTGTGATTCGTCAGTAGCATCTTCTGCTTCTTCATTGACAGCATCTTGTCTATCTGAACCTTGGCTCGACTCACTATTTTTAATACTCTCTGAAGAACTCACTATCGCCTGTTCTTCAGCATTTTCTACTAATTGACACTGAATAAAGCCTAAAACAAGTGTTAAGAGCATAAAAAAGCGGACTGTCTTTTTAATATCAAAAACCATATACATCGTTTACCTTACAATGAAGTATTTCACTCTAAAATAGGAGTTTTTCTGTACAAGGAGACTAATTTCACCTTATTTTATAAGAAAGCGCTCTCAAAACTGACAACTTTGAAGCAGTTAACCCCATACCTCCCTTTTTTACTCAAATCAGGTGATCACTAATTAATTTTAGGTATCTTTGACTCTATATGAAAATACAAGAAAAACGCATACAGAAGCCACACTGGCTTAAAGCAACCATTGGCGGTGGCAAAGAGTATACTGAAATCCGGAAATTGGTTGATGACAATAATCTTCATACGGTCTGTAAAGAGGCCCGTTGCCCAAATTTAGGCGAATGCTGGTCAAAAGGTGTTGCCACTTTTATGATTCTCGGTGGTATTTGTACCCGACACTGTAGTTTCTGCAATGTAGAGTCAGGAAAGCCAGGACCTGTAGATACCAATGAGCCAATTAAAATTGCACGCTCTGCAAAATCAATGAAACTCAAGTATGTCACCCTCACCTCAGTGACTCGTGATGACCTTACTGATAAAGGGGCCGAAATCTGGGCACAAACTATCTTAAAAACAAGAGAACTTAATCCAGATATTAAAATAGAAGTGCTCACTCCTGATTTCAACGGGAAACTTGAATTACTGGATATAGTACTAGAGTCTACCCCCGATGTATTTAACCACAACCTCGAAACAGTACACCGCCTGCAGAAAACAATTCGTAAAAAAGCAAACTGGCAGGACTCATTTGCAGTGCTCGATTATGCGAAAGAACGTGGATTTACTACAAAAACAGGTCTTATGGTTGGCTTAGGTGAAACTAAGAGTGAAGTATTTGACTATATCGATGAAGTGGCTGAGCACTCTATCGACATTCTCACTATAGGACAATACTTACGGCCCGCAAGAGAATTTATAGAAGTTGACCGCTATGTTCATCCCGATGAATTTGATGAATATGCTACCTATGCAAAAAGTAAAGGAATAAAAAAATGTATGTCAGGCCCCCTTGTACGATCATCATACATGGCCGGCGAATTGGAGGAGAGTGATGCGTAGTCCACACTTATGGTTCCCTTATGCACAAATGGAAACAATGGCAGAACCCCTTGCTATTAAATCAGCTCAAGGAGTTAAGCTCACCTTAGAAGATAACACAATACTTATCGATGCTATCTCTTCGTGGTGGTGTGTCATTCATGGTTATAATCATCCTGAAATTACCACTGCTGCAAAAGAACAACTGGATACTCTACCCCATGTCATGCTCGGAGGACTCACACATGCCCCAGCCAATGACCTGGCAGACACTTTAGTCTCTATAACCCCCGATGGGTTGAATCACGTCTTTTTTGGAGACAGTGGATCTGTTGGGGTTGAAATCGCTCTTAAAATGGCAGTACAATACCACAAAAACAAAGGTATTCAGACTAAAAATCATTTTATTGCCTTAAAAAATTCTTATCACGGAGACACCTGTGCCGTCATGTCTATAGCGGATGATGATGACAGCATGCACGCAAAATTCCAAGGGTTTCTCCCAAAACAATTTTTTGTATCACCACCAGAAACATCTGAGGCACCAATAAATGCCGCTCTCGAAGAGCTGGAATATATCCTTACTGAAAGTGCCGACTCTATAGCCGCTATGATTGTTGAGCCCCTTATGCAAGGAGCTGGCGGTTTTAGACTCCATGGTGCAGACTATTTAGCTGCTGCTCAAAAACTCTGTCATAAACACAATGTACTCATGATATATGACGAAGTTGCAACAGGTTTTGGAAGAACGGGTACCCTCTTTGCCGCTGATCAGGTTTCAGTTACCCCCGATATTATGATATTAGGCAAAGGACTCAGCGCTGGATACCTGACTCTTTCAGCGACCCTAGCTACGACTGAAATCTATGAAACATTTTATGGGAATCCTTCAAATGCCTTTATGCATGGACCAACCTATATGGGGAACCCGACAGCATGTGCAATTGCCCTGAAAGGTATTGAGGTTTTTAAAAAAGACAATTACCTCGATCGGATTCATGCAATTGAGTCATTCTTGCAACGATCTCTGAGCACTCTTGTTCACGATTCCATTGTCGATATCCGCATAAAAGGTGCTATGGCTTGCATTGAGGTTATCGACCCCGCAGCACTCAAGGGAGTGCAAGATTTTGCACAAGAACGGGGTGTATGGCTCAGACCCTTTGAGAACTATCTCTATACCTGCCCTGCCTATATTATCACTGACGAAGAACTCCTTAAAATCTGTAGTGTTATGAAGGGGTGGTTCAACTAATGGAGCCCATCACCATTACACCTATTGGCACCTTTACCTGCGATCACACATACCGTCAACTCGCACCACGCCAAGGGACCCTGAAAGGAAGAGGTGAGACAGGATTTATAAAACTCCATCCCGGTCAAAACTTTGAGCAAGCCCTCGAAGACCTCAACACTTTTGATCGCGTTTGGCTTATATACCTTTTTGATCGCAACGATAACTGGAAGCCCAAAGTAAATACCCCACGAGGAGAAGGTAAACGAGGAGTATTTGCAACGAGGGCCCCTTACCGACCTAACCAAATTGGCATCTCCTGTGTCAAACTCATTCAGGTAACTGGTCTCACTATAGAAGTAGAAGATTTCGACCTCTTAGATGGTACCCCCATTGTTGATATAAAGCCGTACCTTGCTTATGCAGATAGCTTTCCCATGGCATCTATGGGCTGGCTCGAAGACCATAGTCATACACCCTTTGAAATCGAAATTACCCCCCGTGCGCTAAAACAAATTGAGTGGATTCATCATGCTGCAAACTATGACCTTCACACATTAATAGAGACTCAGCTTTCTGAAGACCCTATAAACTCCAAACGAAAACGCATCACACTTCTCGACCCTGATTTTGATCTCTATGAACTTGGAGCACGTACTTGGCGCGTCCATTTTAAAATCAATAGTGATCGTAATTTTCTTGTCGTTAACGAAATTGCATCAGGTTACACAGAGCAAGAACTCTACAGTGATGAAGACCCCTATTTAGATAAAACGACTCATAAAGCCTTTATTCAGATGTTCCCCCAACTCTCTTAACCTACTTTTAATTAAAGAGCTCAAATAGCTTCTGGCCTCCAAAAAACTCTATAGCTTTTCACTAGGGTTTCACACATAAAAGGTGTATACTAAAAAGAACAGAGGAGATTATATGTCCACAATCACCGATGTATATTTAATAGAAGAGCGGCTCCCTAGCCTTCACGAATTCACCACTCTCTCCACATTAGTTGCATTTGACACACCACTACCTTCTCAATTGCAAAAGGCGCTTGATCATACCATATATGGTTGTTGCCTAACCCATGAGGGACGTGTCATTGGCTTTGGAAGAGTTGTTGGCGATAATGCACTCTATTATTATATACAAGATGTTATCATCCATCCCGATCATCAACACCGAGGTTGTGGTCGGGAAATCCTCAATCATCTTCTGAGTCATCTCGCTAAATCGACTGGGCCTGGAGCATTTATTGGGCTCTTTTCAGGGCATGATATGGACGCCCTCATGGCCAAGTATCAATTCATACGCGACTCATTTCAACATATCTCTCAAGGTATGTTTTTTGTGAAACGATAACGAAAGAAATACTTAAAACTCATACAGCCTTCTTAACGAAGACTGTATTTAATGGTTCTTTTATTGATTGTACCAAAGAAAGGATTTCTGACGATTACTTATACCATCAACAAAAACAACATAGGCCCCTGATGTAGATATAAACTGGGATAATGCTACGGTAGAACCTGCCCTTACTTTTGATTGGTATACTGGTACTCCTGTCACATCCACCACCGTTATATCTGCCGCAACGTTACCTATCGACACTAAACCCTTTTGAAAATATACTCCTGATACTGACTCTAAAAGAGGCGACACGTCTGTATCTGAACTTTGTTCGTCTCCACTATCTGAAGACTCTATAATCGCTGAACTACTGATGGTCTCTTGAGAACTTTCATCACCGATATTATCTTCTGAACTTTCATCCGCTGAGCTCATTTCTTCAGAACTCATAGTCACAGCGTCAGAACTAGATAGTTGTTCTCCTTCTTGTTCTAATGTGAGAGTACAGCTGCCCGCTCCTGTCACTCCAATGGCTTCATTAAAGTCTATGACCTTGTTTTCATCAACTATAACCTCTATCAATGCACCGTCACTAAAACACCCTGTCGTTGCTGCAATAATCATCGCTTTATCTGCAGGCGCAACAGCCTCAATGGCAGCACCTCCAATAGAAATTTCATGCAATTGATGAGGAAGAGTCGATGAAATCATCACTGCGATATCATCACTCCTTTCTTTCACTTGAATGGCCCCAAACTCATTTGCAAAGTGTATGGTATCAAGTTCGAAAGTTGGATAATAATATTCATCCCAGATGATTGCATTCTCTGGGCCAGGAGCAATAGGATCTGCTAGGACGGTAAATTCCCGTGTACGACCGCCCCAGATTTCAATGTGAGACCGATTTTCATCAAGAGCATCTAAATCAACAGGTTCACCACTATCTTGAAACGCTTTAAAACCCCATGACCAGTATTTCATTCCTGGGGTAACCTCATGTGGTGCAATACGGAGTACTCCTGTATTATTATCAAGGTTAATTGCGCCCCACCAATCTTTAGTCATTTTGGGATAGGCATACATAATTCCTTCATCAACCCACTCATCTACGCGCGATGATTTATCAAACCATGACAATACCCCACCTTTTATCTGAGTACCATCCCCATCTGTTGGGTTTACAATATCAGACATCCAACCCCAAATGTCGTTTCGTAACTGTACTTTTTTGGTGGGCGATACAATAAGAGTGTTCTTAGGAAGAGCTGTGTAGTCAGGGTCTGTGCCGGGAGCAAGTGTTGTCAATGTCCAAAATTCATACCCAATAGCATGATCATTTTTATTTTCGAAATGTACTTTATATCCCATTGCGGCATGCCCTGCTGCCAAAGAAATTTCTACTGCACAATAGAGCTTTGAGTCTTTTTCTACAGGGAAATTATAGGTAGGGTTAAACTCATGTGCTTGACGGTTCTGGTCATCGAGATAACTAATTTTAACCGCACCGCGTTCAGAAGTATCTTCTATAATTTCAATATCCCAATGTTGATTCCATGTTCTTCCATGCTCAGGTCCAGGAAATGTTGGCAAGATCCCACCATGTACTAGGAGGTGATTATAATAGAAAACTCCAAGAGGACCTTGATATGGTACCGCAGTATTTGCATGATAGAGCTGTTCTGTTTTACTCTCTTTATGATAAATAGACATGACCCTTCCACCAATCGACGGAGCAATGACAACACGCAAAAAATCATTCTCGATGATCTTGGCATTTTCATCAGGAATTTCAATGGTACCTTTACCCCCTACAGTACAGGGTCCTTTACATAGGTTTCCATTTTCAGGATAATATCCATTGTCGAATAAGGGAACTTCTGTTTCATACTGCCGAAATACCCATGTTGTATCCCTAATGGATACACTTGCTGAAAGGGTCATAACTACAGTAGTAATAATTAAAAATATGTATGGTGTTTTAACGGGCATATCAGTCTCCTGTGCCTTATCTGTGTTGTGTGGCTTAAATATCAGTTTTTTAAATCAAAACACAATAACAATCGTAATATAAGATGTTTCTTTACAACTTTTTACACTGAAGGCAACAACCTCATTCGCGGCGTATCAAACAATATGTATTATTATATTATGGCGCGTGGAAAAACAAAACCAAAAGGTAAAGGGTCTCAAGGGCAAAATCGTAAAAATAGCGATGCCTATTTTGAGAAAATGCGGGGTCACTCCGACTACCAAGAAACCCCATCAGGAATGCTCTTTTCTATTATAGACCCAAAAGAGAACATCTGTCCGCACGAGTCTGATTCTGTCACGGTAAATCAACGGATTTCACTTGTCGATGGAACAATTGTGGCTGACACTTATAAAGATGAGCCCGCGACTTTTCCTTTGTCTGAAGCTATTGAAGGATACCGAGAAGGTCTTCTTATGATGCCTGAAGGGTCACGATATAAATTTATCATTCCCCCAGAACTTGCCTGGGGAAAACGGGGAGCTGGTAAGAAAATCGGCCCCAATGCCACACTCATTATTGATGTTCGTTTAGAGGAGGTTATTTTCCAATGACCCTTACTATTACTCCAGTCACCTACGATGACCTGTCAGAACTCAACTACTTACAGCCTGAAGGGTGGCCCAATATCATCCCAGAATTTGAGCGGTATCTCAGTTCTCCTTTTTGCTCACCCATCAAGGTTTTAGAAAAAGGGGAGATTACTGGTATTGGATGTGCCATAAGCTATAGTGGTACTATGTGGCTTGCTCATATTATCGTAAAAGAAGCACACCGCAAAAAGGGCATCGGCTCCAAAATAACTGAAACACTCATACATCACTATCAAGAGAGTAATGCGCATACTTGTTTGTTAAGCGCATCGCCTTTTGGTGTTAATATGTATACTCGTCTCGGTTTTACAGAAGTATCTCCCTATACCGCTTTTACACGGAGTACACCTCTCTGCGAAAAAATCACAAATCCCCATATTACCTCTTATCACAAAATGTATCTTTCTGATATCTACGCCCTCGACACTGAGATCTCTGGAGAGGGGCGCAGTCGACTTATTACTCAACATTTAGTCGAAGCACAGCTCTATGTTGCCAATGGAAACCTTGAAGGCTTTTATATTCCTGGTCTTGGCGAAGGGCCTATTCTAGCTCATACACAAGCTGCAGGCATTGCACTTCTCACCTGTAAACTCCAAAACAAAACGGCTACTGTTATTCCATCAGAAAACACAGCTGCCAAAAAATTTCTTATGGAGCAGGGTTTTGAAGCACAACCAATTACTCCAATTCGAATGGAATTTGACGGATCGACGGACTGGCAACCCCATAACATTTATAGCCGCATTGGTGGCAACTACGGATAGATAATGGACCACTACTTTTCCATCATAGAATCTGCATATAGTGATTATGGTTCGTTTCTGATAAAAGAAATTACCCATCCTTCACTCCACAATTACTTCTACTGGCTCATTAGTTTATCACTCATAGCATGGTCCCTAGAAATTGCAGTTCCTTGGCGCAAGAAACAGCCGTTATTTCGGCAAGATTTTTGGCTCGATGGGTTCTATATGTTCTTCAACTTTTTCCTTTTTTCACTCATACTCTATAACGCTCTCTCACAAATTGGCGTCACACTCTTTCATGACTTGCTCCAATCAGTTGGAATTAATAATACTCAAATTATCCATCTGCAGTCTCTCCCCCGTTGGGCCCAAATGAGTATCCTCTTTCTACTTGTTGATCTCATTTCTTGGTGTACCCATCGACTCCTTCACCGATCAAATTTATTATGGCGCTTTCATGCAGTACATCATTCAGTGAAAGAAATGGGCTTTGCGGCTCACCTCCGTTACCACTGGATGGAAAACATCTTCTATAAAATCATTCAATTTGTACCCGTTTCACTACTCGGTTTTGGCATTGATGATTTTTTTATAGTACATATAGCCACAGTAGCTATTGGACATCTCAACCATACCAATGTTGGTTGGGACTACGGTCCTCTTAAATACTTGCTCAACAACCCCAAAATGCATATCTGGCATCACTCCAAAAAAATGCCGCGTCCCTATCGTCATGGGGCCAATTTTGGAATAACTCTGAGTCTTTGGGACTATATCTTTGGAACGGTGTATCTCCCCTCAGATGGGCGAGATATTGAACTAGGCTACCCCGGCGATACCAGTATGCCCAGTACTTTCATAGCCCAATCACTGCACCCCTTTAAGCGGAGTTAACCTATGCTCAATCAATGGCCCTTTGTAATTCTTCTCTGTGCAACTCTCGGACTCGCACCTTTTATGCCAGAGCCCCATCTTGTTGAAAAGGTGCGGTGGATCATTGAGGGTTATCATCAGTTACAACCCATGGATTGGTTTGATGTACTCTTTCACGGCGCACCTTGGATACTCCTCATCCGGCTCACTGTCAAAAAACTAATGGCACTCCGCAAGAACGAGTGAGTTACAATAGATACCCGCTGACTAATTGTCTATAGTGCTCTAATTCAGTATCTATCCATGTACGGTCATTCCCAAGCTCTTCGGCCATAATAGGAGCTACTCGCTCTGCAAGCTTGATACTTGCCCGAGCGTCAAGAAGAAGGGCTCTAAACCTTCGCGCAAGAAGATCCTCTAGCCTGCACACCATTTCATGTCTGCATATCCAAATAACTTCTGCTGCACAAAAATCAAATGAGTCAGTGAGTGATAAACCAAGCCCCGGATTCTCTGAAATTAACTCTTTAATGCCCACCGCATCAGACCCATACATTGAGAGGGGGTCAGCAGTATCAAATTGTTGCCGATAGCCATGGATGCTTAAGCTCTCGGTAAGACATGGTTTTTCATGAAGCCCTCCAACAAGTACCGCTTTATCCACAGCATCTTGAGCCATTTTACGATAGGTTGTCCACTTACCTCCCGTTACAGACACCAAACCAGAAAGAGAGACAAATATCTTATGCCCTCGTGAGATTTCTTTAGTTGCCCCACCATCCTCTTCGGGAGCTGCAAGAGGGCGAAGCCCCGCAAAAACGCTCAACACATCTGATCGATTCGGTGCTTTTACCAAATACTCTGCAGCAGTATCAAGGATAAATGAAACCTCCTCTTCGAGGGCTCGTGGCTCTAATGAGATTGTGTCCAACTCAGTATCTGTAGTACCAACCACCACACGATTTTTCCAAGGCACTGCAAATAATACTCGACCATCGCTCGTTTTCGGAATCATAATAGCGTCACTCCCTTTTAAAAACGAGCGATCAAGTACCACATGCACCCCTTGCGAGGGTTTTATTGTTGCTTTTGCAGCTGGATCATCCATCTGCAAGATAGTATCCGCAAATACTCCTGTTGCATTGACCACTGAATGAGCTTGAATGGTGTACCGCTCTCCTGTGAGAGTATCTTCTAACACAACCCCAGTCACCATTTCCCTATCATCTTTGGATAATTCAACCACTTTCATATAATTGAGTGCAAGCGCTCCATAGTCCACCGCAGTTTGAGCAAGGTTCACTGCAAGGCGTGCGTCATCAAACTGTCCATCATAATATTGCACCCCACCCTGAAGACCATCTTCTTTTAAATTCGGAATATACTCAAGTACTTTTTCTTTAGAAATATGAACCGAAGGCCCCAGACCTAATTTGCCCGCCATAGTGTCGTACACCTTCATGCCAATAGTATAGAAGGGCCCATCCCACCAAGCATAGTTCGGTATAATAAACGATTGATCGGTCACTAAATGAGGAGCATTTTTAAGAAGAATACCACGCTCTCGGAGCGCTTCGAGTACCAAAGAAATATCACCTTGGGCTAAATAGCGTACGCCACCGTGTACCAATTTTGTTGAGCGACTCGAAGTGCCTTTAGCGAAGTCACTTTGCTCTACAACGAGAGCACTATATCCCCTACTCGCAGCATCTACTGCCGTACCTAGACCACTCGCCCCACCACCAATAACAATAATATCAAAAGGGGATGTACCGTGCTCATGCAATTGCTGAAGCATTATCTCTCGTTTCATAGTCTACCAACCCTAAACAAGGAAGCACCATACCTCCCTCTCTTACTCTATTTTATTGTATATTTCATTAAAATACCATGGATTTATAGTATGATTGCTTCCCTTCTTTTTTTCATAACAAAAACTGTTTTACGCCTCCGTTATAGAGTAACACTTTCGGGCCTCGATACCCTCACCAAAAAAAATGATAAAGGGTTTCTCTTTCTCCCCAATCACCCCGCTCTTATCGACCCTGTTTTAATGCACTCCGTACTGTTTAAAAAATTTCAACCGCACTCACTCGCCGACGAGAGTCAAATTGACATCCCTATTGTGGGAAATATCATTAAAGAGTTTAATCTCATCCCCATTCCTGATATAAAAAAGAGTGGGATAAGCGTTAAAGATTCAGTCATAGAAAGTATGAACCGGGTAAACACCTGTCTGAAGGAAGGCAACAATGTTCTCCTCTACCCTTCAGGTCAACTCTATAGGAGTACTCATGAGGACTTAAGTGGCAAAAGTAGCCTCTCACGTATTCTTGCAGAAGTACCCGATGTAAATATTGTGCTTGTAAAAACAGAAGGTCTCTGGGGGAGCAGTTTCAGCTGGGCAGGAGGCCACCCACCTGGCCTGTTTACCTATTGGAAACGTTACCTCCTTGCTATTGTCTGTAATTTCGGTTTTTTCATGCCAAAACGTTCGGTATCCATAACTTTTGAACAGCCTGATGATTTACCTCTCGACAAAGGCCGCACTGCTATCTACACTCATCTGTCCAACTACTACAATAGGCGTATTGTTCCCAACACATATAAACCCTATTTTTGGTGGCAGGGATATCATGCAGTAGTGAAACCTGAACCTAAAAGTAACGTTCAGTCAACAGACCTTGATCATATCCCCGATACTATTAAAAATGCTATCATAGATAAAGTCAAAGAAATGACGGGCCGCTCCAAAGTCACTATCAACCTTTCACTCAATAAAGATCTCGGTATTGATAGCCTCGGTATGGTCGAGTTGGTTACTTGGCTCGAATCAGAATATGCGACCTCTATTAGCTCTATTGACAGCTTGCAAAGTGTTGGTTCACTCATGCTCGCAGCGGCGGGAATCTCACTTGATAGTACTGCAATAAATAGAAACCTCATCCATAAACAGTGGTTTGAGCCTATGCCTCAGGGTAGGATCGAACCTCTTGCCGGTTCTACAGCGCTGGAACTTTTTTTAAAACAAGCAGCACTTAATCCTAAGAAAGTGATCATCGCAGATCAAACAAGTGGCAATAGAACGTATAATGATATTCTTGTTTCAATGATGGTACTCAAGCCCTTTATAGAGGCAATTCCCGAAAAACAGGTAGCCATAATGCTTCCCGCATCAGTAACTGCATCAGTTCTCTATTTTGCAGTAATTGCAGCTGGCAAAGTCCCTGTAATGATCAACTGGACCTCAGGAGAGGCGAACATTCAACATGGCCTTTTAAATACCGATACACGCACAATTATTACAGCTAAGAAACTTCTCGACAAAATAAAAACCCAAGGATTTAAACAAGACCAGCTTACATGTACCTGGTTTATTCTCGAGGACCTCATCAGTAAAGTTGGAATTATTCAAAAAATTTCTGCTCTGTTGAATGCTCGATTCAATACTAAATCCTTCCATACACCTACAGAGAGTGATACAGCAGTCGTCCTCTTTACGAGTGGCTCAGAGTCAAAGCCAAAAGCAGTCCCTCTTACCCACGCGAACCTCGTTGCTAATTATAGAGATTACACTAAAGTAATAGATCTCCGTAAAGACGATTCATTATTGAGTATGCTCCCACCATTTCATTCCTTTGGAATCGCCATTGGGATTATATTACCACTCGTCTCAAATATGAAAACAGTCTATCATGCAAACCCCACTGAAGGGGCGATCCTTGCAACCCTCATCCAGGCATATAAACCCCGTGTCATTTTTGGAACACCTACTTTTGTGAATGGAATCCTTCGTTCTGCAACAGGTGAAGGACTGAAAACAACGCGCCTTGCTGTCGTTGGGGCAGAAAAATGTCCTGATTATGTCTATGAAAAATTTGCTGAACTCTGTCCCAATGCCGTCATTATTGAAGGCTATGGCATTACCGAATGTTCACCTGTAGTCAGTGCCAATAAAGTTGAAGCATCGGTGCCCGGGTCAATTGGCTATGTTATGCCTTCTCTCACCTACCATATTATTCATCACGAAACCCATGAAGAAGTTGCTCCAGGGGATGAAGGACTTTTAATTGTTAAGGGTTCGAGTATTTTTAATGGCTATCTCAACTTTGACGGAGCCTCTCCTTTTATTGATTATAAAGGCGAGACCTACTACAGCACCGGAGACCTAGTTATTGAAGGCCCTGATGGCCTACTCACCTTTAAAGGTAGACTCAAACGGTTTATTAAGCTTGGTGGTGAAATGGTTTCTTTACCCGCAATTGAGACGGCCCTTCAGAAACACTATCCTGGAAGCGATGAAGGCCCCGCCATTGCAATTGATGTCATTGGCCCTGATGAGTACCAAGAGATTGTATTATTAACCACAGAGGACCTTGCTCGTGAGTATATTAATGATCTTCTTAGAAGTGAAGGACTCCCAACACTCTACAATATTAAAAAGATACTTGTTGTAGAATCCATCCCAGTGTTGGGTACCGGTAAAACAGATTATCAGACCATAAAAGAACTCCTCTTAGAGATGAAACCATAACAATAATCAGGTACCATCTTACCTAAATCTATCTGTTAAGGTGGTTATTACTCTTCATTATATATTACATTTCATTTTATACTTGTTTTACCATCTACCAGCAGGCTCCATGGCTATTAAAAATATTCTCTTTGATCTCGACGGCACTATTACCGATTCTCAAGAGGGAATCATCAACTGCCTAAAGTACGCACTCGAAAAATGTCAGCACTCGATCCCCGATGAAGCAACATTCAAAGAGCTTATTGGACCACCACTCCCTGTAATTTTTGAAACACTACTCGATACAAAAGATAGCACTGTAGTTCAGCGATGTGTTACCGCCTACCGAGAACGATTTGCAGATGTCGGAAAATTTGAAAACCAACTGTACGATGGTATCCTGAGTCTTCTTATGCGCTTAAATGGTACAGGTGGACTCTTTATTGCGACCTCTAAGCCTCAAGTATTTGCTAAACAGATTATTGAACATTTTGACTGTACAATTTATTTCAATAATGTGTATGGGAGTAACCTCGACAATAGCTTGAGTAATAAAACAGAGCTTCTTGCACATGTTCTTCGGAAAGAGAATATTGATCCTCTTGAAACCGTAATGGTAGGCGACCGGAGTCATGACGTTACTGGAGCAATTGAAAATGACATCATTCCCATTGGAGTCACCTGGGGCTATGGTTCTCTTGATGAACTCAAATCTGCAGGCTGTACCAAATTTGCATATAAACCATCAGATATCATCGAGTTTTTATAACCACCATTGACATGAGCTCGCCAATTTTTTCAAAATGTCATTGATTAGAATTAGTATATTATTTTAACAGCAATATATTTACGGATTAGACTTCGATGATAGATGTAACCAACCTAAAAAATTATTCTCTCTTTGGAGGCCTCAGAGTCGATCAAATGGAGATCATTCTTAATGTTCTTACAGAAAAATCTTTCGAACCGGGGCACGACATTGTAACCCAAGGTGAAAGAAGTGAACGGGTCTATATGATTATAGAAGGCTCTGTCTCTGTCTACGTCGATGGTGAAAAAATAGCTGTTCTCCACGAAGGTGAGAGTTTTGGTGAAATGCACCTTATAGATATCATGCCACGATCTGCTACTATCACTGCAGATACAGATGTCACTACTGTCTCAATCTGTAATAAAGACATCATTTCTGTCAAACAATCATCTATTGACACCTATTTAATGATGATCATGAACTGCGCTCGTAATATTAGCCGACGATTAAGAACAACAAATAAAGCCTATGCTGCACTCATCAAAAAGAATAATACCTTTAATTGTTAGGTTACAACTCTTCTACTATTTATTCTGAAATAGTAGAAGAGAAAAAGATACTAAAGGTCGTTCCGAGCTGAGGAGAACTCTCTACACTTATTGTTGCTCCCATCTCTTCAAGATACCGTTTACTTGAACTCAATCCGAATCCATGCCCATTACTCTTGGTAGAAAATCCTGACTGAAAAAGGTTACTTTGATCATTCTCAGATATACCTGGCCCGTTATCAGATATTTTAAGCGCTATAGAGTCATCGGTCTTTTCTGTAACAATTGAAATAGTCCCTGCGCCCTTCTCAGCCTCAAAAATAGCTTCAATGGCATTCTTGATTAAATTGACCAATACATGCACGAGTTTTACTTTATGAATCTCAACTTTTGGGACTGCACCAAACTGTTTATCTACTGTTATTTTAACTGCTTCAAGAGATGTGGCTAGAATCTGTAGTGCATCATCAACCACTGCTTCAATTGAAACAAAGTCATTCTCTTTGGCTCCCGAATAAACTTGTTGCGTTGTAATAATACTATTCATAGAGTCAACCTTTTTGATAAGGCTCTCTACACTCCGCTTATGGTATTCAACTTCTTCCTCAAACATTTCTTCAATAGCAAGATAGTACTCCATAAGTTTTTTGCCACGGGAGTCATGTACAATAAAGTCTTCAATAGAGTTAATATTTGTTCTCAGCATATCAGTTGCTTTATATAACGCTTGAATCGCATCACCATCTTCAATTTTCTTGGTCTGCTCAATAGATAGATTAATGCTATTGATAATATTTTTAACATTATGCAGTGTTGATGAAGTGATTTCATTCATTCCACTAATAAGATCAACTTTTCCTGCTTTCTCTTTTGCCACTTCGAGCTCAGAATTTTGTTCTTTATATTCACTTTTCAGTCGTTCATGGAGCCTTTCAATCTCACTGCGACTCTCTTCAAGCTGACTATTTGACTCGAGTAAATGTTTTGTCCGCTCCATTACCATTTTCTCTAAATTTTCTCTTTGTTGTTCAAGCTCTTTTTTACGAACTACTTCATTTTGAATTGCAATACGCATATTATGAGTATAAAGGCCATTTTGAATCATCACAAGAACTGCACTTGCAATCATGGCCGCCCACAAAATGAGTTCATGGCCAACCACCTTTTTAAAAGGAGGAATAGCTCCTATTGATTCTAAATGCCTAGTGAGAACTATCGTTCCTAAATAAAGACACAGTATTGCAAAAGAAGTCCGCAGATTAAAAAAGAGGCCGGCAAGAGCAATAACCAAATAGGCAAAAAAGGCATTTGAGAGGCTACCATAGGTAAACTCTGAATCAACCATAATCAGAATAAAATAGATGAGAATTAGTGCAAATGCTGTTCGACGATACCCCTTTTTATACAAAATAAAATAGAGAATATAGAGTGACAATGTTACGATATTTACAAAGAATCCAGAGTTTAATTTGCCCAATACAATTATCTCATAACCGAGCATCGCCTGAACAAGAACTGTCGCCCCTAAAAAAAAGATTATGAGCACATTAATAGCACCATCACGAGGAGCCTGTAGTGGATCCTCTGTTTTGACTTCCGCAAGCCAGCGAAAAAAACGCTTAATCTTTTCTATCATATTTAGTCTTTTGTTCTTGTTGCAATTATACAACTCTTCTCACTAAAAGACAGCTCAAATATAAAAAAGTACATTTACATAATGTCAATACTTAACCACTCTTACATTTGAGCAAAAAGTGTACTCAATGAAATCAAAAGACACCATTTTTGATGGCAAAGCAGAAAAATTTAGACGTAATATCTATGACTCAAACAAAGGGTATATACGGCAATACATTCTATGGAATGATATGTTGGCCAACTTATCATTATTAGGTGAAAATAGCCCCACAGAGGCCCCGCTTTTAGATGCAGGGGGAGGTTTTGGTAGAACCGCTCTCCGTTGTGCAGAACGCGGTTTTTCAATTGATCTTGTCGAAGCTTCTCAAGACATGCTCACCCTCGCTAAAGAGGAGTGTCAGTCAACTCCACACGGCTCTCGCATCACCCCCATTCACAGTACTATTCAAGAATATGTATCAACCTATACAGGCCCTCAGTACCCAATGATACTTTTTCATGCTGTTTTAGAATGGCTCGAGTCCCCAAAAGAGACTCTCTTTAAACTTTTGTCCCTTCTTGCACCAGGTGGTCAACTCTCTCTCATGTTCTATAATCGTAATTCAGCAATAATGAATACAGTTCTGAAAGGAAATTATTTTAGAGATGATGATTCGTTTCAATTCGGACAGTCCAACAACCTAACCCCCGGAAATCCACTTGACCAAAACGAGGTTTACGCTTGGCTTACTGAGTGGGGGTATACCATTGAAAGCAAATGTGGGATCCGCATCTTTAACGATTATCTTCATACCCCTGCTCCACCTAAAGATCTTGATAAACTCTGTGCGGTAGAAGAAGACTTTTGCCGTAAAGAACCCTTTGCCTCTCTCGGACGATACATCCATATTGTCTGTAAAAAACCAGGATAGTAATGGATGAAGTATTTACAATAATTACTACGAGTATTTCCAATACCCTACGAGATATAGGGTTTATTTTTGTTCCCCTTCTCAGTTTCGGACTTTTGCTCTATCTTTTTTCTCGTTGGACTAGAAATTCTCTGAGAAATAGCGGTCTTGAAAAAGTTGATTCCTATGTCACCGGCCTCATTGGGGTACCTATTCACGAAATGGGACATCTCATTTTTTGCATTCTTTTTGGTCACACAGTAACCAAAGCAAACTTCTTTAATCCAAAAACCTTTGAGCTGGGATCAATAGAACACCAATTTAATCCTAAAAATCCCTACCACCTTATCGGCAATTTCTTCATTAGTATTGGACCACTCTTACTCGGCTCTCTACTATTATGGCTCCTAACACTCACTTTTTTTGACACGACCTTAAGAGACTTTTCCCCTTCAACTATAGACCTCTCATCAATACAAACCACCTATACTACCTTCTATTCTGCATTATATACCGTTACACACCATCTCATATCGCTCTTTCAATTCAGCGAAATATCTACATGGCTCTTTATATATCTTTCAATAAGTATCTCAAGCCATATGGAACTGAGCCCACCAGATATAAAAGGAATGTTTTCAGGCTTTATTGCAATGAGTATCACACTACTCGCTCTCAATATTATAGGGACTACTGCTGGATATTCTCAAAATGTCAGTGCTTTATTTTTTCAAGAAACCTTTGCTCCACTCACGCTCTTTTTCTGCTATGCAGTTGCTCTATCACTTCTCAGCTTTATAGGAGTCTACAGCATTACTGCACTTTTACACATAATACGAACACAAAAGCTGCTCAACCCCTTTTCTTAATCTCTCTATTTTGAGAAGGTTTTCCTTATTTTACAGTAATAGATTGGGCCGACACCGGGGTGGGTATCGGGCCACATCTTCCAACCATACACTGTTGCCTCACCAATCTCTTCCTGTACAGGGAGTATCTCAAATTTACCCGAACGTTTTTTATGGAGTTTCTCAATCACACCATCATTTTCTGCATCAGCAAGAGCACAGGTGCTATAGATCATCTCACCACCTTCTTTGAGTGCATCCAAGGCACTCGCAACCATGGCAAATTGCTGCTGTGAGAGCCGTTTTACCCGTGATGGAGTCCACTCCTTAAGATGTTTTGGTGATTGGAGAACATGCGCTTCAGATGAACAGGGCGCATCTAGGAGGACTTTGTCATAAACCTCTTTTTCAAAGAGTCCCCATTTTGTTGCATCATATCCCGTAACTTCCGTATGAGACCGTACTGTTTCTGTAAGATGCTCATCAAGAACTTTTTTGAGGCGCTGGCGACGAGCCGGAGATTTTTCATTAGTCTTTAAATGCGCCATAGCTGGGAGCGTTGATGCAATCACCAGGGACTTCCCCCCTGGTGCCGCACAAAGATCTAATATCATATCCCCTTCATCAATGGAGAGTGCCGATGCCGCTCTCACTGATGCCGGGTCTAAAAAGTAGCTTTGTCTCAGCCCTTCTTTAAGCTCAAAATAGCTTTTTTCCTCTAGCAGAGCAGCTCTGAGCTTTGGCCATCTATCGCCTAATTCACCACTATAATATTCTTCAAAGGTAACTTTTACTTTTTTCACCGTGTATCTCGCCAAATCCAAAAGGGGTTTTTATTATTACAAAATAGAAAATTAAGAACGGCCTCTCTATGATTATGGAACCATCAATACAAGAGAGTGCAATCAGGCAGTATACTATACTTGTTATTGGTAAGGTTCAGGGTGTTAGTTTTAGATATGCTACACATCAAAAGGCAACACAGCTCAACATTACTGGGTGGGTAAAAAACAAGCCGGATGAATCAGTATTGATAGTCGCCCAAGGAACTACTGGACAACTGATCGCACTGTATGAGTGGTGCCAAGACGGACCACCCGCTGCGATAGTCGCATCCGTAACGATCACAGAGCAACAACCCCAAGAGCACTTTCAATCATTTGAAATTGCCTATTAACGCCACAAAAGGAAATATAATGAAATACATCTTATCAACTCTTCTCCTCATAGTGGTATTACTCGGTATAACCCTTAACTACTTTAATCTTTTTGATTCTATTACCTTTGTAGAACAAGAGAATAATCGATATGTTCTGGCCTATGAAAAGCATACAGGAAGCTATAGCACTGTGGGTGAAAAAATCCTTACCATTGCAACAAAGCTCTCCATTCATAACATTGGATGCGCTACTAAATTTGGTATTTACTGGGATAATCCTCAAGAAGTAGAGGAGTCAGAACTCAGAAGTCTTGTAGGCTGTGTTGTTCCTCTCACTGATTCTGCAGAGATCGCTACTCTTGCCGAATCATTTGATTTAGCCGACTACAAGCCCGTCCCAAGTGTTATTGCTCAATTCCCCTATAAATCCGACTTATCTATTCTCTTTGGGATACTGAAAGTCTACCCTCCCCTCACTGAATTTCTCATTGAAAAAGGGTATTCACACGGCCCCATTATGGAGCTCTATAATAAAACTGATGGACATATACAGTATGTTTCACCACAGAAGGCTGACCGAACTTTTTATGATGCTCTTCTTGGTATTTTTGAAAAGTAATTATTCTAGAAAAGAAAGAATTTCTTAAATACAATCATGTGGTATATCTCAAAAATAACAAATGAGATCAGTAGAATTTTTAAGCCAAAAAGAGCAAAGACTGCAATTTTGCTCTCATGGTCCCACTGTTCTTTAATATCATAATCCACCTCTTCATGACCATTGAGATGTTCTCGTCTAATTTCGCGCTTAATTCGATCTTTTTGACGCTGAAGTTGCTCTTGTTTTTTGCGTTCAGCATTTTCTTGCTCTATTTGTTTACGGGAACGACCTTTAGGCCTCACCTCTTCTTCTAAAGGTTTCGACTCACCACTATCAAAATAACGACCCCGTTTCATCTTATCCATGTCCAACTGCGATCCCCTGGATTCAGCGCCCACCTACTTGTGGGCATGACCTTTAATCTACATAATCTCAGCTGAGATCAATCTTATTTTAGTTTATTTAGACAGGTTTGTGTTAACTCCACCGCCCGATTATCACTTTCTGCTTCTGCATAACACCTAAATTCTGGAGCATTACCCGAAGGTCTTAAGTGAACAATCTCTCGATTATGAAAAGTAATTCTCACACCATCCGTTCTATCAATGCTATCGACAGTTCCGCACTCATCCTTGAGGAGTTCTTCAATTGCTAGTGCATCTGATTCAAATGACCCTGTATCAAGTCGCTTTAAAATTGCGCGACTCTTCTCAAGGGGGAACTCTTTTAAACGATCACTTGCTGTAAATCTACTTGGGTATGCCCCCGCTAACTGGCTGAGTGACGTCTCTTTTTGAATTGACAATAATAACGCTGCAATAATAGGGAGTAGCGCATCACGGGTAGGTAATGCTTTAAGTTCCTTTTCACCAGATTTAAATGGCGAATAGGTTAAAAAGCCACCATTTGCTTCATAGCCAATAATGGATTGAAATGTTTCAGCTTTGAGCTGTTCCATCCCTGCAATAACAAATGGAGAACCAATGCGAGTCCTCAAAACCTTCTTAAAAATCCCCGATTTTTCAGCAACGGTATTACAACTGACCGGTGTTGCTGCAGCATCTGCTTTTAAATATTCTGCACAGAGTACTCCTAATACATCTCCACGAAACCAGGCTCCATGCTCATCACTCAGGAGTGGTCTATCACAATCGCCATCAGCCGAAGCAATAGCATCAAGAGTATATTCTTTTGCCCACTGTTTCGCAAGTATACAGTCTTCGGGACGAATTGCTTCGGTATCTACCGGGATAAAAGTATCTGAATACCCCAGTTTAATCACTTCTGCGCCAAGGGCAGTCAAGACGTGATACATCTCTTCACGCCCTACAGTAGAGTGTTCATACAAACCAATAATTTTCCCCGACAAAGCGCTCGCACCAAAGTAGTCAACATACCGTGCAATATAACGCTCATCTGCTTCTATTGTTTGAGTCGGCAAAGAAACTTTATTTATAAACATTCCAGCACTATCAAATAGTCCGTCAGGTATATCAACACTCTGGCTCTTAATGCCTGTTTCATCACCTTTATTGATCTCACCTGTTGCTTTATTAAACTTAATGCCATTTCTATCATCAGGAATGTGACTCCCCGTAACCATGATTGCAGGAATACCCGTATCGATACCATAAAGTGCTACTGCCGGTGAAGGAATAGCTCCACAATTTACTGCCGTATAGCCCCCATCTTCTGCCGCGCGTCCTACCGCTGTCATTATCCGTTCACTACTCGGCCGGTAGTCCCCTGCAATAGCGACCCCCGCACCAACGGTAAGAGCACCTTGATCAGATAGATGTTGTAAAAAAGCTCGTGTATAGGCATAGCAGACTGCATCAGTCATAGCAGAGACAAGCCCCCGGGCACCAGACGTACCAAAAGTTACACCTGATTCATTCATTAGTTGTTCAATACTTACTCTCATAACACTCCTACACTCTCTTTATTTAATATCATCAAGGATAATGAATAACTCAAAAATTAATAATCAACCACAGCACGTTCCGTAACAACTGACTTCATAAATTCCACAACCTTCTGGTGGTCGGGGTGCACTTTATAAGTATGCATACTCTCTTGTGAATCAAAGACTGAGTATAATACGAGGTCAAAAGCTGACGCTTCATCACACCAATTTACCCCAACTTCAAACTTTTGTATTTCACTAATCACAAAAGGAAGCTCATTTAACATTTTTGCAGCCGTTTGAATATTTTTTCCTTTTGAGGCACTTTCAGAAGGGCCAATTTTCCACATCACAATATGATTAATCATAGTTTTCTCCAAAAAGTGGCAAACATACTCACATAAGGCCAAGTCGCACTATGCATCTGTTGTAAGCCCAACAATAGTTTCAAATAATTTTGATATAATGTAATAATATAAATAGGTGGTGTGAAGATGCTCAACACCGCCCAAGTACTATTCAACTTGTGTAAGAGGAGAGTTTCGTTCAATGCCAAAACAGCATCGCTCATACCAGTCAAACTGCAATTCCTTCTTTTCTTCTTCACTCAACCCATACTGCGCTCTTCTCCCTTCTTGGCGTAGATACACATCAAGATAGGTCATAAGTACTCCACCTGCAACGGATACATTCATAGACTCAGTGAGGCCATATTGTGGAAGTATAAAATGAACATCTGCTTCTTTAAGAGTATCAGGGTGATTACCTCTAAACTCAGCCCCCATATAAAAAGCCGTTGGAACTGATAAATCCAGTTGATCTATCGTTTTATCTGTATTGGTTGATGCAACAGCGATCTGATATCCCTGAGCTCTCAAATTTTCCATGCAACGTGTACGTTGTTTATACTTATAAAGGTTGAGCCACTTAAATGACCCTTTAAGTACCGATTTGCTTATACGATAGGGGTTCTCTTCTTCTATAACATGTACATCTTGCAAGCCATATACTTCTGAGGTACGGATAAGTGCACTGATATTGTGCGGGTCAAAAAGATCTTCGAGAACTAAGGTAAAGTGGCGAGTTCTCTGCTGAAGCGCTTCGTTAAGGAGGGTAATACGACGCTCTGTCAGCTTATCCCCATACTCTTTAAGCAGTGCTTCTTTATCTAAATCATAACTATTCATTTTATTCCTTATCGGGGTGCAACTACTGGCACACTCGTATCAGAGGGGTTCTCTAACCGAATGCGATTTGGCACCATTTGATCTACAGTCTCTACAATAAAACTATCGCCCTCTTCTTTAGATGACAACGACTCCTCAGGAGCCACAACAGTATCATCAACCATGCGCAGTTTTCGCAAAAATTCTTGAGCAAGTTCTGTTTTCAATTTATCATACTCATCAATAGAACCAATATTACCCGTTGCATACTCGTGAGCTGAGTCTTTAATATGATTAATAATTTTCTCAATTTTTGAATTGACCACAGACCTGAACATTCCAAGGTCCATAATGCCATTTATAATCGAGCTTCGATTAAACACTGTAACCGTTAGTGCGTAGTGAACCTCTTTATTTGCTGTCTCTTGATATTCGAAGAAAAAGAGCACTGTTCCACGAAGAGACCAAAAGAGTACTTCTGTTACGCCATACCCAAAATAGGTGATTTCTCTCTTACTGGGGTTATCAGCAAGTTCACTAATGGTACCCTTTAACGACCCACCATTCGTGCCATGAAATGTTTTATGATCAAGGGTTGTATAGCGTGCATCATACTCCGTTTCTTGATAGGCGTTAATGAGTAGGGCAGTGTGAGGAATATCGCTTAATAAAAAATCGAGCATTTTTTTTGAAATGGGGAGATCACCTTCTACGATATATGTGACTCTATGCTCAATTCCTAAGTTTGAATAAAGCTCTCGCGTCTCCGGCCTGTCAGGCTCAAGCTCCCGAGACTGGACTTCTTGATAGATACTACAAAAGGTTGAGTCATACTCGATATCTTCATTTTTAACGATAAGAGAGTCACTACATTCAACGGGCTGAATAGCGATACAATTATAGATTCCTGAGCAGAACTCTTCTGGATTAAACGACCAAAGTGATACACTTACCAGTGCAACTATTATCATTATTCTCATTGTCTCCCTCCTGGCTCTTTAAACTCAAAGAGCACGATACCAATAATTGACCCCAATCTACTTTTAAGATATTCTGAAAAAGGCACTTCTTCAACCTTTTTATGCTTAAAGCTTGCATGCCGAAATGTCGGAGCTTTGCCAGGATTGAAAAGTAAGAATCCAGTATGAGTCACCCAAATTTTTGGATATTTCCCTACCAAACCCACACCCAATATACGGCTTTCATCCTGATACTTTTCCGAATAGCGTTCAATGGCTGAATCAATGGGCAGTACATTCAAGGTAACTTGAGGGTTGTCAAATTTATATTCCCAACCCTTACTCTCATAAAAACCCTTTTTGTCCATTTCACGCACACCAACAGAGTCTCCATGCAGGCGAAGAATCTCTACCATTTCGGGACTCGCGCCTATCCAGTCTTCAACAAAGTAATGTTTACGCATTGAGTAATAAACCTGCCCCTCTTTGTACCGAATATTCGTGAGCTCTGAGAGTATGGAGTCAGGTGATGCTGCACGCGCAAGAGCCATAACACTCTCTATGTATGTTACACAATCAAACTCAAACATGTTGATAAGTGGCTTTCTCTCAACCAACCCATGAACCCCCTCACCCGTAGGGCCTAGTTTGTAGGGTTCACCCATGAGCTGTTTACTAAATGCCATAAGTCTATTTTGATAAAGAGTGTCTTTTATGGGATACCACAATTTGCGAGCTTTTAATACGCTCTCCTGTTCTTGATTAAAGTGAAGCGTTATTTCACACCAGAGACTATCCATTAATTTTTGAGCATTATAATCATCGATACGATATTCGTTTAAGTAGAGCGCTACCGCTAAAGTGTCATAGGTCGGTGTTTGTATATACCCTACAAGTCCTTGAGTAAAATTAACAAAACCCGTCTTAAACCGAACTCGGCTCTTATATTTTAAACTCGGGAGCCTTTTACCTGACACGCCACTTATTCCTGGTATTGCGAGTGACCTATAAAAAAGGCCCGATTGAGGATGTCGAAGCATCGAAGTGAGTACACTCGTCATCGCCTTGGGTGAAATTCGATTTCCATACGAGAGTCCACTTCCATCCAGAAGGTGATACTGAGTAGAATCAATTCCAATGCTCTGCAAAAACTCTTGCTCTACTCGAATACCATTCTCTAAGGAACCCGATCCATGAAAGTGGCCACCGATATTTCTGAGAAGCATCTCAGCATGAAGATTTTGTGAACGTTGATTTATCTCATCGAGGAGACTTAATAGAGGTGCAGTAGTGAGAGGCCAAACTGCTATACGACTTACAGCGCCGCCGGGCGCCTTATCAGGAGTTCCATCAACAACCGTTATACCTGACTTTGTGAGCACAGAACGAAGCGACGCCTCAAAAAATGAAGGGGGATTTTTAACCGGTACAGAGAGGGTCCACTCTCCAGAACGTATACCCATTGACCCACTTATAGTCAGACTGTTATCTTCAGCACCTATGTGATACACCAAGCGTTGACGACTCCCCCTAACTGTTTTGGCTTTATTGATCACTTTAAGAAACCCTATTTCAGGCGACTGCCCAACCACGACATCATCACCTATAGCTGCTGGAGTAACCGTTACATCTACGCAATTATCATTAAACGTTAGGGCTGCAACTTCTGCACCATACCAATTGAGAAAAAACTCATCTTTCCATGTTGTCGGCCTAAAAGGGTCAGTGTAATAACTATGATCAAAAGTAAGGCTCCCCCGGATCGTATCAATACCTAACGCCTTTAGAGAATCTATCCAAGGAGTAAAAGCTACAAGCGGTTTTCCAAAATACCGACCAGAAATATTAGGATCTCCACCACCGGTAATTGTTGCCCACCCCCAAAAGGTAGAGCCTTGCTGAACACCACTCAATGTAAAGTTGGTAACCGGTTGATATTCCGTACCCAATGTATGTAAAGCGGTTGAGGTAACAAGTAATTTGAGCGTAGACGCTGGTCTAAAAAGTGAATCGGCATTGATACTGTGCAAGGCCTTGTTTTTCTGTGGAGAAAAAATTGAAAGCCCTAATTTACCATCATTTTTATAGAGCTTGAGAACAGCATCGAGCTTCTCCTCAAGTGTTTTAGAATGATCAGAAACTACGGGGCCAGCAATCACTGGCGAGATTACGCCTGCTACCATTAAGGAAATCACTACGAATAGTGTATATATGTGAATGGATCCCATAGGCACTCTTATTCTTTAATCAGTTTAGCTAACTCATCAAAATAGGTCGGGAAAGTTTTCGAAGTCACTTTAGGATCATTGATGGTAATATCTACATCATGCCATCCTTTATTCAAAGATGCTAAAGAAAAGCACATCGCAATGCGGTGATCATCATAGGTGTCAATAGCCGCTGGAGTCAACTTATCTGGAGGCGTTACTTCAATAAAATCTTCTCCCTCTACAACAGTCGCGCCCAACTTTCTGAGCTCAGTCGCCATTGCATACAACCGATCAGTCTCTTTTACCCGCCAATTATATATGTTTCGTATCGCAGTAGTTCCTTTCGCAAAAAGAGCTGTGGTAGCAATGGTCATTGCAGCATCAGGAATGTGATTCATATCCATATCTACCGCTGTTAAATTACCTTTTTCCACCTGAATCCATGTAGGTCCCCAGGTGATCTTTGCACCCATCGCCTCGAGTACATCCGCAAATTTTGCATCACCTTGGACACTTTCAGTTCCACAACCATGTACTTTTACCGTACCTCCAGCAATAGCTCCTGCTGCCAGAAAATAGGATGCTGACGATGCATCACCTTCAACGAAGGCCTCTTTCTCTGGAGCGCGATATTTTTGTCCCGCTTTAACAACGAAACTTTGGTAATTATTGTTAACCACCTCAACACCAAATGTTTTCATCACATGAGTGGTAATATCAATATACGGCTTAGAAACCAGTTCACCTTCAACAGTAATTTCAATGTCATTTTCTGCATAGGGAGCCGCCATAAGAAGTGCGGTTAAGAATTGAGACGAAATCCCGCCTTTTACTGATGTCTTACCACCTTTAAGGCCGTTTGCTTTAATTTTAAGAGGTGGATACCCTTCAGCTGCCAAATATTCAATATCTGCACCGAGCGGCCTTAGAGCTTCGACAAGGTCACCAATAGGACGTTCACGCATACGAGGTTCACCATCAAGAATAAACTCACCCTGACCAAGACAGAGCGCCGCGGCAAGTGGGCGCATTGCGGTGCCTGCATTCCCTAAAAAGAGTTCAACGGGTTCAGATACCGAGACTGGACCACCACACCCTTGTACCGTGCAGGTATCTCCAAGCTCAGCGGTGATTCCCAATTTTTTAAAAGCCCCAAGCATATGATTTATATCATCACTTGAAAGAAGGTTCACAATAGAGGTTTCACCTTCGGCAAGAGCCGCGAGAAGTAAAATCCTATTTGAAAGACTTTTTGAACCGGGAATCGTCACTTCGCCATCGACTAGACGGGACGGGTGTAAAACAAGCTGTTCCATGGGGCATCCATTTCTGTACATATAGATGAAATATAGCAAAAAAGGGAGGAAAGGCTGAAAGCAGATTACCGAAGGGGGCACTATTTAAAGAATAATGCCATGGTATTGCCTAACACCTCACTTATCCAATACTAATGGACTATCTCGAAGTTGTAAAAAATAGATCTTCAGCTTTTTGACATGAGTTTTCCTATAACAAATATCTTATCTTTGACGATATGAATAAAAAAGAGTCAGTCCAGTACATAGTTGATACCCTCGAAGAGCTCTACCCCGAGACTCCCATTCCTCTTGACCATAGTGATGCATATACCCTGCTTATAGCAGTACTCCTCTCTGCTCAATGCACCGATGCACGAGTCAACACCGTAACGCCTGCACTTTTCAGGATGGCCAATACCCCACAAAAAATGGCCAAACAGTCGGTAGAAGATATCAAAAAAATCATTAGACCATGTGGCCTCTCACCAAGAAAATCTAAAGCTATTTATGACCTCTCCCATATCTTAATTGATGAACATGGGGGTGAAGTACCTGACACCTATGAAGACCTTGAAGCCCTCCCTGGTGTGGGTCATAAAACAGCAGCCGTTGTCATGTCCCAGGTTTTTGGCTACCCTGCATTTCCAGTAGACACCCACATCCATCGACTTGCCTATCGCTGGAAACTCTCCATTGGCAAAAATGTGGAGCAAACCGAAAAAGACTGCAAGCGCCTCTTCCCCGAAGATCTTTGGAACAAGCTCCACCTCCAAATCATCTTCTACGGCAGAGAGTATTGCATGGCCCGAGGCCACAAACGAGAATCCTGCCCCATCTGTTCAACCATAGGCCGAAAAGACATTTAAAGAACCACGAAGTGCATGAATACTATGCCCCAATCCCCTCATTTTAACATGAACCCAAAAAAACGAAGATGTGCGAAGTACATCCAGTAACAAAAATGAACTCATTTTTTCGGAAAGAGGTGTGTAGATACAAGGCAATTGGAAGGTAGACGTACATTTGTACGTCAAGTTTCAATTAACGCAGTAGATGCACGCCTCTTTCCGAAAAAATTAAGCGAAACGGATTATTTGAGGGGTCTCTAGACCCGATAGACTTGCTACAGCGGCATTCACATCCGCCTCTCTACACTCATGAGTTACTACAATAATAGTCGCAGCGTCATGTTCAGAGACAGGTTTTTGAATAATAGATTCAACGGAAATATTTTTCTTACTGAGTGCCGAAGTGATGGAAGCAAGAACACCTGGTTCATCGTTTGCTGTAAATCTCAAATAGAACTTAGTAACAAGCTCATCAATAGAGATTAATTTCGCTTCATTTTCACGACTATAGTATCCCATTGGGATAGGGTTCGCTTTACCAGCAGTCAATTGACGAGCTATATCTACAACATCACCAACTACTGCTGATGCTGTAGGAAGCTTACCTGCACCTGCACCCGTCTGAAGAGTTGGGCCAAGATTATCAGTCTCAAGATAGACTGCATTCAATACACCATTAACTCCTGCAAGAAGATGATCATAAGAGATTAAACACGGGTGCACTCGAGCGTCGACACCAGCCTCAGTTTGGCAAACTGTGCCAAGAAGTTTGATACAATAGCCCATCTCTTTTGCGATATCAATATCAACAGGTTCAATAGTACTGATCCCCGAGATGTGCATTTTTTCAAAGTCAACAAATGTTTTTGAGCAAATAGAAGCTAGAATAGCTGTTTTGTGAGCTGAATCAATTCCCTCTACATCAAAAGTAGGGTCAGCTTCCGCATACCCAAGTTCTTGTGCTATTTTCAGGGTCTTTTTATACTCAGACCCTTTTTGGGTCATTTCGGTCATAATGTAGTTACAGGTGCCATTAATAATACAGTTCAGCGATTGGTATTCATTCCCTACCAACGACTCTTGCATCGCTTTGATGATAGGTATCCCGCCACCAATTGCAGCTTCGAACATCAACGCAACACCATTCGCTTCTGCCACCGGAAAGAGTTCTGCACCATACTTGGCAATGAGAGCTTTATTTGCAGTAACGACATGTTTCTTATTTTTAAGAGCCGTTAAAATCCACTCTTTGGGAAGGTCATATCCACCAGCAAGCTCAATAACAATATCAACATTTTCATTATTCACAAGTTCAAGTGCATCTTTAGTTGTCGCAATGCCTTTTGCTGCAAACCCAGACAAAATAGCATCTTCACGAGCACAAACTAGAGTAACTTCGAGGTCCACCCCAAGGTTTTTGATAAAGGAATCTCTTTTGCTCGATAGAATTTCGTAGGTCCCAGAACCCACTGTACCTAGTCCAATAATACCAATGCGAATGCTCATAGATGCCTCAATAAATGTTTATGCCAAAAATACAAATTTTGATTCACATATTTCAAATCACCACAGATAAGGTGCTCAATTGGCCAAATATTTCAATTTTTCACTATATTTGTTACAAAGAGGTTAATTCCAGGGACTGAGCGACGCACTATGCTCGAAGAGATTAAAGAGATCATTACCGAAGGTGAGAATAGCAACTCAACGATATACTCACCCGAACTATTTGACATGCGGCTCAAAGAAGAGATTCTCCGGAGTACTCGTTCTCACATGCCCTTTACCCTCATTCAAATCTCTACAGAACAGTATGACCTCTTTGGTTTTGAAAAAATTGCGAATGATACCTTAACAGCATGGAAGATCGCTGTGCTCACTGTATTTTCCAATTCTTCGATTATTGATATCAAAGGGTTTATGCACAACAACTCTGGCTTGAGTATCATTCTTATCAATAAAACGGTAAAAGATATTCAGCAAATCAAGAAACAGATTCTACATAATATCGAAGAAGCTGGTCTTCTTGATAAAGTACGAACCAAACTTGAGCCTAAAAAACCTTTTTTCCAAGCATTTTACTTTAGTGGCCAATCGGGTAAGAAACATAGCAACACCGAAAAATTGATGGAAAAATTTAATTACATCAATGAAGGTCTCTTTACCATTGAACCTTATAGTTACTCTAAACTCAAAGTAAACAAATGGAGCTTTTCATTTATTAATATCGTCAAACGCTCTATAGATTTTTCTGGTGCCATGGGTGGGCTTCTTATTCTCTTACCCCTCTTTTTAATTATTTCTGGTATCATAAAATTTATCGACAAGGGACCAATATTTTTTAAACAAGAACGCGTTGGTCTTAATGGCAAAACATTTTATATGATCAAGTTTCGTTCTATGTACCTCGATGCTGAAGCTCGACTCAATGAGCTAAAATCTAGTGGCCTTAACGAGACAGATGGTCCGGTTTTCAAAATAAAAAATGACCCTCGCGTCACTCCCATTGGAACATTCATAAGAAAATATAGTCTTGATGAACTTCCTCAACTCATCAACATAATAAAAGGTGAGATGTCCATTGTAGGGCCGCGACCACCAATTCCTCGTGAAGTAAAAGAATACCTACCATGGCACCAAATGCGACTTTCAGTCAAGCCTGGGCTCACCTGTCATTGGCAGGTATCGGGGAGAAGTAATATTGGTTTCGAAGAATGGATGCGCCTAGACAATCAATACATTCGCCACGGCTCCATAAAAGAAGATTTCAAACTCATTGGTAAAACTTTTAAAGTTGTTTTTAAAGGCGAAGGCGCCTACTAATATGAAGCCTATTTATTTCATCTCTGATGTCCATCTGGGATGTGATGAGCCCGGTACCGTTCCTGACCGAGAATATCAGCTTATTTCATTTCTTCAAAGTCTCAAAGGTACTGCCTCCCAACTGATTATAGGCGGAGATTTTTTTGAGTTTTGGATGGAGTATTCTGACTATATAAATAAGAATCATTTTCGTGTACTCGCTGCTCTACAGTCTCTTTCTGACTCAGGAACTGAGATACACTATGTTGCCGGCAATCACGATTTCAATCTCGGTCAATTTTTCACTACCCACCTCGGTATCACGGTCCACCCTGATCGGTATCTCACGTGGAGTGGAAATAAAAAAATATGCTTTATGCATGGTGATGGGCTTTCAACGAGTGACTGGAAATATCGAATAGCAAAAAGAATTATCAGAAGTCCATTGAATAATTTTCTTTTTAAGCTTCTCCATCCCGACTGGGGCATGAGACTTGCCCGGTTCGTTGGCAACAAAAGCAGATACGCTCAAAAAGACACTACGTCTCTTATGCATGAATACGAATCTACTGCCCGCTCAATTCTTAAAGAAGAAAGTGCTGATATATTTATCCAAGGCCATTTACACACCCCTTACGCCTCTCACCAAGAAGACGGTTCTTTCATTGTAAATGGAGATTGGCTGTTTGCTCTTCATTACATTAGCATCGATAACGGCGAAATAACCCAATCCCAATATCAAATCAGTTTAGGGTAACACCCCGCCTAAAGATTTAAGATAGAGACAGCTTGCAAAGCAAACCATACAAATAATGGTATCAAAAAGGCTCGAAAAGCGAACTGAACTAGTAAGCTACATAATACAATTTTCTATTTTAAATAGTGCAGTGCAAGGCATATCCGACAACTTCGTACACATGGTACGCCGAGGAGAATATAACGCAGCAATGTACTGTTTAAAATAGAAAAGTAACGTTTAGAGGTATTTTTCTTCGGCGGTCAGAAGAAAGTCAATGAACTCTTTTGTAGACTCAGCGTTAACCAACTGTTGACGAACTTCTGCATCAGCCATTATACGAGAGATAGATGATAGAGCCTTAATGTGGGGCCCTACGGTACTACTTGGAGAAATTACCAAAAAGAAAAGAAACACCGGTTCCTTATCAATTGCTTCAAAATCAACGCCTTCTTTCACGCTCATCGCTACCATATACATTTTATCAATATGATCAATCTTAGCGTGAGGTACTGCAAGACCACAACCAATGCCTGTAGAAAGTTTGCTTTCACGGTCAAGTACAGAGTCAAGAATAGAGTCGCGATGCTCAAGGCCATACGCTTTTACAAGGGTATCTACAAGTTCTTCAATGAGGGCATTTTTTTCTCTATTTACAGAGTTAATAATAATACCATCTTCAATGAGTCGTTCTGAAAGTCTCATAATTAGCTACCCAAAAAAATTGTGATCCAAGTATAGGAAATTGTAACCGCACTTAAAAGCTTCTTTTAAGGATCCTATTTAAAAGCGCCCAAAATCATCCATTTTTAAGCTTTTGATACAAAGTTTTTACACTAATTTGCCCTGAAACGGGTTGATTCTCACCAAAAAAACCATATGTACATGGTGCTCCAAGCGTCGGCATCTTTACTCGAGTTGATTGAGCAAACTCCCCCATAGAAAAAACACTAAAGAGTGGTAACTTCAACTCTCTATTTTCATTCTCTTCAACAAAGCGATAGAGTGACTTTAATTCCTCTTCAGTAGAAACCATGACTGAAAACTTAATAGCATCACTTCCTGCTCCTGTCATTTTCATCGATTTTGCAATGTACTCTTCTCTAGAATAAGCAGCATTGAAATTATGATGTGACGTTATAATTTTAGTTTCGGTATTACGAGCTTCTTTTATGAAGGAGGGAATGATATTCATGTTTTCATACTCAATGTCAACCCAATCCCATTTTCCAAGAAGCATTAACTCATAAAGTATTGTGTTACGTTTTTCTACAAAGCCATTATCAAATGCCCCTCCATCTGATTCTAATCTTATAGTTCCAATGATTTCTTTATCACTAAACGAAGCTCGGACTGCGGGTGCTATATATTTCCACTCTGACAGGTTTTCAAAAAGATCGTATCTAATTTCAAGTATATCACAGAGTGCTATTTCATCTTGTAACTTAAAATTTCCATCAAAAAACACCTCTGGTGTTACCAACCCTATAATCTGTGGCCCACTTGATTGTGTAGTCATTTTCAAACCAATTTCTCATACCTATCCATTAAATAATAGCTATATATAAAACAATGACCAAATATATCCACACTCTATTCTTTGTATTTCACTTAATCTCTCTTGCACACAGTAAACAAACTCATTACCCTCTTTTGGACTCAGCAGTAACCCTTTCAAATAACCAGCAATACTCTAAAGCAATTACCCTTTTAGAATCATATTCCGTTAAAAACCCTCCATCTACACTCCATCAAATGACAATTCAAACATTCATAGCAATTGTCTACATTAACCGTTTTGATGATTTAGGTGATAGTACAGATGTACTCGTTGCCGATTCGATTCTTTCTCCTTGTGAACACTATTTTAATCAAATAGAAGAAAGTAACCATTCACTCTTCTGGCTTAACCTTATTCGTTTACAAAGAGCCTATGTAAACGAATTACAAGGCAAATCAGTATCAGCTGCCTTACAAATTCGATCTGCTTCAAATAACCTTGCCCGCCTCACTCAAAATACAGATGCACAGGCATTTTCTGCAATATACCATTATTATATCGAGCTGTCGTTGTCATGGGTTCCCTTCTCTAACGCAAAGGAATATATACAACCACTTGCAAAGGGTGCTCACGCATCCCGCTGGTTTAAAAAATATTTTATACATACGTTAAGTTGGATCTATCTAGAAGAAAAACGATATGGAGATGCAATAGCTCTCATAAAAAAACTATTAATAAGTTTTCCTGATGACCGAATCTCTCACCAAATACTCGCTGACTTCTACTACACCCAAGGAGATATACAAAAAGCAATTGATATCTATAAAAATAGCTTAACCGAATACTCTGCAATCGCTCCAGGATCAGTCAGGTACCTCTGCGCCCTAGCCAATCTCGCACTATTTCATACCCAAATTAATGAAAATACACAAGCAGCAACTTATTTAAAACAATTAAAAAAATCTCAGTATAAGCCTATGCTTAAATGGCTCCCACCAACTTTAATTGAATCTCTTCAACGTCGTAACCTGCTCTAGTTTTTACCACGACTCTTTATTATATCTGTAATTACGACGTTCTATCAATACGCATAATTATTTATGACTACACCTATTCAATATGAAAATATTACCCCTGACTCTAGTCATCATGTATATCTGTCACGGGTAGATCAAGAACCGGAAGATACATTCTGGAATTTTACCCACTTTCACAAACTTCATGAGATCATAAAATACGATTATGTATCGGATGGAGTTTTAAGTATTGATGGAATCGAATATGACTTGGTACCAAATACCTTAGTATTTATACCATCAATGTCAGTACATGATATAAGATTCCCCACAGAAACACGTCGTTCGTGGTCACTCCTTCAGTTTGAACCGACACTTCTCACAGCGTATCATTTTGGACAAGTAAAAGAAATATTTCATACTCCTTCTGTATCGATTCTAACAAACGAAATAAATCGGCATTTTGACTATCTTTTCGATTGGTATCAAGAGGTGTATCAATCTGAAAATAGAACCCTTGCGCAACGGATAATTAGCCTCATTTTACAACTAGTGTTAGACCAGATTCGGCAAGCCCCAATTTTAGAAATCGCACCAAATCGGCCCACTAAGGGAATTCTTCAGTTTACACCACTGCTGAAACACCTAGAAGAAAATTCGATATATAACCTACCTCTTGATAATGCTGCATTGCTATGTAATCTTTCAAAATTTCATTTTTCTAGACTTTTTAAATCGTATTTTGATCTCACATATAACGAGTATCTTCTTAAAAGAAAAATTAATTCTGCCATAACACTATTGAACAATCAAAACGTCTCTATTTCCGAAATTGCAGAACAATGTGGATTTAATGACACAGCCTATTTTTGCAAAAAATTCAAACAAGAAACATCAAAAACCCCCAAAGAATATCGGAGCATGTATACTACAGAATAGGTAATTCAGTTTAATTGCCTATTCTTGATTATTTAATAATAAAAAGCTGCTACCTTTTCGATAACAGCCACTGTAGTAATTAAGGTAATACTTTTAAATTCTAGCACTCTCAATAGCAGTAATGATGACGCCTTTACATCCGAGTTCTGACAATTTATCCATTATAACATTTGACTCAGATTTTTTTATCATAGATTTTACTGAGTACCATGCAGGGTCATGAAGTGGTATCACCGTTGGAGATTCAATACCGGGAGTAACCCTACATACTGCTTCAAGTGACCCTTTTGGAGCGTCGTACTCAACCATAACATGATCCAATGCAACAAGCTTACCGGTAATTCTTTTTTGTAGCTTTAAAAGCTCAGGGCTTGTTTCTCTTCCAGGATGGGCATAGATAGCAGCATTTGAATATGACATTGGTTCCCCAATCAAACGGAGTCCTGCCTGTTTTAGTGTTGAACCTGTCTCAACAATATCTACTACAGCATCAGCAATACCTAATTTGACCGAAATTTCAACGGCACCTTCTAACTCTATAATTGGCATATCTGGGGAATCAAAGAAATTCTTAGTTGTATTTGGAAAAGAAGTCGCTATGCGAGCACTTTTAAGGTCCATAATGTCTTTGTAGTCACTTTCATTAGGTACGGCTGCACAGAGCTTAGAATGGCCAAAATGAAGATCCATAACTTTAGTCGCCTTGCCACATCGTTCTTCATTAAAATCGATCCCAGTAACACCTAAATCGATTATTCCTTCTGCAACATACATTGGAATATCATAAGGTCGCAAAAAGTAAAACTCAATATCATTTTCAACATCTATACATGTTAAAGATTTTCTTGATTTTTTTGCCTTATATCCACACTCTTTCAGGAGTTCAATGGTTGGTTCAAATAGTTGACCTTTGTTAGGAAGAGCCATTTTAATCATAATGTCTTATAAACCTCATCAATTGAAATATCTTTTTCTGCCATCATACAAGCTACGTAGTACATGACCTGAGAGAGTTCTTCTGCACATTCCTCTTTTGACTCAAATCGTGCAGCCATCCAGCTTTCGGCAGCTTCTTCAACAAGTTTCTTACCTATACCATGAGCGCCTTTTTCAAATAATTTTGTAGTCCAGCTTCCTTCGGGCATTTCTTGTTTTCTTTTCTTTACTACTTCGAGTATCTCTTCAAATGTCATACGTTATACCATTCTTATGTGTTAGCTCTTTTGAAAATAAAAAAAGCCTTGATAGAATATCAAGGCTTTTAGTAATTCTATCGTAATTTAGTCTACCATCTAAAATGAGCAAATGCTTTATTCGCGTCAGCCATTTTATGTGTATCAACACGTCTACGTACTGCATTACCTTCATTATTATACGCTTGAACAAGCTCACTCGCTAGACGTTGAGCCATATCTTTCTCATTTCTACCGCGTGATGCTTCAAGTAACCAACGAAGTGCCAGTGCTTTTGAACGATTACCAGGAACCTCTATAGGTACTTGGTAAGTTGATCCACCGACTCTTCTTGATTTAACTTCAAGAGTTGGTCTGATGTTAGAAAGACAGGTTTCGAGTTTCTCTTTGATAGACTCTTCACCTTCAATCTTTGAATGCATTTGATCAAGAGCAGAGTATACTATTTTCTCTGCAACTGTTTTTTTACCTTTTTTTAGAACAGTACCGATTAACTCGGTAACAAGAACTGAACTAAATTTTGGATCAGGTAACCTTTCGCGTTTTACCGCGGATCTACGTCTAGCCATTATTTACTGTCCTTAGGTTTTTTAACCCCGTATTTTGAACGAGATTGTTTACGATCATTAACACCTTGAGTATCCAGTGTACCACGAACGATGTGATAACGAACACCTGGAACGTCTTTAACTCGGCCACCGCGAATAAGTACAATTGAGTGTTCCTGAAGGTTATGACCTTCACCAGGAATATAACAAGTCACTTCAAACTTATTCGAAAGGCGAACTCGTGCAATTTTACGTAGAGCAGAGTTTGGTTTTTTAGGTGTAGTTGTGTATACACGAGTACACACGCCTCTTTTCTGAGGGCAATTTTTAAGGGCAGGAGAGTTGGTTCCAGTAATGACCTTCTTTCTGCCTTTTCTAACTAATTGATTTACCGTTGGCACTTAATGTTGCTCCTAAATTTTAGTGGGTGTAAAGTTAATATAATTGGCAACCCTTTGAAAGGGTGCAAGGAGTTATTTTACATATAATCCTTGCATAAATCCCTCAATTAACTCAACTTACGAAGAAATTACTCTCTAAAGGGTGATTCTTCGATAATTTCCATTGGTTGAATATCTTCAATAGTAGGCTCTTCCTCTGCAGCAGTTTCTGCATCTAAGTCACGGACACGTACCCTTTTGAGGTGCGCAGAACCGGTTCCTGAAGGAATAAGTCTACCCATAATAACATTTTCTTTAAGCCCAACCAGGTCATCTTTCTTACCCTCGATAGCCGCACGGGTAAGTACTTTTGTTGTTTCCTGGAACGATGCTGCAGAGATAAAACTATCAGTACCAAGTGAAGATTTCGTAATTCCTAAGAGCATAGGAGTAAATGTAGCTGGAGATAAACTCTGCTCAATCATTTTCTCGTTCTGTATTCTAAGAACTGCTTTAGAAACATCTTCCTGCTCGAGGAAGTTTGTATCACCTGAATTTTTGACTTTTACTTTACGCATCATTTGACGGACAATACACTCAATGTGTTTATCAGATATAGCTACACCTTGAAGTCGATATACCGCCTGGATTTCATGAACTAGATACTCTTGAACAGCGTTCACGCCCAAAACTCTCAAGATATCATGAGGATTAATTGACCCTTCACATAATTTATCACCGGCATGAACACGTTCTGATTCATGTACAAAGATGTGTTTACCACGTGGAATTGTCACTTTCTCTTTTACTTCTTCGTCAAGTTCTTCACGTACAAAAATAACTTGCTGACCACGAACGATATCACCATATTCGATAATACCATCAATTGGAGCAATTACCGCTGGAGCTTTAGGAATACGAGCTTCAAAAAGTTCAGCAACACGTGGGAGACCACCAGTAATATCTTTTGTCTTACCTACAGCACGTGGCAGTTTCGCAAGGATTTCACCAGCTTTGATCTCTTGACCATTTTCAATACTTAAATATGCGCCTTCTGGCATCATAAAGTTTGCAACTCTTTCACCCAGAGCATTATTAACATTAATATGTGGTCTGAGTTTCGCTTTTTTGTCACTCATTACACGAATGTTTTCCATGCCTGTTGCATCATCATACTCGACAAGCATTGTTTTGTCTTTTACGAGTTCTTCGAATTCGACAGTACCTGCTTTTGTAGCAATAATCATGCTGTGATACGGATCCCATTCAAAAAGAACTTGTCCTTCTTTAACAAGCTCATTTTGTCCTACACGAAGAAAAGACCCGTAAGGAATCTGATAACGTCCACGTACAACACCGTGTTCGTCTTCAAGAATCATTTCACCTGAACGTGATACTACGATGTTATCATCGCCTTTGTAGATAATTTCTTCTTCTACATTAATACGTTCAAGAATAACTTTTGTATCAGCTGGTGCTTTTTTCGATGACTCAATTGTCAAACGTGAAGAAGCTCCACCAATGTGGAATGTACGAAGTGTAAGCTGTGTACCTGGCTCACCGATCGACTGGGCTGCAACAACACCAACAGCTTGCCCTTGGTCAGCAAGACGACCATTAGCAAGGTTACGACCATAACACTGTGTACAAACACCAACTTTAGCTTCGCACGTAAGTACCGAACGAACCATAACTTCATCAATTCCTGTTTCGATAATACGCGGAATATGTTTTTCCACAATCATCTCACCCGCTTTAACTATTACTTCTTCAGTAACTGGGTGAATAAGATCGTCATTAAGAATACGACCTAAAATTCTTTCGTCAAGATCTTCGATTACATCATCGCCATCTTTGATAGCACGCATGATAATACCTTGAGCAGTTTCACAGTCATGTTGGTTGATTACAACATCTTGCGCTACATCCACAAGACGACGAGTAAGATAACCCGCATCTGCAGTTTTAAGTGCAGTATCCGCGAGACCTTTACGTGCACCGTGAGTAGAGATAAAGTATTCCATTACATTCAGACCTTCACGGAATGAAGACTTAATTGGATTTTCAATTACCTCTTGTCCACCAAGTTTTTTAGTAGGCTTCTGCATCAGTCCACGCATACCAGAAAGCTGTTTAATCTGTTCGCGAGAACCCCTTGCCCCTGAGTCAGCCATCATATATACTGGGTTAAACCCATCATCGTCACTTGCAAGTCTATCAAAAAGAAGATTTGCTACATCATTTGTAGTGTGTGACCATGCATCAACAATTTGGTTATATCGCTCACCGTCTGTGATCACTCCATTTTCATAGAGGTCATAGATTTTATCTACTTTCTCTTGAGTATCAGTAATCATAGTATGTTTTTCTGGTGGGATAATCATGTCACAAATAGCTGCAGAAGTACCTGCTTTAGTTGCCCATGCAAATCCTAAGTCTTTAAGATCATCAAGAAAGCGTACAGTGCGTGCATTACCTTTTAGACGGTAAAGATCATCAATAGATTTAGAGATGGTCTTTTTGTCGAAAAGAATATTTGCATAACCCATATCTGGATCGATAATTTTATTAATGTTGAGACGTCCTACAGTAGTAGTAAAGATCTCATTCTTTGTGAGAGTACAATTCTCAACCTGACCACCAGCTAAAACGTGAAGTTTGTCACCATGTTGATCAATAACATCAGTTTCATTATCAAGATGCCCTGAATAAATTATTGTGTCTTCAAGAAATTTTACTTTAATACTTGTATGAAGGGTGACGTACCCTGACTCATAAGCAAGTTGCGCTTCTTCTGCACTATTAAATACTCTGCCTTCACCTTTAGCACCAGGACGATGTTTAGTGATGTAATAAAGTCCGAGAACGATATCCTGAGAAGGAACAGCAATTGGTTTGCCTGAAGCAGGGTGAAGAATATTGTTTGAAGCAAGCATGATAACACGACATTCAAGTTGTGTTTCAAAACTAAGTGGAAGGTGAACAGCCATCTGGTCACCATCAAAGTCAGCATTAAACGCTGCGCACACGAGTGGGTGAAGACGTATTGCTTTACCTTCAATCAACTTAGGGTAGAAAGCTTGAATACCGAGTCTGTGAAGTGTTGGAGCACGGTTCAAAAGTACCGGATGGTCTTCAATTATCTCTTCGAGAATATCCCAAACCTCTGGGCGCTCTTTTTCAACAAATTTCTTTGCAGACTTTACAGTGTGTACATACCCTTCTTCTTCAAGTTTTTGAATGATAAATGGTTTGTAGAGCTCAAGTGCCATATTCTTTGGAATACCACATTCATGCATTTTAAGTTCTGGACCCACTACGATAACCGAACGACCTGAATAGTCAACACGCTTACCAAGTAGATTCTGACGGAAACGACCTTGTTTACCTTTCAAAAGATCCGAAAGTGATTTTAATGGACGACGACCTTCTCCTTTAACAGATGAAGTTCTTCTACCATTATCAAATAGTACGTCAACCGACTCCTGGAGCATTCTTTTTTCATTTCGAAGAATTACTTCAGGTGCTTTAATATCAATTAGTTTTTTAAGACGATTATTACGATTAATTACGCGGCGGTAAAGATCGTTCAAATCAGATGTTGCAAATCGTCCACCTTCAAGGGGAACGAGTGGTCTAAGGTCTGGAGGAATCACTGGAAGTACATCGATTACCATCCATTCAGGACGGTTCTCAGATTTACGAATTGCCTCTACAATTTTCAGACGTTTTAATGCATCAGCCTTCTTTTGAACTGATTTATCAGTTTTTAAGCGGCTCTTAAGGTCTTCTGACATTTCGTCAAGATCCATATTAGCAAGCAATTGTTTAATTGCTGGTCCACCCATTTTCGCATCAAAGGTTCTTCCCTCTTCTTCGAGATCAATATAATCATCTTCAGAAATGAGATCACCAATTTTAAGTTCAGTGTCACCTGGATCAAGTACGAGATATGACTCGTAGTAAATTACTCTTTCGAGGTTCGCCATAGAAACTGCGAGGAGTGATCCAATCATTGATGGAAGTGATTTAAAAAACCAAATATGAACAACTGGTATTGCTAACTCAATATGTCCCATGCGCTCACGACGAACTTTTGAGTGAGTAACTTCAACTCCACAACGGTCACATACAACGCCACGATAACGAATACGTTTATATTTACCACAGTTACATTCCCAATTTTTAACTGGGCCAAAGATTTTTTCACAGAAGAGACCATCACGTTCTGGTTTAAATGAACGGTAATTGATGGTTTCTGGCTTACTCACTTCACCATATGACCAGCTACGGATCACATCTGGAGATGCGAGTTGAATAGAGATTGATCCCTTGTTTTCAACAGTATCAAAATTATTTGGTACAAAACTCATATTATTCATCTCCAATAGTTACGTCTAAGCAGAGTGCCTGGATCTCTTTAATTAGAACGTTAAATGACTCAGGGATACCTGGCTCAGGTGTATTTTCACCTTTTACGATAGACTCGTAAATTTTAGACCGTCCCATAACGTCATCACTCTTAACGGTGAGAAGTTCTTGTAGAGTATATGCAGCACCATATGCTTCCATTGCCCATACTTCCATCTCACCAAAACGTTGACCACCAAACTGTGATTTACCACCCAATGGTTGTTGAGTAACCAATGAATACGGTCCAATAGAACGCGCATGCATTTTATCATCAACAAGGTGATTTAGTTTTAACATGTACATCACACCAACAGTAACTGGGGTATCAAAAGCAACACCTGTTTTCCCGTCGATGAGTTTTGATTTACCTGATTTTGGTAAACCAGCTTCTACTAAACAATCAGTAATGTGATCGTAAGAAGCGCCATCAAATACTGGAGTAGCCACGTTAATTCCGAGAGCTTGAGCTGCCCATCCTAAATGCACTTCTAGTACCTGACCCACATTCATACGCGATGGTACACCTAGTGGATTAAGAAGAATCTGAACTGGACGTCCATCTTCGGTAAAAGGCATATCTTCAACGGGAACAATCTTAGAAATAACACCTTTATTTCCATGACGACCAGCCATTTTATCACCAACATTAAGTTTACGTTTTTTAGCAACATACACTTTAACGAGTTGGAGTACGCCAGGTTTCAATTCATCACCACGAACCACTTTATCAATCTCTTTATCAAGAGTATCTTCAAGTTTTTGGATCATTGCATTTGACTGAGTAACAACTCTGACTGACTCGTCGTTAATACCATCTTCCGTAGAGAATACAGAGTCATTAGAAATGTCAGAAAAGTTAATTTTCATCACCGTTTTATCAGTATATTTCTTTCCTTTACCTACAAGAATTTCATTGGTGGTACCATCACGTACTTCACCACTCTCTTGGCCAACAAGAAGCTCAACTAATTTGTGATCACGCGCACGAATAACTTCTTGGATTCTATTTCCAATATCGTCTTTAATACGCTCGATTTTTTCTTTATCTTCAATTTTTGTTTTTTTATCACGCTCTTTACGGGAGAATACTCGAGTCTCTACAACCACACCTTTAAGTCCAGGAGGGGCTTTCATTGATGAATCTTTTACGTCTCCAGCTTTTTCACCAAAAATTGCACGTAAGAGTCGCTCTTCTGGTGATAACTCAGTTTCACCTTTAGGAGTGATTTTACCAACGAGAATATCACCGGGTTCAATTTCAGCTCCGATACGAATAACACCAGCCTCATCAAGGTTGCGTACAGCCTCTTCTGAAACATTTGGTATTTCACGTGTAAGTTCTTCTGGTCCACGCTTAGTGTCACGAACTTCAAGCTCAAATTGTTCGATATGAATCGATGTGAATGTATCATTTTTTCTAAGTTCTTCAGAAATAATGATCGCATCTTCAAAGTTATAACCGTACCATGGAAGGAATGCTATAAGGATATTTTTCCCAAGTGCAAGCTCACCATTTTGAGTTGACGAACCGTCAGCAATAACTTGCCCTTTTATGACAGTTTCACCATTTTTAACTAATGGACGTTGATTAAGACAAGAGTCTTGATTTGAACGTTCAAATTTTCTGAGTATATAACGATCATACTCTGGAATATCAAGAAATTTATCTTCTATCGAGTCAGTATCATCACGTTTAATAACAATGTGAGCAGAATCTAGTTCCACTACAACACCTGAATTATTTGCTATAATAATTGTTCCTGAATCGGTAGCAGCGCGACCTTCCAAACCGGTACCAACGTGTGGTGCTTCTGAGCGAAGAAGTGGTACAGCTTGACGTTGCATGTTTGATCCCATAAGTGCACGGTTCGCATCATCATGCTCAAGGAATGGAATTAGACCTGCAGCAACAGATACAATCTGTTTTGTAGATACGTCCATTAATTGGATCTGAGCTTTTGGTACAATCGGGAATTCACCAGAACTTCTTACGATTGGATAATCCATAATAAATTCTTGATCATCATTTAGTTCAGTTGAAGCAGGAGCAATAATATAATTGTCTTCTTTATCAGCTGTAAGATAAATAATTTCTTCTGTTACTTTTCCATCTTTAACTATGCGGTATGGAGTTTCAAGAAAACCAAATCGGTTTACCACAGCATACATTGCAAGTGAGTTAATAAGACCAATATTTGGTCCCTCTGGAGTTTCAATAGGACAAAGACGACCATAGTGTGTATGGTGAACGTCACGGACTTCAAAACCTGCGCGTTCACGAGTAAGTCCACCAGGTCCTAATGCCGACATTCTTCTTTTATGTGTAAGTTCTGCAAGTGGATTAGTTTGGTCCATAAACTGCGACAACTGTGATGAACCAAAAAAGGTAGATACCACTGATGAAATAGTTCTTGCATTAATAAGGTCTTGAGGAGTAAGATCTTCTTGATCACGAAGACTTAATCTCTCACGTATTGCCCGAGCCATTCTTGTAAGACCAAGAGCAAATTGGTTTCCGAGTAGCTCACCTACTGAACGTACACGTCTATTACCAAGGTGATCAATATCATCGAGACTACCTTCACCACTGTGAAGATCTACCATGTATTGAATAATACTCATGAAATCTTGAGGAGTCATAGTAAGGACTTCAAGGTCAACTTCATGCTTTAAACGGGAGTTTAATCTATAACGACCAACTTTCCCTAAATCATAGCGTTTGTCATCGAAAAAGAGTTTATCGAATAACAACTGTGCTGTAGCTGCATTTGGTGGATCACCAGGTCGTACCAAGCTATAAATTCTAAAAAGTGCATCTTCTTGATTATCAGTTGGGTCCGCAGCGATTGTATTGTGAATTACTGGAAAATCTTCCAAACTATCTTTCACAATTGAAATTTCAACGATACCTGCATCAATAGTTTTTGAGAGAATAACTTGAGTAAGTGGTGTATTTGCTTCTGCAATAAGCTCACCAGTTTCTTCATCAATAATCTCTTTAGAAAGAACGCGGCCCTCTAGTCCTTCAGCCGTTGTATCATTAAGCATTATATCTTCTGATTCGTAGAATAGTTCTAATATTTTTTCATTAGTTCCATATCCCAATGCTCTAAGAAGAATAGTCGCAGGTAACTTTCTTCTTCTATCTATATTGACATACAAAATGTCAGATGCATCTATAAGGAATTCAACCCAAGAACCTCTGTAAGGAATGATTCTTGATTTAAACATTCTTTTACCACTTGCATGATACTCTTCATCAAAACTTACACCAGGTGATCGGTGAAGTTGAGAAACAACAACGCGTTCAGCGCCATTAACTATAAATGATCCAGTATGGGTCATCATTGGAAGCTCACAAATGAACACATCATTCGTAATCTTCTCTTTAAACTTTTTATCTTCGCGTTCACCTTCGTAAACGTATAGGCTTAATGTAGCTTTCAATGGTAGTGAGTAACTGAGTCCACGCTCACGGCACTCTCTTATTGAGTACTTTGGCACACCAAATGAATAGCTTTCAAATTCCAGTGAGTACATCTCTTTGATATCCGTAATAGGAAAGATATCACTGAAAATTTGCTGAAGACCCATTTTTTCTCTTTTATTAGAAGTAACTTCTTCCTGAAGAAAATTTAAGTATGAGTCGAGTTGCGTTTGAATCAGATTCGGAAGATCTAATTGAAACTTTTTGGAAGCGTAGCTTCTTCTTTCTGCCATTAGAGTACCTTATTTTAAAGAACTACATTAAACTCTAAAACGCCCGCAAAAACTGCGGGCGTTAATTTTTAGTATTACAGCTATTATTTTAATGTTACAGCTGCGCCAGCGGCTTCAAGATCTTTTTTGAGTGCTTCTGCATCTTCTTTAGAAGCTGCTTCTTTAACTGGTTTAGGTGCGCTATCTACAAGTTCTTTTGCCTCTTTAAGACCAAGACCTGTAGCTGCTCTAACCGCTTTAATTACGTTGATTTTTTTCTCACCAGCGCTTTCAAGGATTACGTCAAACTCAGTTTGCTCTTCAACTGCTTCAGCTGCTGCACCACCAGCCATTACTACTGCACCACCAGCTGCTGCTTCGATGCCGTGTGTTTCTTTAAGGTAATCAGCAAGTCCTTTAGCCTCAATAAGAGTAAGTCCTGCGATTTGATCTCCGAGAGTATTGATATCTACTGCCATTTTGTTCTCCATTTATTTATTGATAATTAATTTAATTTCTCTTCTAATGCTTTTAACTGACCTGCGATAGTTGAACCAGGGCCCTTAATGATGCCAACAAGGTTAGCTCCAGGTCCAAGTGCGATCGATACGATCTGAGCAATAAGCTCTTGACGGCCAGGCATTTTTGCTATTTCTTTAATATCTGTCGCAGAAAGATCTTCACCATCCATGCTCACACCTTTAACAGCGAGGCGATCTGGGTTAGCTTTATAGAACTCTACGATTTCTTTTGCAGGTAGCATTGGCTCTTCTTCTGAACCAAACATAACTGAAGTAGTTCCAACGAGCTTATCGTCAAATCCTTCAATGTTACACTCAGCAAGAGCACGTTTAAGAAGCGTATTTTTAACCGCTACGTATTCGATACCTTTATTTGTGAGTGATTTACGCAAAATTGTATCTTGCTCAACACTTATTCCTACAAAGTCGAGGAAATAGAGCGCCATAGACCCGTTGATTTTCTCAACGATGCTATCTACAATTACTTTCTTTTCTTCAATTGCAGCCATGATAACTCCTTATCTTGTTAATCCCATGTCCAATTTAACACTTGGAGTCATGGTTGCGGTGATAACTAAGCTTTTAATAAACTGACCTTTTGAAGATTGTGGTTTTGCTTTTTTCACCGACTCAATTACAGTAGAGATATTCTCTTGTAATTGATCAGAAGTGAAAGAAACTTTACCAACTGGAGCGTGAATGTTCGCACCTTTATCTACACGGTAAGAGATTTTACCAGCTTTAAGTTCTTTAACTGTAGTAGAAACATCTTTTGTTACTGTACCAGATTTTGGACTTGGCATAAGGCCACGTGGTCCAAGAATACGAGCAAGACGTCCTACTTGTCCCATCATATCAGGAGTTGCAACTACAACATCAAAGTCGAGCCATCCCTCTTGAATTTTCTGAGCAAGTTCTTCTGCACCAACAAATGCTGCGCCAGCTTCTTTTGCTTGAGCTTCAAGTTCGCCTTTTGCAAATACAACAACGCGAACATCTTTACCAGTACCGTTAGGAAGACTAACATTTCCACGAACAACTTGATCAGAATGACGTGGGTCAATACCAAGGTTCATATGGATTTCTACAGTCTGATCAAATTTGATCTTAGTCTTTTTTAGGATATCACAAGCTTCGAGAATTGTATACTCTTTAGCTTTATCAAATCCATCGACATGACTTTTATAATTTTTTCCTCTTTTCATAATAACCCTTTGGTGTTAAACAACCTCAATACCCATGCTCTTGGCAGTACCTTCAACCATTGAACATGCGGAATCAACACTAACAGTATTTAAATCGGGCATTTTAATCTCAGCGATCTCTTTAATTTGATCACGAGTAACTTTCCCTACTTTTTTTCTATTAGGTTCTCCCGATCCTTTTTTAATCTTCGCAGCTTTTAAGAGAAGAACAGGAACCGGTGGTGTTTTTACAATAAATGTGAAAGATTTGTCTGCGAATACTGTAATGACTACTGGTAAGATCGTACCTTTCTGATCTTGAGTCTTAGCATTGAACGCTTTACAAAACTCCATGATGTTGACGCCTTTTTGACCTAGGGCCGGCCCAACTGGAGGAGAAGGGTTAGCTCCGCCTGCCTGGATTTGCAGCTTGATATAGCCGTCTATTTTTTTTGCCATTTTTTACCTCTATTTGGTGCTTACAATCCTTCAACCTGCATAAAGCCAAGTTCGACAGGTGCGGATCTCCCAAATACGTTTACCATTACTTTGAGTTTACCCTTATCAGGGTAAACTTCCTCTACAGAACCATCAAACTCTTTGAATGGTCCCTCTTTAATACGAACTGCATCGCCAACTGCGTATGGAATTTCCATTACTTCGTTAACAGCTTCATCCGGATTTACTTGGCCGAGAAGTCTTTCTACTTCACTTTTGCGAATAGCCTGAGGCTTGTTATCCACACCTACAAAGTGTGTTACCCCAGGGAGGTCCGTCACATAGTGAATTGATTCTTTATTCAACTCCATCTCTACAATTATGTACGATGGAAAAAACTTTTTGTTGCGTGTAGTTCTCTTTCCTCTAGCAACACTCACTACTTCTTGAGTAGGAACGAGTATTTGACCAAACATCTCTTGAAGACCTTCTTGTTCGATCATCATTTCAAGATGTTTTTTTACGTTATTCTCTTGACCAGAATAGGTGTGAACTACATACCACTTCATACAAACAATCCTCTGACGTAATCGAGCGCTTCGGTAAGACCGAAATCGACACCCCAAATATAAATTGCCATTATAACACTAAACACACAAACAACTGTAGTTGAACCTTTCAGTTCTTCCATAGTAGGCCAAGATACTTTTTTGAGCTCTTGTACTACTTCTTTCATGTAATTCTGGAACTTTTTCATCATTAGCCTTATTCTATTTATGTTTTTACAGGCCTGGAGGGACTCGAACCCCCAACCCTCGGTTTTGGAGACCGATGCTCTACCAATTGAGCCACAGACCTAAAAACGTATAATAGTTACTTAGTCTCTTTGTGTAGTGTATGTTTCTTACAGAAAGGGCAATATTTTTTGTGCTCAACACGTGATGGTTGAAGACGCTTATTCTTGTCCTTATTATAATTTCTCTGTTTACACTCTGTACACTCGAGCGTAATTAAGTCTCTTGGCATTAATTACTCCAATTAATTACTTAATGATTTCAGTGACAACACCAGCACCAACAGTTCTGCCACCTTCACGGATTGCAAAACGGAGGTCTTTATCCATCGCAATATCTGCGATCAATTTACCTGTGATTGTTAC
>JAOPTX010000016.1:0-131181 GCA_051532055.1 Fibrobacterales bacterium | reverse complement strand
CCCTAACCGTACTCAGTGCGGCTCTCTTCCAAAAGCCTGCCTTTAAAAACGTTATTGTGAATGGTATCATTCTCGCAGAGAATGGACAGAAGATGTCGAAAAGTCTTAAGAACTATCCTAACCCTAATGACCTTATCGATCGGACAGGCGCTGACGCAATTCGTCTATTCCTTATCAACTCTGCGGCGGTAAAAGCAGACGATCTGAAGTTTACTGAAGTTGGTGTTGTCGAAATTGTGAGATCGGTAATGATCCCTTTGTGGAGTGTTATGACGCTTTTTACGACGTATGCAAATGCCGATGCGTCAAAAGGACAACTTGAATGGACTCCAGGCGAAAAACTGGATTCTGAAAATGAGCTTGACAAATGGGTTCTTGCTCAACTACAAACGCTTCTTGCTCAAATTCAGGAAGAGATGGAGGCTTTTCGTCTCTATAATGTTGTGCCTGCAGTGATCACCTTTATAGACGATTTGACTAACTGGTATGTGAGACGTTCAAGAAGGCGCTTCTGGAAGTCTGAAAATGACCAAGATAAAAACTACGCCTATGCGACGCTCTATGAAGTGTTAGTAACCTTTTCAAAAGTACTTGCACCTTTTTTACCATTCTTATCAGAAGAAATACATCAGATGCTGGTTCGTGAAATGGTTGAAGGTTCACCAGAATCGGTCCACCACTGTGAGTTTCCTACGGTGAACCCTGCTTATCAGGATCAAGAGCTAGTTGATAAAATGGCCATGGTTCGAGATGTTGTAAATATGGGCCGTGCGGTTCGTGCGAAGCAACAGATTAAAAACAGACAGCCTCTTCAAAAAATTACGGTCATCTGTCGTGATGCTGGTAAATTATCCCTCCTTGAACAAGCAAAAGATCTCATTCTTGATGAACTCAATATTTATGAAATTGAATTTTCGAAAGATGAGTCATCTCTTGTCGAGTTGTCGGCAAAGGCTAACTTCAAAACCCTTGGTAAGCGCATGGGTAAAACAATGAAGTTAGTTGCAGGTGCCATAGGGAAATTTACTCCAGAGCAAGTGAATGATTTACAAGAAGGGGGATCAATAGAGATCCCTGAAGGCCTTATAGCGGGTGAAGACATTATTGTACAGAGAGATGTAAAAGAGGGTGTAGCGGTAGAGGCGGACGAAAGCTTTACTGTAGCATTGGATATTACTATTACTCCGGAGCTTGAGCGGGCGTGTATTGCTCGTGAATTGATTAATCGAATTCAAAATCGTCGTAAAGAACTCGATTTAGAAGTTACTGACATTGTTGAAGTGAGTATTGAGGTTAATAATGAAATTTTTTCTCAGGCAGTTTCTGAATATACCGATCATGTGAGTGGTGAAACACTCGCAAGTTCTTTGTCCCTTGTAGAGGTGACTGGAGAGTCAGTCGTTGATATTGAAATTAATGAAATTCAGGCAAAAATGCTCGTAAAGAAAGCGTAAAAACTGAGTGATTTAGCAAACGCAATTTAAGGAAAATTACTACATTAAATAGATCAATTAGTAGTTGGACTGAAGGAGTTACACCATGGCAGTAAAAAAAATGAGTAAGAAGGATTTGGAATACTTCGATACTTTTCTTAAAGAGAAAAGAAAGAAGTTGGTTGAGGAGCTTGATTACTTAGAAGCGGCCACTAACCAGAATCAACGTGAGGCCGGAAGTGACTCAACAGTAGGTAATCACTTAGCAGATGGTGCATCTGATTTTACAAATCTTGAGACAAATTTTGATCTTGTACAACGTGAAGGTAAATACCTCGTCTATATTGAAGAAGCTCTAGAAAAAATTAGACGTGGCACCTATGGCATATGTAAAGTGTGTGAAGAAGTGATTCCAAAACCGCGTCTTGAAGCAGTACCTACTGCCACAAAATGTGTTGCTTGTAAAGAGGCTGGTAAAAAGGCTGAGCGCGCTTAAGCGTGATACTATAGAACAAGGTCGTTGTTGAAAATTTAAAGCAGTAGTGATTCACTACTGCTTTTTTTTGTTTTTAGAAAAGTATTGTACAAAAAATGGCAGTTCCAGGTAAACCTGAAACTGCCATCAAATCTTTACAATTGCGGAGATATTAGTCGATCAATCCTTTGATTTTTACATCCGGATCGTACTCTGCTTCGTAGTCAACTTCAGGAAAATCAAAACCAAAGAGATTTAAGAAATCCTTTTGGTATCCTGTCTGATCAGAAAGTTCAGAAGCATTTTCAGTATTAATTTGTGTCCAGAGTTCTTTTACTTCAGCTTGAACATCATCTCTAAGCTCCCAGTCATCAACACGGATTCTTCCGGCGTCATCAAGAACAACAGAACCGTTGTTGTAGATTTTTTCTGTGAACATGCGTTCGATTTGCTGAATACAACCTTCATGAATGTCACGCTTCTTCATTGCTTTATAGAGCATGCCAATATAGAGTGGGATAACGGGGATGGCAGAACTTGACTGGGTAACCAGTGCTTTATTAACCGATACATATGCACGGCCATTAAGAGCTTTGAGCTCTTCGTTTAATGCAAGGCCTGTATTTTCAAGATGTTCTTTAGCTGAACCAATAGTTCCTTCACGGTATATTGGAGTAGTCACTTCAGGTCCAATATATGAATAGGCAATTGTTGTAAAACCTTCAGAGACAACACCGGCTTCTTTGAGTGCATCGACCCAAAACTTCCAGTCCTCACCACCCATAACAGCAACAGTATTGTCCACTTCTTCTTGAGTTGCGGTGTGAAGCGTGATGTCTGATACTACACTGGTATTGGTATCAATGGTTTTGTTGGTGTAGTCAGCCTTACGTGGCTTAAGAGTTGAGCTGTATGTTTCGCCATTACGAGGATTTGTTCTACGAGGAGCGGCGAGACTATAGATAAGCATATCAATTTGACCAAGGTCTTCTTTAATTGCGGCAATTGCTTTCTCTTTTATTTCGTCAGAAAACGCATCACCATTGATTGATTTACAATATTTACCAGCAGCGGTAGCTTCTTTTTCGAAGGCAGCAGTTTGATACCAGCCAGATGATGCAGTACGGCCTTTAAGAGATGGCTTTTCAAAAAATACTCCGAGAGTATCTGCATTGTATCCAAAAGTAAGGGAGACTCGAGAAGCAAGTCCAAAGCCTTGAGATGAACCAATTACAAGGACTTTCTTAGGGCCATTACGATCTGTTCCGTTGTTCTTTACGATTTCAATCTGATTTTTTACCAGTTGCTCACACCCTTTAGGGTGTGCAGTTGTACAGATAAATCCGCGAATTTTCGGTTTGATTACCATTAAATGTACCCAAATGTTGTATATAAGAATTGGTTAAATTTAAAAAAAATGTTAGGTATACGCACTTGATATTTAGTGATATGTTAAAGAATAACAGTGATAACTAGGGGATTTACTTATTGCGCAGAATTTCAATGCCAGCAGTTTTTGCTAGAGATTGATTTACGGGGTCAATAATGGCCACACTGTCTATCCAGAGATACTCATTATAGTCTTTAAAATCAAACTTTTTAACTAAAGCATCTCGTGTCTGATTAAGGGTCATGAGAATCTCTTCTCGTTCCTCTTCAGGGGTTTTCTTGAGCTCTTCGATAAATTTTTCATCGAGAGTAATTAGAGCAGAGGTCAGTCGTTTGTAAGCAATGAGTTGCTTTACAGTGAGACTTCGGTTTTTATCAATATCTATCTCTTTTATAAAGAGCGCAACAAAATCATTCGTGAGTTCTTCAAGAGAGCAAGCAGAAAGAAGTAACGTTGTGGAAATAGCTATTGGAGTAATAATTCGAGAAAAGACTTTCTTCATAGTATCCCTCAGGGGAAAAATATAGCGGCTCAGGGATTTGAACCCCGGACACACGGATTATGATTCCGTTGCTCTAACCAGCTGAGCTAAGCCGCCATAAGGCAAACAATAATAGGTAATATAATAATAATTACAAGGGGGCTTGGGCTAAATTATTTGTGTCAATTTAAAATAAAGGTGTAATGGAGGCGTTAAAGAATAAAAAAAGCCACCATTGGGTAATGGTGGCTTAAAATAGATACGGTCAGTATTGATCTTCTAGCGACCACCTCTCATAACAGATTTAAGAGAAATCTTTGGTTTAACCGCTTGTTGCTTTTGCGGTCCGGCAGACTTACCTTTGAGTTTTTGTTTAAGGTCAGCGAGGGTTGCGTGGCCTTGTTGAGGGGCGCCTTTTTTACCAGCTCCACCTTTACTTCCTTTTTTGCCTGGTCCACGTTTAGCTGCGCCAGGATCCATGCTTGACTGTTTCATAGTAAGAGAGATACGTTTTTGCTCAACATCAACAGCCATAACATACACTTTTACAATATCACCAACAGAAAGTACTGTTTTAGCATCTTCAACAAAAGTCTCTGACATTTCTGAAACATGGAGCAATCCGTCTTGATGAACACCGATGTCAATGAATGCGCCAAAGTTCGTTACGTTAGTTGCAACACCTTCAACGAGAGAGCCAGTAACGAGGTCCTGAATGTTTTGGAACTTTTCGTTGAATTTAGCATAAGTGAATTTTTTACGTGGGTCACGGTTTGGTTTTTCAAGCTCTGAAAGGATGTCTTCAAGGGTGTGAATCCCTACATCATCACTGATGTATTTGTCTTTTGAAACCGCTTTTGCTTGCTCTTCATTTCCTACGAGGTCTTTAACCTCAATGCCGAGGTCTTGAGCGATGCTACCAACGAGAGTGTAGTTCTCTGGGTGAACTGCAGAACCATCAAGAGGGTTCTCTGCATCAGTAATACGTAAAAATCCTGCTGACTGTTCAAATACTTTAGGGCCAAACTTTGGTACATCAAGCACTGCTTCACGAGAGGTAAACATGCCTTTCGCATCACGATATTTCACAATACCTTGAGCAAGAGTTTTCGAAATTCCTGCCACATAACTGAGGAGAGAATCTGAAGCAGTATTGAGGTTAACTCCCACTGTATTTACGCAAGATTCCACTACTTCATCGAGGCGTTTTTTAAGTTGTGTTTGGTTTACGTCATGCTGATATTGTCCAACACCAATAGCTTTTGGGTCAACTTTTACAAGTTCTGCAAGTGGGTCTTGAAGACGGCGTCCGATAGAAATGGTGCCACGAGTAGTAACATCCTCATTTGGGTATTCTCTGATAGCCTCTACAGAAGCGGAGTATACCGATGCGCCTGATTCATTTACTACCACTTTAATCGGGCGATCTGCAACGTCCATGTGTGAAAGAACTTTTGCAACAAAGGCATCTGTTTCACGAGACGCAGTACCATTACCAATAGCGATCATATCACATTTGTGTTCAATGATAATGTTGCGAATTTTTGCCATTGCTTCTGGGACTTTTGATTGTGGTGGGTGAGGATAAATGATATCATTCGTGATATATTTACCTGTAGTATCAAGTATGGCTACTTTAACACCTGATTTAAACCCGGGGTCGAGTGCAAGCACTGATTTTTGCCCTGCTGGCGGAGCGAGAAGAACGTCACGCAAGTTTTTGCTAAATACTTTGAGGGCTTCTTCTTCTGCAATCTTTTTAACAAAGAGGCGTAGTTCAGTTTCCATAGATGTTTTCATGAGACGGTTATATGAGTCTTCTACCATGGTTTCAAGGTGAGCTTTCCACGGGCTATTACCAGTAACAACTTTACCTTTAAGGTAGCTGGTCATAAGATCGTCATCTACTTTAATGCCAACTTTGAGTACTTTTTCTTTTTCGCCACGACGTACAGCAAGTACACGGTGTGAAGGCATTTTTGCAATAGATTCTGCAAATTCATAGTAGCTATCAAATTTTGTCTTTTTATCTTTAAACTCTTTTCGAGCTTCAGAAGTAAGTTGACCTTTTTCTTCGCCGTGCTGGCGGAGGTTTTGACGGTACTCAGCATTCTCAGCAACTTCTTCAGCGAGAATATCAAGTGCACCTGCAATTGCTTTTTTAGGATCAGTTAATCCTTTCTCTTCGCTTAAGTAAATACGTGCAATGACTTCGATGTCATCGGTGCCGGTAGTTTCTTGTGCTTCAATAATACGTGCAAGTGGCTCAAGCCCAAGGTCTTTTGCAATAGTTGCACGGGTTCTTCTTTTAGGTTTGTACGGGAGATAAATATCTTCGAGTCTTACCTTTTCCATACACTCTTCAATTTGCTTCTTAAGAGCGGGAGTCATTTTCCCTTGTTCTTCAATGCTCTTGATAATAGTTACTTTGCGTTCATCCAGCTCTTTATAGTATTCACTTTTATGTTGAATATCTCTGAGTTGGGTCTCGTCAAGTGAGCCAGTCATGTCTTTTCGGTACCGTGCAATAAAGGGTACAGTGGCGCCTTCGGCAAAGAGTGAGGTGGCGATGCCAACCTGTTTTTCGCTGATGTTAAGTTCGGTTGCGATTAGTGCGATGTAGTTCATAGTCTTCCTGTGCAGGGTTCGTTTTTACAGTACAGTTGCTCCGTCGTATTACCAGTGGTGTGGTAGAAATGAACAGCGGAGGCTGTGGAAATGTAACCATTTCGGGCTCATTTTTCAATTTGCTAGAGGAATGTCACAACAAGATCACAAAAAAAAGATTTGTAGTGACAAAAACTCCTCTAATTAGTGGTCTGCCCTTGGAAAACCTTATATTTTAGGCCATATACGCGAAATAGTCTCATTTTGCACAAATCACACAAATCTTTAACGAATGTATGACCTTCCTGTGACAATCGCCTTTGGGTTTATTGGTATCTTACCTTATGTAACGATGATTAAAGGAGCCATACCATGGCCAAGAAATTTTTAAATGATGACCAGCTTTTAAATCAATACCTAAGTGATATTCGCAAATTTCCTTTGTTAGAGCGTAACGAGGAAACTATTCTTATTAAAAAAACGCTTGCTGGTGATAAACGTGCAGAACGCAAATTAGTTCTGTCAAACTTGAGATTTGTAGTAAACGTTGCAATGGTATACCGTAATCAAGGTATGTCAATTGTAGAATTAATTAATGAAGGCAACATTGGACTCATAGAGTCTGCTCGTCGCTTTGACCTTGGCAGAAACGTTAAGTTTATCTCATATGCAGTGTGGTGGATTCGCCAATCAATGCTCAGAGCACTCAGTGAAAAATCTCGTATGGTGCGGATCTCTGCAGAGAAAGAGCTTGCCTATAAAAGAATTAGCAAAAACGCCCGTAAAATGAAACAGGTAATTGGTGGCCATATGGTCATTGATACAGAAGATATGGTTCCTGATCACACTTACAAAGGTGAGAAGGCAGCTCAGGTTTTAAGTATGGGCCAATGGCATTCATCTCTTGATACTCCAATTACAGAAGATGGAAGTTCGTTGATGGATATTTCTCGTAGTTTGGATGCAACGCCGGAAGAGAACGCTATGGAAAATTCACAGCGTACTTATATGGATCAATTTATTAATAAGCTAAATGAAAAAGAACGTACCGTAATCTCTCTCTACTTTGGTATTAACGAACAAGACAATTTGAACCTTAAAGATATAGGGTCAATGATTGGTCTCAGTAAAGAGCGTGTACGTCAAATAAAAGACTCGGCTCTCTCTCATCTACGTGAGATGGGAATTGAGCGTGAATTACTCCTCGGGGCAGCATAGGGTTACCTATGAATGTGTCAGTCGCCCTGTAACTCTGAAGGGTGCACATGAATAGAGGGAGCCCTGGCAGGCCCTCTGTTCAAACCGCCCTGAGTTGTAACTCTTGATGATAAGCTTCCTCTCTTTCTCTCTTGTGTATTGTATCCTTTAGGAGGGAAAGAGAGGGGTTTCGAGAAAAATTTTCATATATCTCCTAACAAAATGGGGTTGTCACGGTGTGGCAGCCCTGTTTTGTTGTATGGGTCCAAACTGGAATTGTGCTCATAGGGATTAAAATCTCAAAAATGAAATTATATCAGGTAGAGAAAGAGTATAATGATGTGTTTAAGGCTGTATTTTACCTAAAGTAGAAACTATTAAGGAGTCGTCGTTGTACTCGGCATTCCTGGGATTGTTAAGGTGGAATCTTGCATAAGATTCATCCATGATTGCACCAAAGCAGTGTCTTGGAGGTTGATGAGAGTAAAAATAAACTCTTCATCAATGTCACCACTCATAAGTTTCCCCATTTGTTCTGGGTTATTCATAATACCAGTCACAATTTTGTCAGCAGCACCAGCGGAGGTTGCTGCAAGACGTACTGCTTCGATTTCAGCGCGTTCTTCAATTGACAATGAATCAAAAGCAGGAGAGTTCGAGGTGATTGCTTCGATGGTAGCGAGGGTATCAAATAATCCAGATTGCTTCATTTGGCTGTAGACCATAAATGCTTGGAGGGGGTTAGGTTCTTCTTGGCCAAGTAGAGTTGAGAGGGTATCGAATAGTGAATCCGGATTAATTTGTTCAGTATATGACCGTACAAGGCCCATGTATGCTTCACTGTCTGTAGAGTCGGCGGTGTATGCTGAATTATATTGCTGGATTGCTGTTGGATAGTCTTGTTGCTCAAATGATGTTTGTGCTGCAATTTTGGGGTCGGGAGAGTTACTCTCTTCACTTAAAAGTCCCGAGCATGCTAAAAGTAATAGTGAGGTAGGGATTAAGATAAGTAATGATTTTTTAGTCATGGTTGAACTCCTAATGTGCATACCTTAAATATTGATTTTACAAGGGAGAGAGTCAAGTGAGGAGGGGCGGAAAGTATCGAATTGTAAGGGAAAGCGCTCTCATTTAGGATAAATCGAGTAGTATGTAGCCGTTTTCCATGAATTGTTAAAGAGGATAGATGCATCTTAAAATTTTTTAGAGTCATTGGCATATTGGTTCATAAATAAAAATATTAGAGTGCTTTGTATTTAAATGAAATTTGACTATGGTACCGCTTGCGTAATTATATATGAGTCAAATACTATCGGGGCCGTGCCAGTATACATGCTAAAAAACTCTATTTTAACGAAATAAGGTACCTGTCCACCAGTTAAAATGGGGCTCACACTGAAGTAGCTTCCATCTTGTAAGAATGTTGCAGTAACTTCGTCTTGAATGAAGTCATTTAATTGATAAGGGGAAGGGCCTCCAGATACCTTTATCCGGATGGTACTGTTTTCTTCTGTTTGATTGGGGCACCCTTTAAGGGTTAGACCAAAATTTTCTGAAGACTGATCAATTTTAAAGAGAAGAGCATCTCCAGTGTGACTAAAAAGTGGAGCTAAAGGATTGAATGTTACAATTGAGTCAATGCCGCGGTCATTTTGAGAGAGGGCAAGAAGGTCGGTAAGGCAGGTATATGAATTATTTAAAAGATCGCTCTCTAAAAGATGTGAGCCATGTATGGTATCACGGGGGATATTGTCGGAAAAATCAGAATTAAGGGAGCCAGCTGTTTGGGGAACATAGTTAATAGAAGGGGCTGAGAAATTTTTGCTTGGGGAATGGTAGGTGAGTTTGGTGATCGTTCCACTACGATTCCGTTCAAAGGTAATTCTGGTGTTACTCTCTCGATGGCAGAAAGTGTCTTGTGCAATAGGCTCTAGGGAGAAGAACCCAACGCCGGGAATGGTAACCTTAATAGATGACTCTTTATTTATAACATGCATGTTTTCTTGGCTGGATAGTTGGTATTGGCCTTGATACAGAGCCATAATGTCAGGACTAAGATCAACTTTTGGAGTTGTGGTGATTTCTGAAATGGCGTTAATGAGGTCGAGATTAGTAGCTGTTGAATGAGAGAAGTGTAATTGAGTTTCTTCGTTGCCTTGGGTAACATAAATAGAGTTTGAGGTAGAGTCGATGGCAAATTCTACTTCAATTTGCTGGAGGCTATTAAAGAGAATAGTTCTTGCTGCTGGATTTATGACGAAAATATCTCGGTTGTTATATTGAAGCCAGGTGTTAGTGCCATATTTGACTATGTTAATAGTGGTTGCGCTATCTATGGATTGATAAGATCCACTGTAGTGTCGAGTTATGGAGTCTGGCAACTGAATTATTTTTATGTCTTCAAGTTTGTCCATTTCGGCCTGGCAACTTTCGAGGTAACACGCTTCATCACCTAAAAAGAGGGTGATTGGGTCAGTGGGTGCAAGGATTTTACAATTGTAATTTTCGTTACACTCAAGGAAGTTATAGCCAAGCTTAAAGTCTTCTAAATTACTAATCAGGGTTGTACCCATTGTTTTCGCAAGGGCAACAATTCCTTTAACCTCATTGAGTTCTTGTTCATTATATATATAAAAGATGTAATTCCAGATAGAACGGCCAGAGATCCAGTCTTGGTCATCGGAAGGGGTGTACATGTAATTGTTCCATTGTTCTGAAATACGATGGCTTCTGATCCATTGCATTTTTAAATCATAGGCTGCCAAGGCAATGGCGGTTTTATAGAGTTGCATTTTGAATTCGGCTTCATGATCTATTTTGGGGAAGAGCCGTCTGTAAAACTTATGAGTAGTTATTTTGCCAATATCTTTATGGTGAGATGTTTCGGCTTGTGAAAATACAAGATTGGCTCGAGCTCCCATGAAATTTTCCCATCGAGAGAGGTGTTGTAATATTTGACGTTTTCTAAAGTTGACTTCATGTAGTGGCAATGAGCTGACAGAGGTTGCTTTATGAAAACTTGAGTCCAGCCCTGTCTCGGTGATAAAAATGAATGAACCATCAGGGGTTTCCGTGTATGCTTCGCCGTATGCAGTGTTATCAGTGATATTGGATAGGGTTAGAAGATGATTGAGTTCATCGCGGTAATTCTCTTTGAGATTCGCAATGGTATCTCTGTAGGGCTCTAAATTGGGGTGATAGAGGACGTCTAGTTTGCCGTTGTTGTTATTATCCGAGTATAGAAAAAAGGCACCAGCAAATATGTTGAGAGTATCGAACATGTAGGCTGGAGGGTTTTCAAGGAGGTCGCTGGTAAAAGAAAAAGGCATGGCTGGTTCGACGGAGGATTGCATATCAATGGCGTGACGGTTTATTTTTGCACCATCCATCTCTTGCCAAACAAAGGCGACCTTGGGGTTTTTGAGCTTGGGGAGTTTGGTGAATCGCCCAGGTTCAATAATTGCATTACCGATGGCAGATGCGATGGGGTCGATAGGTTGATCGTTTGTTTGAATTGATCCGTTAAATTCAGAACATGAAACGAACAATACTAGTAATAGTAAAAGGTAAAACTTCATAGGTGCCTCTCTCGTGGTATCCTAAAAGTATTATATAAATAGGGTTCCATAAAGAAGAGAACATCAGTATAAACAGAAGTTTACATTGGCGGAGCTGAGGTTACAATAGAATGTAAATTCTGCGGTTGCATAGTTCATTTTCTTACTTTTTCAGCTACATTTGTATGACTTCAAAAGACCCATATGTAGTAGGAGAGAGTGCTGGATACTTCATTTGAATCAGTATATAACCAATATTCTAATTTGGTGTACCGCGTTTGTTTGCGATACACTCGTGAAATAGATACGGTTCAGGATCTCGTACAAGAGATCTTTTTAAAGGCTTATAAGAATATTGATGCTTTTAATGAGCAGAGTCGGCCCGGGACGTGGTTACATAAGATTGCGGTTAATCACTGTATAGACTATTATCGAAAGTGTAAAAGAAATCGAGAAGATTCTGTTGATTATCTCGAAGATATTTTTGAAGATCAGCGGTTTATGACAAGTAAACAGACCGATGCTAAGATGACTCTTGAGAAAATATTCAAATCTCTCAATGGAGAATTGAAAGAGATTGTGGTTCTTGCCTTCGTGGAAGGGCTTTCACATCAGGATATTGCTGATCAGCTTAAGCAAGACAGATCATCAATATCTAAAAAAATTAAAAAATTTCAAGAAAGCATGAGTAGTCATAGAGATGTGATATTTAATACACTCCTTATAGTGTTGGTATTGTCAGTTTCTACATTTTTTATCACTATTTCATCCCCAAGTGGTTTAGTTGGACGTCTAATGAATATGTATTTCTGTCTATAAAGGTTTATAATTATGAAAAATGATTTTGATAGACTCCCCGGGCGCCCTTTTACCTATAAAGAAATTGAGCAATATGTTGCAGATGAGGCGAATGAATCTCTGTCTAATGCTATTGTTGAATATACGAGTAAGTACCCTCAATTTAAAAAAGAGCTCGATGAGTGGTCGGCTCTACGGAATCCAATCCCTTTCTCAGATATCGCTTCGTATATAGAAAAAGAGTCTGGAAGAGAAGAAGCGCCGATTAGACAGAGTGCGCGTTCGTCGTTATTCTCTGGGTTTGCACAAGGATTAAGTAGGTTGTTAAATCCACAGGTTCAAGGGATTGTTGCTACCTGTGTCGTTGTTGCTGTAGTTGTTGGCGTGGTAACGATGCAGAATGGCCCAGATCGTGCCATGACAGTTATGGCAAAGGGGCAGGAGTCTATTGCGCTGACATTAAATAAGAATGCTGTAGATGCCGCTCAACCGATTCCTGTTTCTAAGGGTGATCGTATCGGGTTTACTTATCGTGCGGTTGAGGACTTCTATTTTATGGTGCTCTATCAGGATGATTCAAAATCCATTGAGCCGTATGTGATAGAAGGTGAACAAGCTTTAAAAGTATCTTTTTCAATTAAAGAGAAGATGTTTAATGGGTCGGTAACGCTTAATGATGACTTTCAAACTGAACTTGTTTGGATTGTCACCTCAGCACAATCATTTGATCTTAAAACAGCGAGACGTAGCCTTGCTCAAACTGATCAATCTGATGATATTGATGTGAAACAGTATCAGCTTATTCAAGCTATTAATAAATAGAGGGTGATGTGATACAAAGACTACTATTTGTTTTCTTATTATCACTTTCTTTTGTAACCCTATCATGGTCTTCTGTTGAGCGTATTGGTCTTTTTATTGGTAACAATAATGGGTTGTTTAACGAACGAGATTTGCAGTATGCAGCGCGTGATGCACGTGAGATGGCGGCAGTATTTAGAGAGTCAAATAACTTTGATGCGGACCGTGTCTATCTTTTAGAAAATCCTTCACTAGAGAAAATCACCTCGTCCCTTAATCAAATTAAGGGACGAATTGCTGAACTCCATAAAAGTAATAAACAGAGTATGTTGCTCTTTTATTACTCTGGTCATGGTAGCTCTGATGCCCTGCATATTGGTGGTGAAAAATTTGATCGTACCACACTTCTCTCTACAATTGAATCAGTGCAATCGGATGTGAAAATTATCATTGTTGATGCCTGTGAATCGGGTAAGCTGCTCAGAAAAAAAGGCGGCACGTTTATTCGTGAAGATAACGTGGTCGCTGTTGATACCTTGAAAAATAAGGGCACTGTGATTATTACGTCGAGTGGAGCAGATGAATTTTCACTTGAATCAGAAGAGTACAAAGGTGCCGTGTTTACTCATCACTTGCTCAATGGGCTCCACGGCCTCGCGGATTTTAATTCTGATAGTGAGATTGGGTTGTGGGAGGCATTTTATTATGCACGGATGAGTACTCAATCTGATAACATGGTACGTCAGGCTAAACAACAGAGCCCAGGATTTGATTTTGATCTTGTTGGTGAGACGGATATCGTTTTGACTGAGCTTAAAAAAGGCGATGGTGAAATTGTATTTAAGGATTTTCCTGCGGTACCAGTCAATATCTATAATACTCAAACAATGGAATTATATAGTAGGCTCAACCTCTCTGGGAAAAAAAGTGTTCGGTATAAAATTCCTATTGGGAACTATGTCGCTTCATTCGAGAAGAGGGATCATTTTAAAGCGATGAAGATTGATTTGACCTGGGCAAAATCCCAGGAGATATCTCCAAAGCAGTTTACCCGACAGCTTAAGTCGGTAATATATACCAAGGGGGGCCATCGCTTTGTCCTCGATCCTTTTGGTGCTGAATTTTCGGTAGGGGGAAGTGATCCTACAAATGCACATAGTACTCAGTTTGGCCCTATACCATCACTAATCAATTATGAGCTCTCTTTTATTATTCGTTCATCGTCCTTGAAACACAAGCTTTCTATAGGATATGCGCAAGATAATATAGAGAGTAAGCCAGATATTATTGATCGAAATTTTGTCTCCGCTTCTTATGCTGCACTTATTCCAATACTCCCTATGCAATATGGGCAGTTTCTTATTGGGGGTAAGGTTGGTCTATCTCATGTGTGGCAAGAGGCGTTTGATACTCGCTTTTCTGAAGTGAATGCTACAGGAGTAGATCCTATTTCTCATTCTCAGGGAAATGTTTATCAGGTTGGTCTTCCGGTTGAGTTTGAACTGTATTTACCGTTTGGGACCTGGGTGACTTTGGGGTATACTGGTTCGGCTTCTTACTTTAAGGGCGCGGGGGGCTTTGAGGTTTTGTATCAGGGTGGGGTTTCGGTTTCTGTTGGGATTGTGTTTTAGGGGTTCTGTCTGAATCTTTTGTTTGCTGAATTTGCTGGTATCGTTTAATCGTTTAATGGTGAGTTAAACGATTAAACGATAGACTTTTTATTCTACAAGCTTTTCTGCTTTGATTATTTTGTAATAATATCCGGAATGAAAGGGGTCGAGTTGGTTGAATTGAAGGAAATATTTATCAAGATATAGTTTCATATTTTTTGATTTTAATGCTTCACCACTTTTTACTTCAATTGTTATGAGTGTTCCCTTTTGAGATGAAATGATAAAATCAATTTCTGCGGTGGCGGGTGACGTTCATTAATGAAGTTGCGATAAGCCCTGTTCATACAGTGTTTGAACAGGGCTGTGTCCAATATCTGCACTGTGAAGCCAAGTGGCTACATCCTCTAAGCCTTTAGGGTGCCTCTTTTTAAGGTTATTGTAAATTTGGGGTGTAGTGAGTCAATTTATTTTTGAAAAGTTTCTATAGAGAAATAAAATTAAATTTGAGTAAATTTATAATCCCCTTTTCTCTTATTGTTTCGTCTATTGTATAACAAATAAAATGTGAGAAGAAAAGTAATGAAATTATTTAAAATATTGTCAATTGGACTACTTTCAATTGTTTCTTATGCAAATGCTAGTGCAAAAGGATGTTTGAACCCTGATGTGTTTGAAGATGACTTGTGTTCAGGCGTAGGCACAAAGTGTACCCCAAATGATGGATGGAATTGGCGTTGTGATAATGGTAGTGAGGGCCTTGTTGCGACAGTAACAAAGGGGAATGCTCAGCTTAATGCTATTAATGCATGGAAGCTATATTATACTGATAGCCTAGAAAATAAATATACTCAAAATACTGAAGAGGAACATTGGGATGATTTTTATCGTGGAGATTCATACTATGAGTCATATGAGTATAAGTATAACGATTTTACAATCAGTTATACTTCTAATGGGGTAAGGCCTGGGTTTGGTTTTAATAAAGATTCAGGTGATGATTTGAGAAATGGAGAATATCCCGAGCCCTTTTTGAAAATTAAATATAATGACCAATACTCAGCATATGTAACATTATTGCCTGGAATGGGAGATGATAATTATATGAATAGACCATTAGTAGTCGGAGATGCTTTTGATCCAGGAAATAAACGCTCTGCGAGTACTATATATAATAAAAACCAATATAGTAAGTTGTTTGATCCTTTGTATTCAAGTGGCCCAAGAGCTCAGGGATATGATGTTTTCTTCATAGACTTTTCCCAAGGTGCTGGAAATATTGTAATTAATGCAGGGATTGAGTTGGCATTTTCCCAATGGTTAGAATTGCAAACTAATTCAAAATATGTTATTGGTGGCCCTAGTATGAGTGGCCTTATTAGTCGATTAACTTTGTTACTGAGTGAAAAAGAAAACATATTAAAGAATGTTAAAGGGTATATTAGTATTGACTCACCTCATCAAGGTGCATCAATTTCAACAGATTTTCAACAAATGATAGGTATGCTTGCTTTAAGTTGTACTACTAACCTATTAGAGGTTGATCCACGAAATCAATGGCTAGATTTAAATACACCAGCAGCATATCAAATGTTATATGGGCATACACATCGAAAGCACGGGATAGGCGGGAGTTGTGGTGATTCACAATGGAGTGCTTCAAATGAAGCTCATACTAATTTTTTTCAATTCCTGGAAAATTTAGGTGATTTTGCAACAAATATACCGATGGTTGCAATTGCATATTCAAATTTTGATTTACCACATGGTGCCAATACTAGAGATCAAACATTCTCAGCCATAAAGGATGACTTTGGGTTGGATTTAGAACTTAAAATGGGCGGTGATTACACTTCGGTAAACGGGCACGAATTAATGCCTGGGTCAATAGGGTTTTGGTATTGGTCAAATTGGAATAATAAAAAAGGAGATGAAAATTTGAGATTGCAAAATATCGAGGGAAAAATTTTTAAAGGTACTTTCGTACCAATTTATTCTGCTTTAGATTTAAATATTGATCCAAATAATTTGTCTCATTATGTTTTTGACCCGATAGAGCCACAGAGTATTGATGAAAAAGAGTTAACGAAATATAGTCCATTTGATAAGCTTATTTGGATGACTGACTATTCAAAAATGTCCTATCAAGGTAGGGATATTGATAGATATGAACATATTGTTTTTGATGACCAGCTAATGGCAAGATTGTTAGATGGATTAAATTTTATTGAGAATCAAAATTATTACATAGTCCCCACAATAATAACCCCTCTCCTCTTAAACTAAACTCAGCCGAGGCACACGTCAATATGCCTCAACATAAATGTCAGTAGACAATACTAACAGAAAGTGCCGATGCTTCGTTCATCGGCACTTTTTTTGATCCAAAATATCTCTGAGTCGAGAGAGGCTCATTATTTACCATGAACCTGTATATTCTTCTGTTTCATGGTAAAATAATCAATGAAAAGTATTCCCATTAAAGAGCATTTACATATGTTGAGTGATTAAAATGCAAGTATGGCCCTGTGAGTAAATTGAGTTTAATTAGGAAAGTATCCTCACAAGATCGCCTCAATCAATTGTCAGGAATCAAAATAATTGTCTGGGGTAACAATATGGCACTCTTTTGGGGTGTAGGGGCCCGTGAATGTTTGAGGAAGCCTATATACCTTGTAATGGAAGCGGAGTCTGTTCCGATAGCTCGCCCAGGTTCGGAAGTATTTGCACTTGTATTCCGACCATACAAGGATATATCGAGGAAAATTGAAAGTGAGATAGGAGTATGGTGGGGTGTATGCAATACGAGATGGGTTACGGTCGCAGGGGTAAAAGAGTGTATTGAAGTGCTGCAGAAGCAAGGTTTAATTTTCAGGCCTCAACGTAAAATTACTACAGTCAAAAGATGCTTATTAAAACCAGCAGAGACGAGTAGTGCATGCATTTCTATCATTCATGGCTTAGTTGAGAGGTTCTTTTAAAATTTTATTTCATTGTGCAAATATTTTATGACAATCTTTAGCGTAATGGGTATGTATGAGTGACTATATAGAGGGTTGTTTAAGTTTTAATCCCATAATTTAATTCGTTAAATGAGCATACAAACAATTCAAGGAGAGAGAATGAAAATAAAATCATTATTAATAGGTCTTGTTGCTGCGAGCACTATATGGGCATCTAATTGGTGTGGTGTGGGGCACAAGGATTATCATAAACTTACATCGTTGTCGGGGTGTATGCCAAGACCAGTATTGTTAGTGCATGGTTTTGGTGCTGACTTAGGTTCGATAGGTGGAATGTCAAATGAAAATTTTGTTGGTGGTAAAACATTGTTATCTCACACATTTGGAGTAAAAACTGTCAGTGGACCTCATAATCATGCTCGAAAAGAACCTATAATTACTCAAACTTATTCAGGTGATGTAAGGGGTTATAAAAAAGCAGATAACATACCTGATGCAATTGGAAAATATTATGGAGCTTTTACTTGGGTGCCAAATGCTTATGCTGAACAGTATAATCTGTATTTTGATATGATAAACGAGAATGGAATAGAATTTTATGATGTTTATGGCGCGTATTCTTATCCAGATGAATCAACAACAGGACAGGCTAGGCAGTTGTGGGTTCGTGTGTTATATGTTCTGAATGAGTATTATGGTGACTCTTGGAAAAATGACCCTGAGTTAACAATCGATATCATAGGACATAGCCAAGGTGGAATGATAATTCGAAAAATGATAGCTGAGTTTAGTGATCCAACTTTAGAAAACCCAGTAAATCATATTAATCATGTTATTACAGTAGGAACTCCTAATTTAGGGAATGAATGGGCAACTCCTGGCTCTGGAGATTGGGCCGTAGATTATACAATGAGAAATGTTGATGGGGCCTACAATAAAGGGTATTTTGATTATTTACCTTCTGGTGTGGGGGATTTAATTCATACATTGAAGGATCAAGAAAGTTTTTGGGATATTAATGGTGACTATATTAAAGATTTAAGCTCTCATGGAAATCCCTATAATTACTATAAGCAAGAGCCTATTCCAATAACAACTTTTTATAGTTCTTGCGCGGGGTGTGCAGAGACTCTTTGGGCAAATATGAAAAAAACCTCAATAGATGGATGCGATGCTAGTGCAGGGGAAAAGCTTATTGCTTGGGGGATAAATATGTTGCCGGGTAATCAGGGTGTTTCTGGTAATGACGTGTGTCGAACGTTTACAACAGGTGTTTTTCAATCTATAAAGGAGTGGGTTTATGATTTTGATCAGCAGAACTGTCAAAATGCAATTTCTTTGGCTGATGGCTGGTCCTTGAATAATTGTGACCCTAACTCAAGATCATGGACAGCAAGTAGTGATTTTGTAAGCTCAATAGAGAGTCAGCAGGGGCTAGGAGTTCTTTCTTCAAAGAATGGTCCTTATCAAGCTATTAACTTGGGAACTGATGTTTTTCATGGTGACTTTGGTGGAATTAAAGGTTCCAATACAATGGGGTATGAAATTTTACAGGGTTTACTCAAGCCGCCTGGATCAATTAATATTGTCCCGACAATCATCACTCCACTGTTGTTGAATTAATTAAAGCGTGTATTTAGGAATGCCATTCCCAAAATAACAAAAACATGATACACATATGATTGGCCCATTAAGATTAAAATATAGTTCATCATCTTACCCGGTTTTATTGCGGTGATGGAATACTGAATTAAAAAAGAAAACATTACAAACTATTCCCCAAAAAACAATTGGCCTCGTCTAATAATATGAAGCCCATTAGGGGTAATAAATTACGAGTGAATACACTCATTGAAATTGAAAAATAAAACAAGGAAAGAAAGATGAAAATGTTAAAGAAATTAGTTGTTGCGATGGTTTTGGTTGGGTCTGTTTTTGCGGGTAATGCGATGGCTGGGAATTGGGAAAGGTTTACTGTAAATGCTTTATATGCGAATCCAGACAATGCCATAGGGATACAAACTAATGAAAAATCATCTAATACAAGTTGTACCTATAAAAAGCGGTTTCTTATTGTACCTGGTGCTATGGAAGGTGTTAAATCTCAATTGGCATTATTGATGATGGCAAAACAAAGCGGTGATGAAGTACATTTTTATGTGACCAGTTCAACCGAATGTCATTCAAGCGGATACTCTGTTATTACAAATGTTATGTTAGGTACCTGGGACTTCACTGAAGAATAAGCATAGTTGCTTTAAATGTTTTTCTCTTGGCTGATCAAGTTAAACGTCCTTTAGGGGGCGTTATTTGCCTGCTTCATGTATATAAGGTATATTAAGTTGAATGAGTTTTTGATTTATTTTTTTTGCTTTTATATGAATAGTAGGTGAGTTCGTATCGAGATACGCTGAAAGATTACAAGCTCAGAAATTAATATTCTACATTCAATACAAAATATACTAACACAAAATTCCTTTTTCGTCTTGAGTAGGAAAGTCCATTATGAATACGCACTTAAGTGAAGAATCTCCCGTTTTTCTATGCGATAAGTTCATGCTTCCGTATTTCTACAGAATAAATAGTTGAATAGGTTTTATCTATATAGTTTTTACCGGTTGTAATTACAAAATCCCCACTCCATCTCATCAATCATATAGAGCGATTAAGAAATATGTTTAAACGGATGCCTTTCTAAACCATTGACTGCGCTCGTAGTCTCAACAATAGAAGGGCGAGCGGTGTTAAACCTAATGGCCGTTGAGTATTTATCTTGGCCATAAAAACCTGCAGTAATTTGAGACTCCCGGTTTTCCCTGCTTTTACTTCAACAGGCACGAGCTAATGTGAGTAAGTGTAACGCCTCTGACTCACGTTTAGCGGTGTGGTCAGGAAAGCTAGGGATAAGTCCTCAGCTAAACACTTCTCTGCTAATCATCCCCACTACAAAAGAAACTCAATATAAAAAGCCGAAAAGATAGAGTGGGATTTTGTTTTTAAAGCCAACTTCTATAGAATCAATCGCAAGATAGCTATTTTCAATCCCTGTAATTTGCTTTTGATCTTTTGACTTTCCGCCAACTTCAATAATAGTCTTATTGTCAATAATTAAGTCCCCCTTGTCATGGAGGTTTATGAGTGTTGGTGACGTAATTGATTCACAAAAAAGCTTTCGCGTAAGCTACCGGTCTGAGCTTCTGCTTTCATGTTGTCGGTTATTACATTGAGAAGGTTTGTGTTTTCTGGGAGAAGTTTTCCTGCTTTTCTCACGGCCTTGAAGCCTGTAGCTTCCTTTTTTACTCCGATAATTAAACCAGAGAGTTCAAGATATTCGAGGCAGTTGTATATGAAGTCACGGGAGTGTTTTAGTTCTCTACTCATTCATAATCGCTTTCATAGTACTCTTTGAAATGTTGGAGTAACATACTCGTTTTTCCAACACTACGCGCTCCTAAAAGACATATTCCCTTTGTCTGTCAGTTGATGGTGTCGAATAAGTAACGCTTAATTTTCAGGTTACTCGAGTTGATTGTTTGTCTGTGGATAGATGTAAGATGTTCAATCACTTTAAGCTCCTCGTTACAGTGAATTTGAAATGCGCATACTACAAATGCGCCTTAAAATGTAGTGTTGAAAATACACAAATGGCAAAAAGTGTCGTTTGTACTCGACAAAAATGTTTTATTTTTTGGAGTGGGTTACTCGCAAATACAGACAAATCGAAACTCTGAGTTTCAATTTGTCTGTATTGACTTGGGCATGACATAGAGGAGTAGAGATTATAACCCGGGAATTACCAATCCTCATTCAATAAAAAGTCAGGAATATACCGATGCATAATTCCTTCCTCATCCTGAGTGAGTGAATCCATCGTGAGCACGTATTTCGGATAAGAATCCCCTGTTTTTTTCAGTGGGGTAAATTCACGCTTCCGTGTTTCTTCTGAGGCAAGAAGGTAGCTAAATTGAATATATATCTTTGACTGCTGTTTTTCTGCTATAAAGTCTATTTCAAGATCTCCTATTTTACCAATAGAGATGGTGTAGCCCCGTCTGCGAAGCTCAAGATATATGACGTTTTCAAGAAGTTGGCCAATGTCTCCGGGTCTATAGCCAAGGGTGGCGTGTCTTAAGCCGAGGTCATTGAGGTAGTGCTTTTCTGGAGTTTTAAGATGACGTTTCCCCTTAATGTCGTACCGTTTAACGGCGTGAAGGGCGAAGCATGACTCAAGGTATCCGATATAGGTTTGCACTGATTCAATTGAAGACTTGATTCGTTGTGACTTTAAATAGTTACTATTGCTTTTCGCTGTTACAAGATTGCTTATGTTATCGAAAAAAAAGGATACTAAGTCTGCAATTCTAAAAAATCAATCAACTTCTGAAGCGAAACCTTGATCTTCATATCGAGGCCAATGAGTTCTATTTCTGAGAAATATTCATTAAGCTCGCCTTCTAATTGCTTCAAAGTGAGCTCTTGGCAGAATGTATCAAAGAGAGAAATGAGCTCTGGTAGCGTGAGTGATTTCAGAGATTTGTCTCGTCTTGAGGTGATTTTTGACATACGGTTGGTGAGTATGCCCATGTCAGGGTTTACTCTGAGGGTACTTATGTAAAAGTGAATGTCATAAATGTCTCTCATCAGCCGTCGCTCAATCCAAGCTCCTATTTTATTGGCGAGCGCATTCTCATAAGAGACGGTTCGAATAATAAAGTTTGGGTAGTTGTACTGCGAAGAGAGCACCTCTGTGGTAGCGGGGATTGTATCAATTGATTCTGTTACGGTCACGTCAATTGCTATCTGAATGTTGTTGTGGCTTAACTTGCAAACGATACAAGTGGAGTGCGCTTTGAGGTCATACTCTATCTCAGGGTATTTTTTAATAACGCTATCAATAAGTGGGGCGACTTCTTTTTTTGAGGAATAAGGTATAAAGAGAAAGTCTAGATCCTTTGTATTTCGCGGGCAACCTAATAATCGCAAAGACATACCCCCTTTTAGGATGGCGTGACTGGGGAATTCTTTGGAGAAGAGTTCGAGAACCCAGAGGAAAAATGTGTCGATATTGGTGATGTTAATCATTGAGGAGGCCTTCGACAAAACGAATAAGTTTAGGATTTCTGTACTGTGTTAATATGTTTGAGAGGATGTTGCGGTCGAGTTGGTCGTACTGGATGTCTGAGTAGATGTCAAAATAAAAAGGAACCCCTTTGAGGTAGAGGTAGGCGGTATCTATAAATGCTTTTTCGGCTGAAGCATAGTTAACTCCATTAAGATTTGTATAGCCGTTGAAATAGTCTGAGTTGATACCATAGAAAATTATTTCATATGAATCGTTTGAGTAGATTTTTGACCTGCCGGGCTTGATGCAATAGACCCTGTTGCCTGGGGTAGTTCCAATGATTAGTTTGTCAGATAGAATGGAACCTAACGATATGTAGGACTCAGGGATGAGTTTTGTGGTGAGTTTTTGAAGGTTTACTTGTGGAGTTACAAAAATACCCCTACAAAATGATTGAATAACATCAGACTCACACAGAGTTTTAAGGCGTCTATAGAGCAGAACCTTATTGTCCATGCCGAAGAGCTGTTGGAGATCATAGGTTGAAAAGACTCCATTCATTTGCGAATCGAATTGTTGGATGAGCTGTATGTCTCTTATTATAGTTTTCATATGCATAGATAATATACATAAAAGTATATTATCTATGCATATGAAAACTCATATTGTCAGAAAAACGATTGTTTTGGGTAGTAAGTAACAATGTGAAAAACACTCCTTTCCCTATTTACTGCTTTCCATCCCCCGCCAAACCCAGGCATACCCCCCAATAATAAAGGCGCAAACGCCCAAAACAATCATTTCTTCTATAGAAAAGCCAAAATAGGGGGGGCCGAGTACGAGACGGATACCGTAGAATCCAGAAACGAGGACAATGAAGGCGTTCGAAAAGAGCGTATTTACTTTTTGTTTGATAAGGAGTAAGGTCATTATAGCGAAATAAAGTAATAGCCAGATGGAGATGATGTTGAAAATCTCAAGAATTGCTTTCGTTTCCATTGATACTCTAGTGAGTTCTTCGCTCCAGTTAAACATTGTACTAAAGCATCCATGGAGAATAGCTAGGAGAAGATTAAGAATTGCAAGGGTGATGAGGACAGGTTTTCGCATTGGTGATCCTTGTTTAAATGTGTGGTAAGTATATACATGGAGGGAGCGCTAGTGAGTTGTTTGATGGGCTATTTTATTCATTAATGACCTAATTTTGACATAAAATGGACTCTTTCAGTACTTTACATTTTAAAAGTAATCATATTTTAGGTAAACATAATCGAAAGGGTAGCTGGGTTATTGTGGCTTGACCGAGTCTTATGGGGATTGAAATGTCACATAATAGTAGGGTACTCGATACTCAAGAATAGGTGCTTAAGTACAAGGGGTAATTATTTTCAAAAAAAGTGTAAACTTACACTTTACAAAACTTTACATAAAGTTACATTTGTATTTGTGAGAGATAAGTAAGACCAGGAAACGTAAGCACTTTTAAATTGGTCGGACTTCTTAAAAGTGCGATGCGTTTCTGAAAGCCAGGAAAACTATGATTTTGTTAGATACTTTGGGCCATAATCTTAATAAGGCCACTTTTGCTGAACCCATACGCGCCCAGATAGAGGCAGATATACTTTCGTATGGGTGTGATAGCTCTGTTGTTGAAGAAGTGTGTGTTAAGGCGTTAGCCGGTGACACTATTGATATTCTTGATATTCTCGAAGACACTGAACTGATAGATATGTATCAGGCGGCTGAACTAGTTAAGTGCTGGTTTGGCGAAGAGGTGATCTTTACCAGTTACCATATTTATCTGAATGATAAGCGTAAGACTAAGGTACATCGTGACCTTGAAGTTCTTGAACTCTCTGAGTTGGAACGTGATGTTCTTGATTTGCTTCGTAAGGCAGAAATAGAAGCACTCTTTGAAATGCTCGATTCTAATATGGAGCCTAAAAATAGAGTTGTACTTATGGACAAAATCATTTCATGGACGGGGGATACGTCATACCGTCCCCGCTCCTGGTAAAAATTTCGCAGGAAAGTACGCATCTACTTCGTTATTGATGCCTTGACGTAGCGTTACTACGCCTGTGGCATAAATGCCTCATATCTGCATACTTTCCTGCGAAATTTGCATTTCATTCGTTGCTTTGCAACATCATATTTGAGCCTTACTTTTTCTCGTAGCTTCGCAACATTGTTTTATCACATACATTGGCTTTTTGCTTTCTATAATAATAAGTGATATAATCATTCAAATCTTAATACAGTTTTGATGTATATGTCATTTATAAACTATTTATGGGCACCTATTACGTTAACGTCGAATATTAATAAAGATGTTTTTGATATCGTAAAGACTATCCCCATTTTCAGTTCGCTCGACCGGATCGAACTACTCTATGTTGCAAAAATTCTCCATACTCGCATCTATCGCGCTGATGAAATAGTGTTTAAAGAAGGTGAAGCGGGGAATGGAATGTACATTATACAATCGGGCGCCGTAACAATCTCGGGTACTGATTCTCAAAAAAACGAAGTACTCTATACCTCTCTCAATAAAGGTGATTTCTTCGGTGAACTTTCATTAGTTGATGGCTCACCCCGGTCTGCAACAGCCAAAGGGACAGGGCCTACAATACTTTTGGGGTTCTTTAAGCCAGATCTTATTGACATTATTGAAAAAAGCCCACGTATTGGATCAAAAATATTACTTAATCTTGCGTCGGTATTAGGTGAACGATTGAGAAAAATGAATCAATTAAACTTGGACCTGACGACACCTGCAGAGCATACCAATGGCTAAGAGTACTGAGCATACTACGTTAAGGGTAGGGTATTATACATCTGCTATTGTATTGGTCCTTATCATATTTACGGCTTTATATGTTTTGATCTTGCCTCTTGTTCTTGGCTTTTTGTTAGCCTTTATGATAATTCCTTTGGTTACTTCACTCGAAAGAAAAGGAGTGCATCGGACTCTCGGCGCGCTCTTGGTTTTTACTTTCCTTGGTGTGGTAGCATTCAGTTGTATTACGATAGTTGTACCCATAATACAGGCTCAAATTGAAGTATTTGGTCAAGAATACATGCTCTATGAACAGACGCTGGTAATGCGGCTAGATTCGCTGCGTCTCTTTCTTTTACAGTATTGCACTCCCAATCAAGTAAACCTCCTTGAGGAGCATGCTCAAAGTTTTTTTTCGAATAAAATAGACGTTTTTAAGGTAGGGATTCCACAGTATGTAACTGTTGTATTCAGTGCGATTGGGACATTAATTTTTATTCCCGTAATTGCAGTGTTACTCACGATAGAAGGTCGGGGTATAAAGAAGCGTCTTGTGTCGTTTATTCCAAACCGATATTTTGAAATGGTATTAATGATCATTCATCAGATAAATCATCAAATTGGTGGTTATATTAGGGGGCAAATTTATAACTGTATTATTATTGGAGTTCTTGCCAGCATTGGTCTTTCAATCGTGGGCGTAAAAGGAGCAATAATTATTGGGTTATTTGCTGGAGCAGCTAATGCGATTCCTTATTTAGGGCCTGTAGTAGGTGCTATACCCGCAATGTGTGTTTTGCTGATCGATCCCACAGCCCCCTCCCCTTGGTGGACAGTCCCCATTGTTTTTCTCATAGTGAACATTCTCGATAATATTTTTGTCTATCCCATGACTATTGGTAAAAGTTTAAGTCTTCATCCACTTGTTGTGATTTTGGGTATTCTTTTTGGGGGTTCTCTCTTTGGAGTGATAGGTATGATAATAGCCGTCCCCCTTATTGGTATCGTGTCGCGTGTCTTTAGTGTCTGGACGGCGACATTACGTTCGTATCAGATAATCTAATGCTATACACCTGCCATACCATCTCTGTAAATTGATCTCTAAAAACCCAACATTCTGTCTGATACAATGAAGAAGTAAGGCGAAAAACCTATATTTGCCCCCAACTACTGTCATGGCGTGCCATGGACAGCCACCTGCCTTGAAATCAGGAAACAGATATATGTCAGAACTCGAAGTGCTAGCCCCTGCAGGGGATATTGAAAAAATGAAATATGCATTGGCTTTTGGTGCCGATGCGGTCTATGCTGGTCAGCCTCGTTACTCATTGAGAGCGAGAGAAAACGGATTCAAAAATATTGATGATATTGCCGAAGGAATTGAGTACGCTCATGGCCTTGGTAAGAAGTTTTATCTTACCTCAAATATCATTCCGCATAACATCAAAATTAATTCTTTTAAAGAAAATTTAAGCAAGTACTGTGAACATAAACCTGATGCGATTATTATGACTGACCCAGGTATGATTGCGTATGTTAAAGAAAAGCACCCTGATCAAGAAGTACACCTTTCGGTACAGGCGAACTGTACGAACTGGTCGACGGCAAAGTTTTGGCAGAGCGTTGGAGTTTCACGAGTTATCTTAAGCCGTGAACTGCGCATTAAAGAGATCAAAGAGATTAAAGATGCGTGCCCTGACCTCGAGCTTGAGAGTTTTGTACATGGTGCAGTTTGTATGGCTTACTCAGGTCGTTGTATGCTTTCTAATTATATGACGTTTCGTGATGGTAATCAGGGCATGTGCTCAAATGCATGTCGTAATAAGTATTCAATGTACGAGAAAAACGAGTTGGGCGAAGAGGAATATACTCCTCTAGAAGGTGAGTTTTATATGAAAGAGACTGACGACCCCAATGCCGGCTTTATGCTTATTGATGAAGATGAGAATGGTACTTACATGATGAACTCTCGCGATATGTGTGCTATTGAACACCTAGAAGCTCTTGTAGAAGCGGGAATCTGTTCATTCAAGATAGAGGGTCGTACCAAATCAATTTATTACTTGAGTCAGGTTTCAAAAGCATATCGCAATGCCGTTGATGATGTGATTGCGGGACGTCCATTTAATCCAGCTCATAAAGAGATGATTGAAAAAACTGATAGTCGTGGATTCTTTCCTGGTTTCTTTGAAGGTAAAAGTGAAGTGCTCCCACAGAATTATGATACCACACGATTGAAGTCTGTAACATCACAAGTACTTGCACAGGTTCGAGACTATGATCCTGATACAAAACTTGCTACGATTTCGGTTAAAGGTCAAATTAAAGAAGGGCAGAAGCTTGAGCTTATGATTCCTGGTGAAAACACCTTTTTCGAAGCAAAGCACTTGCATAATCACAAGCGCAAGCGGGTAGAGAAAGTAGATTCAGGACTTGATGGATGTAAAATACATCTTGAAGAGGCCCCTAAAATGCCGGCATTTGTACTTGCGGTAAAATAAGAGGAAATACCTCATTCGTATATTCCATTTCTTGGAATTAAATATTAAAAAAGGAGTGCATGCACTCCTTTTTTAATGGATATATTAGCCTTGTTTCGACATGCGGATCTTATGAGGTTTCGTAGGCTTTTTAATCAGTACAATAATTGAACGCTCTTCAACAGTAATACAGAGGCTCTCAACATGGAGGGCTTTCTCTTCTGTCACGACAGTATTTACAGAGTCGAGAGCTGTATTAATTACGAGTTTCCAATCGCCAGCGTGGCCCTCTTGTACCGAAAAGTCTTTGGCTTCCCAGTGAGCATTAATCATCACATAGATGTCACTATCACCAACTGAAGCGCCGTGAAGGCAATAGGCAAGAAAGTGAGAGTTGTCCTTCCAATCCACCGGACCTTTATGGCCATACCATGAGATGTCTTCACGCCAAAAGCGCCCTCTCCCAATTGAATGATGTTGTTTTCTGAATTCAATCATATTTTGAAAAAAGGTAAACATGTTTCGATTGGTTTCGAGGAGATCCCAGTCGAGCCAGTTTTTATCAGTGTCTTGATTGTAAGGGTTGTTGTTGCCGTGTTGGGTGCGCATGAACTCATCGCCTGCAGAAAACATAGGAGTCCCATTTGAGAGAAGAAGCAGAGCAATAAAATTTTTAATTTGACGTTTGCGTAATTTTTGAATAACAAGATCATCAGTTGGCCCTTCAACACCGCAATTCCAGCTGCTGTTGTGACTATCCCCATCGGTGTTGTTGTTGCCGTTTACTTCATTATGTTTTTCATTATAGGCAACAAGGTCGGTAAGACAAAAGCCGTCATGAGCAGTGATGAAATTAACGCTTTGCCATGGGTGACAGGCATTGAAGAGGTCTTCGGGGAAGAGGTCGGTACTCCCGTAGATACGGGTCATGAGGCTTTGCACCATGCCGTCTTCGCCTTTTACAAAGCTACGGAGGTCGTCGCGGTATTTGCCATTCCATTGCATCCAGGTGACACCCGGAAAATCTTGTCCGAGTTGATAACTTCCAATATCCCATGCTTCACCAATAAGGCGAGTGTTGGCAAGGATAGGGTCATTGGTGATTTCACCAATAAGTGGAGGGTCGACGAGATTGACAGAACCATCGTTGTTACGGGTAAATATTGCGGCAAGGTCAAACCTAAAGCCATCTACATGAAACTCTTCGACCCAATACCGTAAGCTATCGAGGACCATTGTTCTTGTATAACGATTGGAAACGCGAAGAACATTGCCCGTACCGCTGTCGTTTATGTAGTACTGGCGGTCATCAGAGAGAAGGTAGTAGGTGGTGTTGTCAATGCCTCTGTATGAATAGCTTGGGCCACGGTGGTCTTCTTCTGTGGTGTGATTATAGACGACATCGAGAATTACTTCTATGTCGTTTGCGTGAAGCTCTTTTACTAATTGCTTGAACTCATTCTTTTGTGCAATTAACTCGTCACTCACACAGTACTCATGGTGGAGTGCGAAAAAGTTCATGGTCATATACCCCCAATAATTATTTTCTTGTGGGTCGTACTGATGAATGGGGAGAAGCTCTACTGCGGTAATGCCGAGTTCTTTGAGATAGGGAATTTTTTCTCGAATACCATCAAAAGTACCGCGGTGGGTAACCCCAGAATTTTCATTTTGGGTAAAGCCCCGAACATGCATTTCATAAATGATGAGATCATGAGCGTGGTGGGGGCTGAGGTCATTCTCCCAGTCAAAGGGGGGCTCGTGAATTGGGGGGAGCTCGCCCAGTGCCGCCTTGCCATAATTTTCATCCTTACCAAGAGCACTAATGCGGGAGTAGTCCTTGGGGAAATGAAGTGATTTTGCGTAGGGATCAAAGAGTACTTTGTTGGGATTAAAAAGATATCCATTATGGGGCTCATAAGGGCCATCGACTTCGTATGAATAATAGACGGCTCCCTTTATATCACATTCGGGTACAAGGCAGTGCCACGTTCCCCGGGTCTTGTTAATGATGAAATTAAAGATCTTGCTATAAAAGGGATTGGTACAGTCATTGGCGTGATAGAAATGAAGGGTGACTGATGAGGAGTATTTTGAATAGAGGGCGAAGTTATAGGCGAAAAGTTCAGGGATATAACTGGCGCCAAAAGGGAAAGGCCTACCGTGTTCAAGATCATAATAATTCATAGGTATGTAGCTTTTGCGGGTTGTAGATACGAGCACGTGCTCAATCTATTCTGTGTGTATAAGAGTGCTATTGCTGTGGTCACTATCGGTATTTGTGTTCAGGCATATTATAACTTAAGTCAAAATTAAAGTAAAGGATTCCTCCTCAATTGTTGGGGATAAGTACATATGCGTTCTTTTGGAGTCATTGTAAATAAACAGGTGTACTATTACTTTAAGTTACATCTGAGTAATTAGGTTAAAAATTGCTTTTTCTGGCTAAAAAAGCGGTTTTATGTGTAAAAAGTGTTAATGATTTTACGGAGTTGGACGATACATAGAGTGTAGTCATGGATGATTACAGTAACCCTATCTCAGTTAAGGATGACATAATGATAGAGCCGACATCAAATAATAAAGAATTCTGGAATGCCATCGAGAGTGGACATCTCCCAACCTTGAAAAATCATGTTGCTCAAGGTGCCAATGTTAATGCACAAAATGAGTTTGGAATATGGCCGTTAAGTACGTTGTTGTTTCTTGGGTATAGTTCTGGCGCACAGCTCTTGATTGATCATGGTGCTAATGTTAATGCTCGTGATGAGTTTGGCGTTACAGTACTAATGTCTATTGCGGCTTGTACTAATGCACATATGGCGGATCTTTTGGTTAAACGGGGTGCAGATATTCATGCCCGTGATAATCGTGGTATTACTGTTTTGATGTGGGCGGTAAATTACAATAATCAAGGCCTTGTTGAATACCTTCTTGGGGCAGGTGCAGACCTTAATGCCTTGAATGTTGATAACGCAAGCGCACTTCTTATCGCCGCTCACAAAGGCTATACCGAAATGGGTGAATTGTTGGTACGTGCAGGTGCAGATTTTAATGTGAAAGATAAATTTGGTGCAACAGCAATGTTGCTTGCGGCAGTTTCGGGACATCGAGATTTTGTGAGAATGCTTGCCTCTTTTGGGGCCCATTATCAGGATGAAGATCTGGCTGAATCTGAATTTATGGCTGCGAAATTCCCCACAGTAGACTTTTCGGGAGCTGATTTGAGTGGGTCAAACCTTTCGTTTGCTGACCTTATATTTTGTAAATTTAACGACGCGAATCTTACGGACTGCAACTTCAATATGGCTAATTTGTGTGGTGCCGATTTTTCGGGGGCAGATGTTGATGGTGCCGACTTTTATGAAGCCTCATACAATAGACGAACCAAGTTTCCACACGGATTTGATCCAGATGAACATAGTATGATTATGTTAGGGAATTATTAGGGATATTGAGTAATTTTAGTTTACAAAAAACCCATTGCTNNAGCAATGGGTTTTTTGTAAACTTTTGTTTTCATTGTCAATATGCTGCTCAATGAGGTACCTAGAGTAGGTTATGCGTGCCCTTTTTCGTGAAGCCACTTAATTGCATCTGCCTTTGTATTAACATAGTGGGTGTCAATGGGGCCTTTATTTTTGAAGATCTTTTGAATTTGAAAGGTCTTCATGGTACTGTTGTTGGTGATGTTAATCTGAAAAGTTAGGTTGTTCTTTTTAGACCAATCGACAAGCTTTCTTAGGTGCTTTTCGCTACTCAACGATGCGCAGTCCCATTTGGTGGCATCCACTAGTTTGCCCCAAGAGTCACCTGAGAATCGTGATGCGAATTTTTGATACTCGTCACAGTATGTTTTAGCCGTGTTCTCGTCCCATTGACCTTTTAAGGTAATATGTAGAACTTTGCCTTTCGGTTCAAAATGAAACCATTCCTGAGCCATTACACCCTTGCTTGTTTTGTGATTTGACGTTAATCTATTAATATGTGGTGGGGGTGGTCAATAGGAATATTCTAGTTAAACCCTTATAGAAAGGGGCTTTGTGGGTTGCGTGGCCCCTAAAAGTAAGCGCGTTTTAGTCGCTATTTTGGGGTAGGGTGATGATGGAGCTCTGTGTATATGAGAATAAATTATATTTGCCAGAATGATAAGGAGTAACTATGACTGCAGTTGATATTTCACTATTTGTAACCTATTTACTCGTAGTTTTTGCAATCGGGTGGTATGTACGGAGAGGTTCTTTAAATAAAGATTCATTTTACACCGCAGGAAGGTCCATGCATTGGTTCCCTGTGGGAATATCTGTCATGATCACTGCATTTAGCTCTATAAATTTTATGGCTTTTCCCTCTGAGGTTTTTAAAAATGGCCTCTATGTTTTGATTGCCTTACCCGTTTTTATTTTAGTCATCTATCCGTTAACCCGTTGGATAATTCCAAATCTCTACAATCGATCAATTGTTTCGGTCTATGAAATTCTTGAAGAAAAATATGATGTTCGGGTGAGAATATTAGCAAGTAGCTTTTTCATACTATGGCGTATCACATGGATGGCTGTAGCTCTGTATGCTGCCGGACGCATTCTTCAAGCGACTCTTGGCTTCCCTATGGAAATTGTCATTATAGCTGCTGGAGTTATTGCGACTCTTTACACGGCAGTTGGTGGTATGCGGTCGGTTATGATGACCGATACCCTTCAGTTTTTTGTTCTCTTTGGCGGAATTGTTGTTGCCGTAGCTTATGCATTAACCTTTCATGGGGGCGGTATTGCTGGTGCGTTGAGTGATCTCGTTAGTGGTGGGAAGTTGATGCCCGTAGCTCCTTTTGACCCTCAATTTTTCTCTCTTGATCCTACCATGAGAATTAGCTTTTGGAGTGGAATTATCGGAACGATGGTGGCATTTATTACTCGGTATAGTTCTGATCAAGTTGTGGTTCAACGCTATTTCACGGCCTCTTCAATGGCTGATGTCCGTAAAGCGCTCTGGCTGAATGGTGCGGTTGCTATCGGTGCATTACTATTGTTGGCTCTCTTTGGTTTGGCTATTTATTCATATGCCGTGCAGAACGGTAGTATTCAAAAAGGATTACCCCCACTTAAATATATGGGAATGATGCTAAAGGCTATGCCTGTTGGCGTTGCGGGGTTGGTGGCATCTGGCCTTATGGCGGCAACCATGTCCAGTGTTGACTCTGGAGTACACTCCTGTGTAACCGTGTGGTCTGTAGACTTTAGACGACGATTAATGGGGGTTGAGCCGGGAAGGCGAGAACTGAGTACCATTACGATTCTTCTTGGTGGTACCATAACCCTTTTAGCACTGATGCTGATATCACTTCTTGGTCCGCATCAAAGTATCTTTAAGATGATCAATGTACTGATTAATGGATTGGGGGCGCCCCTTTGTGCAATTATGCTGCTGGGTATGTTTAGTAAGTGGTGTTCAAGTAATGGTGTGTTTGTTGGAGGTGTTTTAGGGTTTATAGGGAGTGTAGTAGTGTTGACTCAGGTAGAAGTACTTGCGTTACACTATTATGGTGCACTTAATTTTATGGTAACTCTGATGCTCTGCTACGTTTGCTCATATCTTATTCCTCAAAAAACAAAAATGGTCTTATGACCAAGTGACCCTAATGGCATTGAAGGGTAAAGATAACTTTACAAATAGGCTATTTGATGAGAGTGTTGACTGCTTTAGTATGGTAAGAATAGAGTTGACAGCCCCGAAATGTCATTGTTTTGTAACATGTGATTAACATAGGGGTGCCTAAAAAGATAACAGTTGTTTGCTCAAAACTTAGTGGCTATATTAGCTGATAGTAACAGGCCTTCGGGCAAGTTGCTTGTTCATTACTACTAGTTAATATTGGGGTTACCCGACCTTTACCCCAAGATTAAAATATCTTTGAGAATTGGTTCCTGGCTAAATAACTTATCTCTCAAAGATATTTTTTTTTGCCCAAAAACCAAATTCCCATCATATTTTTCTGTTACTGATCTGGAACGACAAGAACCGGTAGCGTACTATTTTGTAGAACTTTTAGTGGGACACTTCCGGCGATTGCTTCGATAAAAGCATGTTGGTGTGATGCTCCAATAATGATCATATCAGCTTCTAATCGTTGAGCTTCTTTGATAATTACTTCGTGAGGAATACCTTTTTTTACGAGATCATTTGTTTCTATTCCTTGGTCAAGAAACCCTTGGACAACTCTCTCAAGCTTTTTGTAACCAACAAAGGTGGTTTTGTAACTCTCTTTAGTGGTTGAGTTTTTGTCATAATCATATTTGATGTCATCAGGTTTGAGGACATGGAGGAAAAAGAGCTCTGAACCAGGGATACTTTGAATGAGTTTCTCGATATAGGTGACTATGAGTTCAGTTTCTTCATCAATGTTTAGTGGTATTAATAGTTTCATATCATTCTCAATTAAGGTAAAGGTGGGCCCACCAGAGCTGTGTCTTGGTGGTGGGTGTAAACGTTAGTTCATTCGTGCAAAATAATCTTTGGTAAGTTTTACTACAACGGGTGAGAGTACTATCAGTGCAATAAGGTTAGGAATAACCATAAGGCCATTCATAGCATCAGAGAAATCTATGACCGTTCCAATTTTAATGGTTGCACCAATTATAATAAATCCAAGGTAGATATAGCGATAAGGAACGACCGCTTTTTTACCAAATAGGTAGTCGGCTGCACGGTCTCCGTAGTAGGACCATGAAATGAGAGTGGAAAATGAAAAGAAGATAATACCAATAGCGACAAGTTGAGAACCAATACTACTGCCAAGGCCAAGTTCAAAAGCTTTGCCGGTTAATTCGCCTTTGGCAATGTCTTGAATTTCGTGAGCGCCGGTAATGATAATGACTAATGCGGTGATAGAGCAGATAACAATAGTATCAATAAAGGGGCCAAGCATTGCGACTAGGCCTTCGCGTACTGGTTCGTCAGTTTTTGCTGCGCCATGTACCATGGCAGCTGAGCCCATTCCTGCTTCGTTAGAGAAAAGCCCTCGTGCCACGCCCGCACGGATTACCGTGCCCAATAGGCCGCCCGCAAGAGCTTCTGGAGTGTTGAAGGCATAGTAAAATATTGTTCCAAATGCGTCAGGTATGGCACCCATATTCTTTACCAGTATGATAAGTCCTGCACCGACATAGAAAAAACACATAATAGGGACAATCTTTGAGGCAAACTTGCCAATGCTTTTTATTCCACCAAGTATGACAATACCAACCATTATGGCAAATACAAGACCAACAATACCATTAAAGAGAGCGCTTGGTTCGCTGCCACTTCTAAATAAGGTGTTGAGGCTTGTTGCGACATTGTTGATTTGAAACATGTTGCCAATACCAAAACTAGCAGTCACAGTAAAAAGAGCAAAAAGGACGGCAAGCCATTTAAACTTTGGTCCCATTCCTTGTTCAATAAAGTGCATTGGACCACCGTGGGCCTCGCCCGTTTCATCAATAGTTCTATAGTGAACGGCAAGGGTGCATGACGCAAATTTGGTTGCCATTCCTACGAGGGCCGTAACCCACATCCAGAAGGCAGCACCAGGGCCGCCCATTAATATAGCCGCAGCAACGCCGACGATATTACCGGTACCAATGGTTGCAGAAAGAGCTGCGGTCAGTGCCTGAAAGTGGGTGATTTCACCTGCATCTTCTTCTTTGTCAAAACCCCCACGGACAACTTTGAGTCCATGTTTAAATCCTCTAAATTGAACAAAAAAGAGACGTATCGAAAGGTAAAGTCCTGTGCCTACTAAGAGCACCATGAGCCAAGGGCCCCAGATATAGCCATCAATTGTTGATATGAGTGATGCAATGTCCATTGAGTTCTCCTCGATATTTGGGTTTTTTGAAAAATAACAATGTTCCGTAATAGTGTGGAATCTTTTTGACTCTCTATGGTATAGTATAGAGAGGAGTGGATGGACTTTAAGGCTCACCAACTCTGTTTTGTAACACCTTTGTATTGCCAAAGAATGGAGTGTTTATGATAGCTATAGAGAGCAAAAAACGATTTTACCTATTGACCTTCAGTATTACCTTTATTTTTGGAGGATTATTACTCTCAATTGCAGAAGGTATCTCCTTGAGTGATGCCTATTACTTTTGCTTAGTTACCATGTCTACTGTGGGGTATGGAGACATTGCACCAGAGACTACAATTGGTCGCCTTATTTCAGTAGTGGTTATTTTGGTTGGGGTTGCAACCTTTTTGGCCTTTGTCGGTAATTTAACTGAAATTGCCCTGAATAAAAAAGAACGTGAAATTAAAAGGCAGAAAATCAACATTCTTGTCGGTGTCTATCTTAAGGAATTTGGTAAAGAAATTTTACGGCATACAGAATCAGTGATAGTTAATTATAAAGAAATACAGGAAACACTTTTGGTGACTCCTGAATGGACTGCTAAAGAGTTTTTACATGCCGAAAAAACGGTAGAGAAGATTATTGTTGAGACACGTTTTGATGCTGAGGTGTTGGATCTTCTCGAGGCTCATGTGATGCATCGTCGGGATACCATTTCACGACTTCTCGAAAATCGGTATGTGCTTGATAATGAACATTTTTCAGATGTGATGCTGTCGAGTTTGCATCTTCTTGATGAAATAGGGGCACGAGAGTCACTCCATAATCTTCCAGAAAAAGATCAGGAGCATATTGCGAATGATTTTAAACGGGTCTATGATCATCTTATTCGTCAGTGGCTCAATTATTTGCGCCATCTACAAGAGCAGTATCCTTATCTCTACTCGCTGGAAATAAGGACTAACCCTTTTAACCGTGATGCAAAAATTATTATCGAGTAGTGTATGTTACAGATAGTGTGAAAGAATAAAATCAAAATGATGCTTCTCGTGCAGAATAAAATATGAGAGAAGCTGTTCAATGGTCATCTCAATGTTATTGGCAATACCGCTGTTTTGAAGCTGGCTCTTCTCGAGTAAGATAATATGGGTTTCAAAGAGGGTAGATGATTTTTCATAAAGATCAACAAGGGTCTGAAAACTTTTATTACCCAGTACACTATTGGTAACCCAAAGATTTTCATCTGCGGGAAGAATTGGGTTTTCAAATCCCCGAGCAAAGGTAATAGCGCGATGCATAAAAAGTAAATGGTGATCGATGAGATGCCCCAGTACTTCTGCGACACTCCATTTTTCAGATTGATATCGGTAGTGTAATTTTTCGTCAGGTATTGAGCTAAAGACTTTGGAGGCATGCTTAAAGTGATCTTGAAGTTCTTGTATGATGTTAGTGTAATGAAAATCATTAATGTGTAACACTTCATAAGGATATGATTCAAGAAAAGGGATTGAGGTAGATGTCTGTTCCATGGGTTCTCCAATAGCTGAGCATAGTAATAGTACTAAGTATACTAGAGAACTGAAAGAGAAATATATCCATTTTAAACTCTTTTAATCAGTTTTAATCAATTATGATCACATCTGGATAGTTGTAGTCAGAGCCGTCAATGAGTTTGAGTGGTAATTGTTTGATTATGGCCTAAAAACTGAATTGGCACACCTCTTGCATAAGTGGATATTCGTCTGAGTTTGACATAACCAATTAACTAAACAAGGAGGCAGCAATGTCACAACAACTTCTCATTACAAAACTGAATGTATTTCCCCTTACAGAATCAAAAGGTATGCTCAAAGCCTTTGCCCGAGTGGTACTGAATGACCAAATTACGCTGAGTAGTCTAAGAATCTATGATAGCGTAAATGGGCTTTTTGTAGGCTATCCGAGTGAACCTAAAAAGGAAGGTCAAGAGTATCGTTCGGTATATCATCCCATTACCCGAGATTTTAAAGAGTACATCCAACAAGCGGTGCTCAAAGAATTTGAACAGCATGCAGTAGCGGCATAGGGGGTACTATGATTGCAGGATTAACCATAACCCATATTTCAATTTATCCCGTAAGTCGTTCTGAAGGGCGCCTTCGGGCTCTTGCCAGAGTAGTACTCAATGACGTATTGCAATTGACAAATCTCAGAGTATATGATGGGAGCAATGGACTTTTTGTATCGTATCCTGTCGAGTTCACTCAGAAAGGTGAAGAATTTCGGCAGATTTTTTATCCCGTAAAAAAGGATTTTCGTGAGTATGTCGAGTGCGAAGTGTTGAATGAGTATTCAAATGTTTTAGAGAAAGTGGTATAGGAGAGAATATGATTCAAATACGAGTACTTGCATTCAAGCCGTTCCCTGCTTATTTTGGGAGCACCTTTAAAGGGACAACCGATGTTTCAATCAATAATCAATTGGTTCTCAGGGGGCTTAAACTTTTTAAAACAGGGCTGGGGTATCATTTAAAACTACCTGAGTTAAAACAGGATACCCCAATGAGTGCCTATAATTTTTTGTCAGCGGGTCTTATTAAAGAGATTCAATCTCAGGTTGTTACCGCTTATGAACATCACTCTCTTTTGGGAAGTGAGACCTCACCTCAACTGGAACTGGTATGATCTCAATCATAAAGGCGGCAGCATTATGGGGTATCGAAGCCTTTGAAGTGCTTATCGAGGTAGATTGTAGAGATGGAATGCCTGGCTTTACCTTGGTCGGGCTCCCTGACTCTGCTGTACGTGAGTCTAGGGATAGAGTGAGTGCGGCTCTAAAAAACTTTGGGTATCAGATCTATAATAAAAGAACCACTATAAATATGGCCCCAGCAGATGTAAAAAAGGAGGGGTCATCCTTTGATCTCCCCCTTGCAGTAGGGATGCTTATTTCGTCCGAACAGGTTCCTTATATTGAACTTGATAAAACACTTATTCTCGGAGAGCTTTCTCTCTGTGGTGATGTGAAACGGATAAAAGGGGCGCTCTCTATTGCAATTTTTGCAAAAAAGCAAGGATTTAAATCCATGATACTTCCAAGGACAAGTGCCGCTGAAGCGGCAATTATAGATGGGGTGGATGTGTATGGCGTTGGGAATGTCAAAGAGTGCATTGAGGTGTTGGGTGGCGAAAGAGATGCGTATAAGGTTGAGACATCTCGAGATGACTTACACCCCAGTAAAGAATACGCACTGGATTTCAGTGATGTAAAAGGGCAAGAGGTGACGCGTCGCGCTTTGGAGATCGCAGCATCAGGGGCTCATAACTTTCTGCTCATAGGGTCGCCAGGGACAGGGAAAAGCATGTGTGCTCGGAGGATTTCGTCGATACTACCCAATATGACTAAAGAAGAAGCCATTGAAACCACGACGATTCACAGTGGGGCAGGGCTCTTTAAAGGGTTTGAATCACTCATTGTGGAGCGCCCCTTTCGAAGCCCGCATCATACGGTTTCGAATACGTCACTTGTGGGAGGCGGGGCCTACCCGAGGCCTGGAGAGGTAAGTTTGGCTCATAATGGTTTGCTTTTTTTGGATGAGTTGCCAGAATTTTCAAAGCCGGTACTTGAGGTGCTACGGCAACCTTTAGAGGATAATGTCGTGACGATCTCGCGAACTGCTATGACAGTGACCTATCCTTCGAGATTTATGCTGGGAGCAGCTATGAACCCTTGCCCTTGTGGTTACTATGGGGATCCTATTCAACCCTGTACCTGTAGTGAGAATGAAGTTATTCGATATATGAATAAAATTTCGGGTCCTCTTCTTGATCGCATTGATATTCATGTTTCAGTGGGTTCATTGAATTATCAAGAAATGAGTGATAAAAAAGAGGGAGAGACCTCTGCTTCAATTCGTACACGGGTTCAAAAGGCCCGTGAAATACAAGGGGATCGATTTGTAAATGTTCCTGGTGTTTTTTGTAATGCGCATATGCAGGGACGGCTTATTCGTATTCACTGTGTATTGGGGGCTGATGCACAGGAGATACTTAAGATGGCAACGGTAAAAATGGGCTTTTCAGCAAGAGCCTATGATAGGATTCTTAAAGTTGCCCGTACGATCGCAGATTTGGCAGAGAGTAAAATGATTGAAGCAAACCACCTTTCAGAGGCGTTGCAATATCGCAGTCTTGATAGAAAGTATAGTCAGGTTATGTTTTAAAAGGAGCGTGTTATTTAAAGCCAAAGGTGAACATAACACCTGCACCATAGTAATCAAAGTTGTAGCTATTGATCATACTCAATTCAAGGCCGGCAAAAATTGCTCGGTCATAGAAAAAGAGTGAAAGAGCAAGTTTGTTCATGTACGGTGTCACATGATTTGAAAATTCTTGATATCGACTGGTTTCAATAAATTGACTTTGGAATATGTCATTAGAGATGAGAATCACATTCCCTTTTGTACTTGATAGATTTACACTGGTGTGAAAATTGACAAAATAATCCTTTTTAACATCTAAAGAGGTAGGGTATAAATTGGTGCCACTTTTTCCGGTAAAATGTACACCAGGAGTAACCATAACAAGGAATGTGTTGTCATAATCGAAACCCATCCCAAGAGAAGTGTTTGTATTCGAAAGGTTGGGTGCAAAATGAAAGCTTTCGGTATTGATAAAATAATCGAATGAGAAGACGCTCTGAGTAAAGGTCGTTTTTGGATACTCTGAAAGTGCTGCTGAGTCTGCTTGGTTTGGTTTTCCAATATTAATCCCTAAGTTGGTTCCGCTAAAGCCAATATTACTTTGCATGGTATTACTGGGGTCCCGAGACTGAATAAGCATTGCAGAGTAGTTTGGCGGTACATAAGAGCACCCAAGAAGTAAAAGGAGTAATAGAGGTATAATAAGTGCTAATTTCATGAGTCAACGAGTAAACAATAATGAACAAAAGATAGCTAAGTTACCACTCTTTGACAATTTTAAGGGTCATTTTGAAACCCAATGAACACATTTTCAATTTGAGAATGGGGTGATTGTATGGCAAGGAGCCTTTTAATCTTCAACCTTCTCTAAATCAGGGGATGAGGGAAGAATGTCAGAAAATTGCTGTGAATCCTGTTGCAGAGGGATCTCTTCAACATCACGGAGTTTGCGTTCAATTGCTCGGGTACGTACTCCTGCAGATTCGATAGTTTTACTGGCCTCATCAAGTTTCTTTTGAGTTTTGTCGAGAATGGTGCCAAACTTATTGAATTCGGTTTTAACGGCTCCGAGAATGTTCCAAACTTCGCTCGAACGTTGCTCAATAGCAAGGGTTTTAAAACCCATTTGAAGAGAATTGAGGAGGGCAGAGAGTGTGGTGGGGCCTGCAACGACTACATGATAGTCTCGTTGAAGCGTTTGAAAGAGTTCATGGTCCCGTAGTACCTCGGCATAGAGCCCTTCAATAGGAAGAAAGAGTATGGCGAAATCAGTAGTGTGTGGTGGGTCAATATATTTGGTAGCAATGTCTTTGGCACACTGGCGGATGGTTTTGTAGAGCGCTTTTTGAGCGGTGTCAATGACTGCTTTGTCTCCTGTTTCATACATCATCAAGAGTTCTTGGTAGTGCTCAGTGGGGAACTTTGCATCGATGGGAATCCAAACGGTCTCATTGGTCTCATTCCTGCCAGGGAGTTTGATGGCAAATTCTACAATAGCGTCACTCCCTTTCTTGGTTTTAACGTTTGAAGAGTATTGTGCTGGAGTAAGGAGTTGCTCTAAAATATTGGCTAATTGATATTCGCCCAGTACTCCCTTGGTTTTTACGTTGGTTAAAACCCGTTTGAGGTCACCGACACCATGGGCGAGGGTTTGCATTTCGCCCAGTCCTTTTTGCACCTTTTCGAGTTGCTCAGAGACCAGTTTAAATGAGTGGCCCAAGCGTTCTTCGAGAGTTTTGTGAAGCTTTTCATCAACAGTATGGTTGATGAGGTCGAGCCTTTTGTTGTTATCGGTTTGGAGTGCGGTGATTTTTTCACTGAGAGTGGCATTGAGTTTGGTAAAACGTGCTTCATTTGAGTTACTCAGACTTTGGAGGACATTTGAAAAAAGCTCAAGTTGTTCTTTTTGCTGTGTTGCGCTCTCTGAGAGTCGTTGAGAAAGGGAGTCAGAGACGCGTTGAAGGCTATTGTTGAGCTCCTCTCGCTGGAGAGATGAACGATGGAGACTGTCATTGCGATTTTGATTAAATGAATCGTGGAGGAGTTGAGTAATAGACTCTGAAAACTGTGTTATGGGTTTTTGTGCGGATGAAGCCCTGGTTTTAATGAGCACAAGAATTAAGATAATGAGGTTGATACTGAGAAGTATCAATAGAGTGATAACAAGGGGGTGTGTCGTCATAGAAGAACTCCTTTACTGTGGTAAACATAGTAAAGGTAGCTCGGGTACAGTGACACTTATTGACAGGGCCAATTGAGATGTTCTGAGTGATTACTTTGTACTAATCGTTATAGTAATTATCCTCATAACAGCTATTAGGCGCGTAGTAATCATCTTCATCGTCCGTCTTAAAATTCATATTGTTTAGTACGGCCATGTCGGTGAGTATGCCTTTGTAGTATTTCTCCCAGCCTAAAATGCCAACCCCTTTTTTGATGTAGTAGTAGTTGGTGAAGTCTCCTGCTTCTTCTTTAAAGAGCATTGCTTCTTCAAGGACTGGGCGGCTACAGTTGTCAACGCTCATGATATAGGAGAAGTCATTGCCAAGGTACTCGATGGTATAGTCACTACCCAGAGTACGCACCCCTTTTTCGGGAGATTGAGGAAGCCAAAAGATAGGATCAGCCTCCGTAGAAATTTCCCGCTTTTTCTTTGTGTCGTATCGGCCAATGATATAAATGCCACGTTCATCTGCAGAGTAGTCTTCTCCCTTCCATTGTAGAATGTCTGCTTCATCTCCGGGCATGTGAAAGAGAAAGCTGTCATCAGGCCCGGCAGAGTATGATGAAATTTCTAACTTAAATTTTGTTGTAGAGTCTACCTTATTGCCTTCAGTATCATATTGTAAAAAGTTGTAGGTGTAGTTACCGGAGTGTTCGAGAGGAAAAATCTTTGAACCGATGTAGGTGTAGTTGAGTGTTCTAATTAATGATGAGTCTGTACTTTGACTCGTATCCGTAGACATCGCGGTTTCGGCACACCCCAAAACCAATAAAGGGTATGTTAATAGCAGTGTTTTCAATAATAGTGACGGTAGTTGTATACGCATAATTAAAATCTCCGCGGGCCAATAAAGAGGAGTAGATCAAGTTTAATTCCAGGAACAAAGGAGTGCCCTTTGAGTTCTTGAAAGATTGTTGCATTTTCACCTGTTGGTACATTGTGGGTGGCAAGGTCGAGGAGGTAGGCGCTCAGTTTTGCTCCAAGGGCAAGATTGAGTGTTGTATCCATTCGATACTGATAGCGGGCAGCAATATGGTAGCGTCCCCCTGTCATGTTTGTTTTAAATTCATAGTTCTCTTTGGGGAAGAGCATTGCTTTTCTCTCATAACTCCAAGAACTTGTGTAATTCTCACTCACTAAAGAAGCGCCAAATTCCCCATGGATACTCTGGTTTTGATGTAGGAATACCTGTTTATGGAGAGCAATACCAATTTCTATATGATATAATTCAATTGACCCAAGAGCAAATACATCAAGGTCTTCTTGAGGCTCTTGAGTGGGTTCGGTTCCTGAGGCTTTCATTGAGATTTTTTGAGTATACCCTTCGATGTAACCTGTAATACCCCAGTTGCCTGTAGTGAGCATGAGATTTATACCATAGTTGGTATAGAGCGTCTCGTCAAGGGTGTACTCTGGGGTGATGTTAAATAGGTCTTCAATGTCATTTTGGGTATTCAGTGTTTGAGTGATTTTTGAAAGAGAGTGATGTCCAAGTCCGAGTAAGAGATTGACGCCAGAGTTGTTGTAGACGGTAGATATAAAGTTTTGTTTATAGGTACTGCGGGAGCCTTTTCTTTTATGGATGATGGCTGACTCCTTCTTGGGTGCAAACTCTGTATAGGCCACTTCTGTAAGGTATTTGGTTACGGTCACTGAGGCTTCCATAATACGACCATCAGTATTGGGGGTTGTAATAGAGTATACGCCGCTTTGGAGTGCTAAAAAGAAGCGCCCCGAATTTGAGAGTCGAACATCGCCAATAGTGTGAAACTGAGATGCGTTATATATGGTATAGATTCCTTTGGGGCAATTGTCGAATACGATACCATTTGCGGAAAGGGTGGGCTTGGTTAGCACAATATCATGAGCGCCGGTAAGGTCCATGTTATATGAAGGATGCTGCGGTTTTTGTAGTGTTTGGGATGTGTAATTTACCGTATGATCATACGCGTGGTTGTACGCTTCAAAGAGTGAAACTTGACCATCACTATTCTTATCGCCCGCTCCTCTGAGGCCCATAATCCAGTTGGTACTAAATACTGATCCTTCGAGTGATTCTATCTCATAGGCCTGTTCGTTTATTGCGGATGAACTAATGATCACTTCACCTTTAGTAACATCATTGACATCGAGGTTGACTGAGATTGGTTTTGCTTTGGTAAATCCCTTGGTGTTGAGGAAGGTACCCCCAAAGCAGACATCAAGAATGAAGATACGGGTGTCAATGCTGTGGGTGTTGAGTAATGATTTGACCTCTTTGAAAAGAAACTTTTCGTTGCCAATATGGAAGCTACTCCCTGAACCATGTCCAGAGTAATAAAATTGCAGGAGAATTTTATTCGTTTGTTTGAGCTTCGCAATATGTGTGCTAATGGCGGTGAGCTGTTCTCGTAACTCTGATGTAGATTCTGTAGTGATGAGAAAGTTGTTGTTGGGATCGATATCGCTGAGTTCTGTAAGAGTAGTACTCATCTTTTGGGCGTCATTATAAGCATAGCGCAATTCTGTGTCATTTGATAGACCACTTTTACTGGCTACGATAACATTTACCTTAGCCCACTGTGGTGATGCACTGAGGGTGAGAGAGATAAAGACGATAGAGAGAACAAGGTGCTTAATCATGAGAAGTCTCTAAGGTAATAAGAAATGGCTGAATATAGATACTATCAACAAGGTGAGAAAGAGGAGGTGTTTGGTTGTAGTCTGATGAAAAGCCCGTAATGATTTGTTCAACTTTGGTAAGAGCATGGGGGATTGTGGCTGTAACAGCTATGAGCCTGGTGGTATCGCCATCAAAAATGAGTGATGGGGGGAGCGTTTGCTCATTAAAGAGAACGAGCGTTTTGGTGTTTTCTGGATAAATGCGAGAGAGCTTGTTGTTGTGCAGTGTATAGAGTGCAACAAATTGGCTTGATGTTCCCATAGGCATAAGTTGGAGTGTGTCAAGAATATTGAGGTTGACATGGGCGTCACTGAGGAGGGTGTATTCTCGCTCTTTTTTAAAAAGGGAAACTCCGAGGCCTGAGCCTTTTGCGGCGTAGTAGGGTTGATCTGGACTATCGGTACTTGTGGCCATGTAGGTGGTAATCATGGGGAGGGCAATAAGGGCGACCGTGGCAAAAGAGATTGCAGGTTTGAACCAGGGCGCCAAAAACGGAGAGCTATTTTTAATGGGGGCACGCGTGCTGTTTTTTTCAAAGAGAGATTGGTGGAGTCGTGGTTGTTCACGGTTCATAAAAACAGTGTTTTCTGCTGCAATTTTTGAATATTGTTTCTGTAATTCTGGCGAAAGGAGGAGGAGAATACGGATAAAGAGTCGTTTGTACCAAGGGAGTGCTCGGGCAAGAAAGAGTTGCATATCTATATCGCTGAGTAGTTTCTGTTTCATATTACCCTCGTTTCACCAAGTTTTTAATGCGTTCAAGTGCAATGCGTCCCCGTTTTCGTGAGCCCACTTCAGAGAGACCAAGGATTTCTGCAACCTGGCTCCATGTGAGCTTGTTGAGATATTTTAGAGTCAGTACTTCACGATCGGTTTCATTGACTGCATCAAGGAATGTGGTCACCTCTGGAGTTTCTGTAGGGTTTTCAACTTCAGTCACGGCATCTGATTCCAGGATTTGTTGCTCAGGATAGCGCCTTTTTTTACGAAACATATCAATAGAAAGGTTTTTTGCACTGCGTGCGATAATACGGCCCATCTCTTCAGGGCTTACAGTGCTATAGCGCTCCATCATTTTAGGTACTCGGTTGAGAAAGAGCTCTTGTACAACATCTTCAGCTTCTTCACGGGAATGAAGGACTGAGACACTTACAGAAAATGCAAGGGGTGAAAACTGCATAAATAGGTTCTCTAGTTGTCTATTATTCATATCTGTAAGTAAAACGGTGAGACTATAAGAATGTGATACTGATTTGGTGAGAAAAATAAAAAAATACCTAGATTATTGCTGAGATCTCCTTTTGATGCTGTTTTTAGAGGAGATTAAGCATTGTGGAGGCATTGATGGCACTGGATGAGCAACTGAGAATATATACAGAAACGGGCGACCCGACCGACCAGTTTAAGAGTCGTCGCGATGCCCACAGAGATGGTGACTGGCATGCTACCGTGCATGTTTGGATTGTGAACCCTAGCGGTGAGCTTCTTTTTCAAAAGCGCTCCCCAACCGCAGAAATATATCCAGGGTTGTGGGATTTAAGCGCGGCTGGACATGTTGTTGATAATGATACTCTTACGGTGAGTGCCGTGAGAGAGGTTTCTGAAGAAATTGGACTTGAGATTACTGAATCAGCATTATTGTATCTCTTTACAGTACAAACATCTCTTCAGACGCAAACTCTTTTTGAACAGGTTTTTCAGTATGTGTATCTTGTAGAGAATGATACAACACTCGAGTCATTTGCACTACAAGCTGAAGAGGTAACCGAGGTAATCTGGCATCCTTATTCAATATTAGAGGAACTTATTGAGGGTGATGCAAACTTTGTCCCTCGGAGAGATGAGTATCAAAAACTCAATTCTTACTTACAGACCCGTTATGGAATACAGTAGGTATTTAGTTTGTCTAATGACCCATTAAAAACATTCAGATCTACATCTCCAGTTATGCCAGGGAATGGCCCTACTTTATACTGCCAAAAAATCCAATTTTTACGATTGGAAAGAGATGGGTTGAAATAGGTGTTTCGAATCCAGATGTTTTGGTCTTTAAAATGCTCAAAGATTATCTCTTTATAAAATCTGTTTGTGGTGTATATTACGGGTTTGACTCCATAATGACCTTCAATACTGTCGAGGTAGATACGTATTTCAGCGACAAGCTTTGGGGTGTCAAATGCATTTTTACAATTTCCTGCGAACTCAAGGTCCACAGCGGGTGGTAAATCACCGTGAGTAAGTGTTACTGATTCAATATAATTTTTTGCCTGCACAGCCCCCTCTTTACAGAAGCTAAAAAAATGGTAGGCGCCTTTTTTTATTGAGCTCTTTGAAATAGCGGCCCAATACTCTTCGAACCGAGTGTCTTTATGGTTTTCACCCTCGGTAGCTTTTAAAAACGCAAAGGTTATCTGTTGATTAATGATGCTATCCCATATAATGTCACCTTGGTGGTGAGAAACGTCGATTCCTTTGACTGGATATCGTTTGTCACTGGGGTTATTGCATGAACAGATCAACAGAGTGAGTACTGCAATAATGAGGAGCGAAAGAAGAGTAGGTATATTTTTCATCAGAATAAATATACCTAAAATGAGTCTGGGTCAAATAATTTTTGGTACTTGCGGTTAGAACTTATTCATTTTAAGAAAAATAACCGCACTGAGGCCGGTCACACTAAAAATCATGGTCATTACGAGTATTTGATATCGTACTGCAATGAGTGGGTCTATGCCAGAGAGTATTTGGCCTGTCATCATACCCGGAATAAAAACGATCCCCACGGCGATAAGAGAGTTTATGGTGGGAATCATGGCTGATTTAAAGCCAGCGAAGCGACAGGTAAGGTAGTCCCGGCCAGCGTCTTTCTCACTAAAGAAACGTTCAGCACTTAAGCTAACGCTATCTACTGAGCGTGCGAGCATCATGCCTGCAAGGGGGATGAGATATCGTGGGTTGTGCCATGGGTCGAGGTCTATCACAAAAAAGGTAGTGATAATATATATGGGGATAAATGAGAGGATTATTGCAAGAAATGATTTACCGAGGAGCTCTTTTTTACGACCAGGTATAACCCGGAGTGCAATCCATGTTGCAAAAAGAATCATGACGAGTACCACAGCAAGAGTTATGATAACATTGTGTTGTGTAAATATAAAACTGAGACAATACCCCACAAGAAGGAGCTGTACCACCATGCGGGTAAGTGAGTAGAGGGGCTTTTGATCCTTCAGTTGCCATCGGTAATAAAAGAGTGCCACAATGGCACAGGGGATGAGCATGATACTTAGGTTGAGGAGCGATATAAAGTAAGTGGTGTCTTTCATAGTACCGTGAAACATAGAAAAAAAAAGAGGGGCAACTCGGTAATCTCACCATGACTGAGCGCTCTTAAAAATAAATATTCCTGAGTGCACAAAAAAGTCGTTTGAGGAATTAGAAATCTTAATTCTATTTTATGTGATGCGGTACTAAAAATTTTAAAGGTGTGGTTATAATCTTGACTCCTATTGTGATCAACAGTAAAATGGTTTCACTTATGGAACAAATGTGATTGGAGTTGGTGGGAATATGGAAGTTATAGATAGCACACGGTTGGGGCAGAGACTTGCACAAGTAACAAATGGTGGTGAACCTATTGCTATTGTACAAGGAAACCAAGTAATAGGGTGTTTTATTCCCTGTGAAGAAACAATGCCCGTACAAGGTTTTCCTGTGCTTGACCAAATTGGTCGTACCAAACTCTATGAGCCACTGAGAGATGAGACAACTCACTCACTGCTTAAAGGATTGCGCTATCTTGAGTATCAGGAGTGAATATTATTATTCGTTGAGACGTTCTGAGAGTGCATCACGGAGTTCGTAAAAAAATTCACTTTTATAGTTTTCAAAGACACAAGCTGAGTGGGGAGTGATAAAAAGATTTTTGAGATCCCAGAGTGGTGACTCTTTCGAAAGAGGCTCTGCTTCGAAAACATCGATAGCGGCGCCAGCAATAACTTCATTTTCTAGTGCCCATATCAAACTCTCTGTGGTGATCGCATTCCCCCGACCAATATTATAGAGATATGCTGTTTTTTTCATAAAGGTGAAGTATTCTTGTTTGAACATACCATCGGTTGCATGACCTGATGGGAGTATCAGTATAACATGGTCTGCGCGTTCTAGGGCTGATTCCATATGCTCGGGAGTCGTACACTCAACACCAAATTCATCAATTGAACTGGAGATGGATCTCTTCATGCCAATGACATGACAGCCAAAGGGTATTAATAGCTGTGCGCAGGAACGCCCAATATTGCCATATCCTATAATAAGAACGGTCTGATCTTTGAGGAGTGTTATACCTGATTGTGCAGCGCGGTCCCAGTGATGCTCTTTTTGACGGGTAAGCATAAGGGGGGTTCGATGACTGTGGTAGAGGATGTTTCCTACAAGGGATTCTGCCATCATTGAGCCGTGAAAAGTACCATAGGTTACATCGACTCGACGTGATGGGTCATCAGGAACCCAATCGTTCCCTGCTGCGGGTGTGTAGATTTCTTTTAGGTTCGTCGCTTGCGCGTAGAGTTCTTTCTTGAATACCCACGTAACAATAATGTCGGGTTCATGAATTCGTTCTACTAATTCTGAAAATCGTTCAAACGATTCAACTTCCAGAGTAGGGAACTGTTTGAGCACCATCTCATGGATATATGCTTGCATATCAAATGTCTTAATCGGGTTTTTTAAATAGATAAAAACTTTCACTTTTTTGTTCCGTCCACATGAAGGTGTTTTGAAAGCTCCCCTAACAACAGTGGTGCTTTAATTGGTTTAGGGAGTACACCATCAAAAAAGTTGTTGTCATCATCATCGATGTTTTCTGAACTGGTTGATGCTGTTAAGGCAATTATAGGAATTTGTTTAGTATCTACGCCAGTTTTAATTATTTCTGCAGCTTGATAACCATTCATTATCGGCATTCTAATATCCATGATGATGAGATCGGGAATGATTTTTTGAGCTATAAGCGTTGCCTCTGAACCATTCTCGGCTGTAATAACTTTGAGATTATGGTTCATTAATATCTTTTTAACTACCTCTCTGTTAAAGGCGACATCGTCAACGGTTAATATCGTTTGGCCATCAAATTCAATGTCACTTACCTCTTTGAAACCTTCGGTAGAAATAGCATGGAGTGCTGAAATTGCTATATCGGCAAAGTGGATAGTAAAGGTTGTTCCTTTATTGAGTTGACTTTTTACTTTAATATGCCCGCCCATCATTCTGGTGAGCTTCTCACAAATAGAGAGACCGAGTCCCGTTCCTTTATATTTCACCGAGTCTTTGATGTTACTGACTCTAAAGGTATCAAAGAGGTGTTGGAGCTTATTTTCGGACATTCCTTTTCCGGTGTCGGAAACTTGCACGTCAAAGGATATAAGTTCCTCATCGATATAATCAAAAGTGACATCTATTGTAATGCTGCCTGATGGAGTAAATTTTACAGAATTACTCACAAAGTTCGTAATAATTTGACGGAGCCTGAGTTCATCTAATATGATTCTATGGGGGAAGTTGGACGCAATATTTACTTCAAAGGCAACTTGCTTGTTCTCACAGCGAGCGAAGTAGGTTTCTTTTATTTCGTTGAGTATTAGTTTGAGGTCTAGGGGATTTTGATTAAGCTTAATCCATCCAGTTTCAAGTTTTGAAACATCAATAATATCGTTAATAAGAACAAGAAGATCTTGAGATGACTTTTCGATAGCGGATACGTGGGATCTAAGTTCTGGTTGTATCGAACCACTCAAAAGTTTATTGTAACTGATGATCTCATTAATTGGGCTAATAATTTCATTTGACATACTTGCCAAAAATTCCGACTTAGAACGATTAGCCTCTTCGAGTGCTTTGGTGCGTTCGACAACCATTTCTTCAAGTTTATCTTTGTAGTTCCCGAGTTCTTTATTACTGGCTTTCAATTTTTCGCTGCGTGATGTTGTGACGAAGTACTCTGATGCATTAAGTGCGATTACTGTGAAAAACACGTAGAAGTATATGATAAACTCAATAATACGTGCTACTGCGGGAGTTATTCCTTCACTTGGACTAAATACGTGGAAAAGTTGTGTACATGCTGCGCATGAGAGGAGCATGATGATTGAAAAAATTTGTTGATATTTCTCTTTAACGGTAAAAAGTTGAAAGGGAAACATAATAAGTATTATAAAAAGTAACTCAATAGCACTCTCTTTGCCTACTAGGATTGAGAATACCAGCACGGTAATATTGGAGGATATTACAAATCCTTGACGCGCTGCTTTGGTAAATCCCATTTTTGATAAAAGAGTGATTGCGATAAATATTGCCATAAATGGAATAAGTAACAGTCCCAGCGTCTGGTAACCACTTACGAGAAATGTAGCGGAAAGTATCACTAAAAGTGCTACAAAGCTCAAACTCATTTTAGTGTTGAGTATCAGTTTCTTTTGTATATATTCTGCATTTTGTGATGTGTCGTTCACGGTGTTATCTTGTATCATAAGAGTACTAATGGATAGTGAATACCAATTATTATACCATACTAAAATTTAAAATTGAGTATTTTTATGGTAGAATTATTGATAGGATAAACAATTGTGATGAGTGTAACCCCTCCTGTATATCGTCGACTTTATGAGTCTATTGAGGCAGGAGAGTCAATTGATGTTCATACTCATACTTTGTCAGAGGCGAGCGCTATTTATGCCTCACTTTTGGGGAAGGAACAGCCCTCCAGTGTTACTCATTCAGCAGGAGTGCACCCTTGGTATATTGATACTGAATTTGAAGAACATCTTAGTCTGCTCATTCGGTTATTAAAAAATCCAGAATCGGGATGCCTCGCGGTGGGTGAGACCGGTCTTGATAGATTAGCTTCAACTGAATATGACCTTCAGATTAAGGTGTTTTTGAACCATGTTTCTATAGCGAAGCAGTTTAGTTCTCCAATAGTGATTCATTCAGTCAAGAGTACTCATCAGATAATGAAAGAAATTGTCCGCAATGATACTATCCCCGCATGGATATTTCACTGGTACTCAGGCTCTAAAGAAGAGATGATACAGTTACTTCATTACCCAGTCTGGTTCTCTTATGGAAAAGATATTGTTTTAGGGCATAAAAAACGGATAGCAACCTTAAAAGCGACCCCCCTTGATAGGATTCTTTTTGAAACTGATGACTGGGATGGCTCAATAGAAGAGGTGTATCTTTCTGCAGCACGTCACTTATCTATTGATTTAGGCATGTTAAAACGGCAGATAGCCGATAATGTATATAAAGCGTTCTATTTAGATCGTTTTCATGAAGGAAAGGACATCTGAGTGGAGCTGCTCTAAATATGCTTTTACTTCATGCGTGTCAGGTTGTGGTGACCAGGGTGCAAAATCTTTATCAGTGGGCGCTCTATAAGGGCCTGTTTTAATCTCAAAAAAAATGGTATTCGGCTCTTCGCAAATGAGGGAGTGCCAGACTCCTGGTTGAATATCCATTACAATATTCTCCTTTAAGTCAGAAAAACGCTCTACTCTTACTATGGTACCATTGTCGTTAAAAAGTACGACCAAAAATGATCCTTTGACATGAATAAAGGTCTCAATCTTTGGTGGGTCGATATGCCGATGGGGCTGTATGTAGGTATTTGGCTCAAGAGCATTAAAGAAGCGCTGGATGGGGTCATCTAATTGATGAATATTAAGGTTTTTACGCTTTCTTGGGTTAATCGATGCTTCAGTACTCAAATGAGTGAGGTCGTGGCTGGTAATGCAGGTAATATCTTCTCTAGTCATGGCTCGAACTTAGAAAAAAGGAATCAATTTGCCTATATACTGCATTTAAAATGCAATTAGTTGATTTGTTGTTAATGATGATATTTTTTTAGAATCCATAAGTCTTTGAATTATATGGAGATGGAGTTGATGTTCAAATTAAAGTGTCATTAATACACTTTATGCTAATGTTGTCTCTCACAATGCTCGATAAATAAACATGATTTTAGAAATCAGTACAGCAATAATATTTATGGGGTAGGGGAATATGAAACAGTTAATAATTAAAGCAGCACTCGTTTCACTTCTTGGAATAGTTGGGTGCTCTGATAACCTTTCTTTACTGAGTGCACAAAGCTTAGATCAGACTGGTGGTGCAACACTCACTGTAGATGTAGCACAAGTGGGGATTCTTGCAAAAGTATCACAATTTGAAATGGAAGAACTTGTTGTTACCCTTACTGCTGAAGGTGAAGAAGATATTGTAAAAAAAATTGAGGTGAGTACCCGTGGTGGGGATGATGTAGTCGCTGATTTTAATGGCCTCGCATCATTCAAAAGTTGGACTGTTGTTGCATATACTATTGATAATGAAGGTGTAGTTATTCATAGAGGGGGCACGTCCTTTTATGTTGAACCAGAAAAGATGACTGAAGTGGTACTCGATCTTGAAGCATCATATTCTGGTCTTATAGCGACCGTTTCTGAACTTCCAGATTCGGTAACATCATTCTCGCTCATTGTAGACGGCATTGTAGTAGATGTTGTGGAGAAAGGTAAACCTCTTGTACTCTCTTACGATTACCTGACTGTTGATGATGCGCATAGCATTGTTCTTGTGGCTCAAGGAGTTATGTGGGGAGCTGTAATGGATCTCTATGAAGGCTCAGTTACTGTTGAACCTAAGTCAGGTGTGGATCAAGGGTATACATTACATATGGCATGGGTTGGAGCAGAAGAGCCGCCGGCTGGAGCAGGAATCCTTGAAATTAACATAGGAACAGTGGGTACCGAAAGTATCAAAACAACGTTTGAGAAACACACCATTAAATACAAGGCAGAACAGAAAGAGAAAAAAGAGAAGAAATAAATGATGATTAGATAGTAGTCCCAATCCAATCACCAAAGGTAAACCCCGAGCCCTTCCCCAGGCCGGGGTTCCTTATTTTCCGTAAATAAGAGAAAGTGTATTGTGCTCTGGGAGCTCTGATGAGTTTACCACATGTTCTACGGTCTTATGAAACTTATATTGCACATCACCAATTTCAACGGAAACATCATCGGTAATAGTGACAACCACATAGGTTGCATTGGGTGAACCATTTTTAGGTTTGCCGACACTTCCTGAATTGATAATGTGTTTGTTTCCATATTGCTGATGATAGGGGATATGAGTGTGGCCACAAATGAGTACATCATGTTCAATACTGGTTATGGCAAGCTCTGCTTCGATGCTGTTTTGATACAGGTACTCGGTTCTACTTGAAGGACTTCCATGACAGATGTGAACCTTTTTACCTTCAATTTCGATGTTTATAAAATCGGGTAGGCCCTTAAGGTACTCAAGACTTGACTCTGAAAGGTTATTGTAGTTCCAGACTTTTGGACAGCTAGAGCTCATTGGGTCTTTAAATTTTTGGTAGAGGATATCAAAATCATGATTACCCAAAATTGCCTGAGCATCCATTTTCTTTAATAAATCAATGGTCTCATTGGGTAGTGTATAATACCCAGCAATATCACCAGCACAATAGATTGTATCAATCCCTTTGGAGCGAATATCATAAAAAACAGCCTCTAAGGCATAGAAATTACTGTGTATATCGGAAACTACGGCAAACTGCATTACTACCTCTCTCAAAATAATGTTTACCCTCGTATGAGGAAACATAGATAATACCTGAATTCAGGGATAGGCAATTCGCTTTAGATTGGGTTTATTAGATGAAAGTTTACAATGGGTTTGAGTTATTAGGGTGTGCTCATTGAGTAATCAAGGTTTCTTTACTTTACTTTCGATAGTGTCAAGAGTGAGGTGTTGTTTGTACAATGGAACTGAATTTGTTAGAGCAGTTGTAGTTGTTCGGTCTCTTGAAGGTGGAACGGGGTAATCGTTGTTGCAATACTTTTTACATAACAGAGTTCCTGGAAAACATCTTCTAGTTGCTGATGATTGGTGGGAAGGCATGAGTGTGTTATTCCATAGGTATTTAGGTAACGTTCTTTGAGGGCCGGAAATCGCTGGTCAAGTTCTTTCAAAAAATGATCCCTTTGGCGGTCTCTGAGTGTGACGCCAAAACCAGATATAATATATTGGGCCCCTGCATCGACTGATTTACTAATGAGTAGTTTTAAGTCGTCTATATCATTAGTAATCCATGGTAGAGAAGGCATAAGTGTAACCCCAGTATAGAGTCCCGCAAGGGCGAGTGTTTGCATCGCAGAAAAACGACTGGTCGCGTTTGGGGCGCCTGGTTCAATTGATCGAGCAATTTCATCATGTGGTGTGGTGATTGAGAAACTAATAGCAGCATAGAGTTTGTGAATTTCTTGTAAAATATCGCGGTCTCGGGTAACGAGGGTTCCTTTAGTAATAATATGCAAAGGGAACCTGTTGAGGTAGATGGCTTTTAACGCTTGTCGAGTGAGCTGATACTTTTTTTCAATAGGCATGTAGGGGTCGTTCATAGAACCGGTTCCAATGGTTCCTTTTATTTTTTTCTTACTCAGCTCATTGTTGAGTAGTTCTATGGCATTGATTTTTATTTCAATGGAATGGTTAAAATCTTCTATGTGATAACAGTCACTTCTACTATCGCAGTAGATGCATTGATGGCTACACCCTCTATAGAGATTCATATTATAACGAACCCCAAAGAACTTGTCTGGTTCTTTAAGGGTCGATAAAATGGATTTGGTCTCTATCTCTTTAATCATACGACTCACTTAAGTAACATGGGTATGTAGAGAATGAATCTCAGGCTTTGGGCGGACTTTAGTCATGACTTTTGATGCAACCGTCGCGAGAGAGCGCACATCGTACTGACAATATTGAATGAGCTTATTGAGGGATTGATGGTCTTGATAGCGCTTCCAGTTTTCCCAGAGGTAAATTGCTTCAAAGCCATCAACCTCTTGGAGGTGCTTTGGCCGTTGTATATTGAGTTGCTTTTCTATGGATTTCAGACCACCGGTGATGCCTGCGTGATAACAGATCCATCTGAGATCAACATGGGGACAAGGGATTTCTGGAATATGAAACGAATTAACGACAAAAGGAACATCAAAGCTTGTGCCATTAAAGGAAACGAGGAGTTCGACATCTTCAAGTAGATCGAGAAAATCATCCAGGTTTTTATCGCGTACAAAAGTGTGAAGCTCGCCTTTGTGCATACAGACGATACATGATATGTCACTTTCATAATTGGAAAAGCCAGTTGTTTCAATATCAAAGTAAGAGGCCTTTGAGAAATAACGATCGAGGATTCGCCAGTGTTGTGACGGAGCAAACGAATCGACAAAAAATTGAATATCGTCTGACTCAAGGGCATAGATACTCTGCTCGGTCATTTGCATGAGAGAGTCTTTTACTTTACCACCTACGGGGAGGGAGTCAGGTTTTTCTAAAATGTCTTCCCAACGAGAAAAGCCTGCATGGAGTACTTTCTCTTCGGTTACTGGGCCAATGCCCTTACAGTGTTGAAAGGTTTGATTGATCAATGGAGACGCTCTCTTTTCCGTTTCATGATGAGCGCGGCACTTGAAAGTCTTTTTTGATTCATCAAAAATTCCAAGTCCGCAGGTGGTGGTTCTATTTGGTTATTAAGTGGTTTTTTGATGATAGATACCTGAGGGAGGTAGGTCTCACCGTAGAGAAGATCAAGCAGTAAGCTTTTAGTACACTCTCGAGATGCATTTGACTCAATAAGGAGACTGCTCATTTCTTCACCTTCAGCACCTGGTGGCATTGTAGGGACACAAGATGGGCAGCCCGCCTCGCACTCACACTCGTTAATAATATCGAGACAGAGTTTAAGAGCAGTGTCTAGGTTTTCGTAAATTTTCTCGCCATAACCAACACCACCGTCAATAGAGTCAAAGAGATAGAGTGAACTTTTCCATTCAGTTTCATCTTTGTCGGTTAATGACACATCGGTTTCGATGTCACCGGTTGAGGCCATGCAAACAGACGGACATACTTTTCGCATGATGGAAGCGAGGCCATAGAGACCGGCGCCTACAAATCTGCGGTCGACCGCTTGAACTTCACGCATCCAGGTGGGATTGGGTTGAATACAAAAACCTGTTGTGTCATATTCAAAAGGGGCGAGGGTTATGGGGCCGGCACCAATGTTTTCAAAAGTCTTTTCACGTATTTTTTTATAGAGCTTTGGTTGTTTTTTTGCATTGATAAAGCCAAAAGTGAGTTTGTGGCCGTGAACAAATTGTTGGTCAAATTCATCTTCGAGTGAAACACTACGCTCCCAGTGGGCCTCAGTATAGTAGTCAACATCGACTCGTTCGACACGACATAATTTTTTTTCAAGATCGAGATCCATAGACATGTAGCGTTTGCCTAAATGCATATAAATGGCATCTTTGTAGAGCTCACCGCGGGCCCCAATGGGGTCGATTTCACCAATTACTTCAGTGCCACAATAGATTTCGATGTTGTAGTCGGTCATACCCCGAATGTTGACTCCTTTTGCTGGGTAATCATCGCGGCTATATCTTAAAAATGTTTTATAGGGTTTAAGGCTACCGTCCTCTTTGAGTACTTCGATACTTTGATTGAATAGTACATTGGGGAAGGCCGGCTCTTCTTCTCTGAACGGATGTTCATAGGCTGCACAGGGGAGATGTTGTAAGAGAATGTATGGATTGTTGGCATTCAGCCATGCTTGTTCTGCAGGAGCTGATGTGATAAAGTCAGAGTGATGCACGAGGTATTGATCAACCGGTGATTCTTTTGCGATGTAGGCAATGATAGCATTATTGTTTTTACGACCAACACGTCCTGCTTGTTGCCAAAAACTCGCAACGGTACCGGGATGCCCCGAGAGTATACAGAGATCGAGGTCGCCAATATCAATACCAAGTTCGAGTGCATTAGTCGAGATAATTGCCTTTAATTTCCCACTAAAAAGGTCTTGTTCTAATTGTCGCCTCTCATTGGGGAGGAGTCCCCCTCGGTAGGGTTTAATGACATCTTTTAAACTAGGGTCACGGTCAAGTACGGCTTTATAGAGACGTTCAACCTCTTGCCGGCCTCTACAAAAACAGATAGTGCGCACCCCTTGTTTACACGCTTCAACGAGTAACGGAATTGAGGCAGATCCGGGGCCCTTTCGGTAGAGAGACCCTCCATGAGTGCGAGCCATTGATGGATTGAGAAGGTAGAGGTCTCTTTTTGGACGAGGCGAACCATCTTGATCAATGACGGTAAATGCTTGGTTAAATAATTTTTCAACGTGCTCTTTAGGGTTGCCAATGGTTGCTGATGAGCAGATGAAAATTGGTTCTGATCCATGTATTTCACATACGCGTAGGAGCCGTCTAAAAATATTGGCAACGTGAGATCCATACGCCCCACGATAAGTATGGACTTCATCAATAACAATATATTTTAAACGCGAGATGAAATCTTTCCACTTGCGATTGTGATTAGGGAGAATCCCTCCATGGAGCATGTCGGGGTTACTCATAATAAAGTCCGCATTTCTCATCATTTTTGCTCGTTCTTCTTTTGGGGTATCGCCATCAAATGTTCCCAGTTTGCGTTCAAGATTTGCGGTATCGAGCAGTGAGGCGAGATTTCCCTCTTGATCTCGAGAAAGAGCTTTGGTTGGATAGAGAAAAAGAGTACTAAAAGGGTTTTTAGCAGCAATATGCTGATTGAGAATAGGGAGTAAGAATGAGAGGGTCTTGCCACTGGCCGTTTGGGAGACAATAACGGTGTTTTTACCGGCAGTTATAGAGTCATACGCCTCTCGTTGATGACTATACAGGGAGAGGATCTGTTTCTCTCTAAGGGTTTGCGTGAGGAGCGGGTTGAGGTCGGGGGGGAAGTCGGCATAGGTACCTGTAGTTTTGGGCAGGGCTTCATGAGAGCGAATCTGCTCAGAAAAAGTTTGCTCAATATAGGTTTTCATTTTATGTGACATCTATTCTCCTCATTCAAACGTGCACTGCACATATGGGCAATATAGGTGCTAACGTATTGCTTTGCAAGGGGATAAATAGAAAGTTAGTGCTTTTTTGAGCACTATGTGAGTTGTGGGTGTATGAGGGGTAAAAAAGAGAGGTTCACTCCTGGGGAGGGAGTGAACCTTTGGGCAAATCTACTGTAGAATCCAGTAGATGAAGGTGGGCATGAGACGAATAATCACTTAGAATAACAAAACAGTCTCAAATACCCTTCTGACTCTAAATATATGAATAGGTAGGGGGTATGTGAAGCAAAGCGGTGTTGAAAGGGGGATTACCGTACCGAAAGCGTACTCAAATAGAATAACGGTAAATGGTTTATGGAGTCAGGGAGTGGATGACTCCCTGACTCGGCGTTATTCTATGTATAGGTCTTATGATCTAAAAACGATACTTAACCCCGGCATACACATTCGAGTTTGATTCAAATTGTCCCCAAAAAGAGTACTCATTGGTGCCACTAAAAATATTGATTCCTCCATCGACCTGGATGGTGTCTGATATCTTGTACGCAAGTGATGTCTTGATGTATCCATCTTCATCAGCAGGTGAAAAATACCCAAAGAGTGAATAGGTAAGGGTCTGCATGAGAAAGTACTTGGTTAGTCTAAGAGTAATGAGATCACGATATTCCTCTTTGGCATTCATGCCGGGAAAAAGGGTTTGAGTGTATGGGGCATACTCAAGCATGTACTCTAGGTAGTATTGTGCACTTGCCATTATATTTAAAAACACTTCTCGTTCATAACCAAAAAGGTAGCGCATCTCAGGGTTTGGAATCATAGGATTAAAACCACCTACATCTTCTTTAGAGTGGTAATGGCCGACTTCTGCGTTGGCAAGCCCACCTAAGAGTGGCCCTTGCAGTGAGGCCCCATAAACCTGTAATTTAGGGTAATAAAATTGACCTGTCTCAGTCATGCCACTCGGACTTTTCCAAAAACCGTGGTAGCCATAGAGCGCTGCAGTGTAACCGCTAACAGTTGTGTGAAGACGTACCGCATACTCGGAGTCATCCCCAAAAGAGTCGGGTTCCTCTGCATCAAATTCATAGGTTTTGCCGGTTATCTGACCTGATGGGCCAAAGAAGCTCACACGATTACCATCAAGGTATCTGTCTGATGCAAAAAAGGGTACCCATACAAAGTCGAGAGAGAAATACGGCGTGTAAAACGAACTCTTTACACCATCAAGTGGTGCTTTAAGAAATTCCTGATCGCGTCCAATAAAAAAAGATTTCCAATCTTTAGGAAAGAGATCATTAATAAAGAGCATATCACCAGTTCCCCATGTAACTGCTTGGCGTCCCACCCGGAGGTCAAGATTACCGAGGGCAGTTCCAAAATGCGCTTCTCTTAAATCGAGCCATCCATTTCCTTGATAGAAATCAACAGTGTCAGGATGTTCGATTGGGTCGTACAGCAGATCAAGTACAACTTTGAGGTTTACATGGTTAAAGTCAGCCTGAAGGGCGGTCCGTAACCTGAGTTCGACAAGGGTGAATTGGTCGTTGTCTTTACCTGAATAGATTCGTGAACCAATGCGCCCATCCATATAGCCCTCATAGGAGAGCGGTGAAGATGATTCTCCTTCCTCTTCATCAAATACTTCATCAGCGTCATCCATCTCATCTTCAAAGCCTGAGAGATCATATGTATCAAAAGAGTCAGCATTCTTGGTGTCACCAACCTCTGTTGCAGAGAGTAGCGCAGCAAATGAGATTATAAATATCAGTAGCTTTTTCATAAGTATCTCCTAAAATTTCAACAATTTTTGCGGCGGTTTTCTGAGGAAGCGTTCAGTAAAAATTGACTCATCAATACCGATGTCGTATCCCACTTTTGTGTATTTGTTGAGTGTTTCTACCCCCGTATTATGGTCTTTCATTACTGCCATGGTTACTGTAGGGTGCCCTTGTACTACCTTGGTTTTGAGCGCACGATAACTTCTATAGAGCACTCCTTTTTTGTCGAGGTATTCAATTTTTTCGGGAACAAAATTTGTTTTGTTGATCCAGACGGTGTACTCTGAAAACTCAACAGAACCGAGATCCTTTGGTACATTCTTTACCACATAATGCTTTGCCGTTGTTTTTTCAAGAGTATGAGTGTCGAGGGTTAAGCCTCTCCCTGATACATCCTCGTAAAAGAAGCTTGAGCCCACAAAACTGGTTCGTTTATCACTCCCTGCTATACGTTTCACGAGATCCATTGATGGAAGGTATAGCCAACGGTCATCATCGCGCTCCATATGTTTGTAAACGAGAAAAGCCATATTTTTAATATCTGAAGGCCTGCGAAAAAAGACATAAAATTTTTGTTCGCCATCGGTCTCGCCAATATCTTTGCGCAGAATCGTAAAGCTCCGTTTTCGTTTGCGTCCTTGATCATCTTTAATGGTCATATGTACTTTTGCTCTGCCGTCCTTGCCCGCGTAGTAAGACGTGTTATTTGCTTTGGTAATAATATCTGTCACATTAAGGGTCGACTCGGCAAAGAGTGATCCGGTTAAAAAGGTAAGGGCTACTACAGTATTTTTAATAAGCTGTTTCATTATATTGTTCCTTTATCTTAATGTTTGTCTGTTGAAGGTGTGTCCATTGTGTGATTTTTAAATAACTGTTTTTGAAAGAGGGTAATAAGAGCGGGGAGAATTATAATTGATGCAGCACCTGCAAAAATAAGAATTGAGGCGATGAAAATTCCTACAGTTTTATACGGAACTAGTGGTGAGAGGAGTAGCGGTAAAAATCCGATGCCTACTACAAAAACATTTTTAACAATTGCCCGTGCTGGTTCTTGGAAGATCTCTTCGATCGAGTCATCCCAGCTTTTATGACGGGCGGTGATCTGTTTGCTCCGTACGATAAAATGAATAGCATAGTCTATAGCAAGGCCGAGCGAAAGGGAAGAGAGTACTGCGACAGGCATATCAAAATCTTTTCCGATGAATCCTACAATGCCATAGATTGCCACAATAGTGACACTCAGAGGGATCATAGAAAGAATACCCCACCAGAATGATCTAAAGAGAAAGATCATCATAATCATGACAATGATAAAGCTTCCGATAAAAGCACTGAGCATCCCCGAAACCATGTTTTCTTGCCATATGAGGTTGATATATGTAAGGCCAAACCAGTTGTGTGCTAAGCCTGCTGGGAGTGGATTCTGTGCGATGTAATTATCAACGGCAGTAACTACACGTTGCATGTCAGTGTTGTTGCCTGATTGGAGTTGTACCCAAAGGTTTGCTTTTGAGTAATCAGGGGTTACAAAGTGCCAGAGATCTTGAGGGCGGTGGCTACTTTGATAAGTGGTGAGTGATTGAGCGACAGCACTTTGAGTTTCAGGAATAGTGTAGTACTTGGAATCACCGCCATGCATTTCACGATAAACTGTTTGAACGAGATCAGTGAGACCATTTACTTTACCCACACCTTCAACGGTTTCAATGTGTTTTTGGAGGTCGACTATGTAGTTGAGTACCTCGGGGTTTTTAAAGGTTTGTAATGCGCCTTTAAATGTATCGATAATGGTGAAGGCTTCTTCAAGGTCTTCTGCGTTATTGTCACTTATGTCGTCAGAGTCAAGGGCTTCTTCAATGGCCGTTTCACTATTGGCAATGTATTCTGCAAGGGTCTTGCCGGTTACCTTTTGTAGAATAGGAGTAATGAGCTGCTCAGGGACCTGTTTTTGTAGAGCTTCAGTAAATGCAGTTGTGTTACTTTGTTCATTTTTTTGGTGAAGGGCAAGATATCCAGAATAGGTTCCTGAAAGGTGTTTATTCAACTCTTTATCTGCAACACGAAGTGGGTGATCTGATGCAAACCATAGTGTTGGGTTGTCGTTAATAACAATTTGTTTAATGCCAACGACAGAAAGAACCATTAAAGCTATCACCGCAACAATGATAGAACCCTTTTTATTATAAGCAATGGAACCAACTTTGGAGATAGCTTTATTGAGGGGGCTGTTGTTGGCAGCATCTTCACTGGTACCAAAATCTTTGAGGGAGTCTTCGGGCATCATCATAATGTACGAAGGAATAAAAAGGATAGTCCAAAGCCATGCAAACCCAACGCCGAGAGCTACAAAAATACCAAATACTTGTACAGGAGGGTTTGGAGTGAGAGCAAGAGATGCAAATCCAGCTACGGTAGTCAGTGAAGTAAAGAGCATGGGACTAAAGAGTTTTACCATAACGATTTCTATGGTTTTTTTACGATCACCAATTTTTTGATACTCTTCAAAAAAATCAGAGAGTATGTGTACTGCATTCAGTACTGCAATGGGCATAATAAAAATTGGGATCATTGAGCTCATAATATGGATAGTGTTTCCGCTAATGACGAGGAGTCCCATAGTCATAATGATCGAAACCATTGCAACAATCATTGGTGAGAGAATGAGCCGGACTTTTCTGAAAAAGAAGAGCATGAGTAAGAAGATGATAAACATTGATGCAGGGGCGGCAATTGCCATCTGGCTAAACATTTCTACACCAAAGGTCTCTTTAGCGACAGGGAGACCTGCGATATGAAAAATATCACCATTACCCTGATAGGATTCAATTTCTTTAAGAAGCTTTTGATACACTTGGTATCCTACTTTTTTATCACTCATGGGGAGCATAAGCGCCAAAGCTTTGCCATTTTTGGCAAACATGGATCCTTGAAGAAAGGGAAGTTTGTCTACCTTTTGCCTGAGTGCAAGTGCTTCAGCTTCAGTGGTAGGGGCGCCAGGGAGTAACAATTCAAATTGAACTCCGCCATCTACATTTTGCTTAATGTTGTCTATGAGCGAAGGAGCCATTATGTCGACGGCAACAATCCCTTCAGTAGAGCCATCTTCTTTGGCCCATTGGAGGTTTTTTGCAAATTGAGTGAGACGATGGACCTTCTCGAGAGTTTTTGCGTTGTAAATACCATTTGGGTGTGTTTCATTTACAACACCAATGCCTACAAATTCTTTGAGGCTAAACTCATTGTTCATCTGTTTGTGAAATAAACGTGCAGGTTCACTATCAGGGAGCATGTTTTCTGGATCGGTATCTACCTTGAGAGCATTCAGGGCGGGGAAATTTTCTGGTGCGATGCTGGGGAGGGCAGCCAATAAAAGGAGAGCTGTAGTGAGGAGCATCATGATTCCGGTGACGGCCTTGGGGCTTTGAATTGAAAAGTCTATTACTAAATGTCGGAGAGTACTTAGTGCGCTTTTAATCTTTGTCATTGTATTATCCACTTTCATATTATTAAATCCTAATATACTAATAATATAACTACATGTCAATATAATGATTGTCTAATGTACAAAGGTGTAATAGTTGACTGATTTAATCAAAAAAAGGCCACCTCATACATGAGATGGCCTTGAATGTGAGGGTGGTACTCTATTATCGAGTAAGTGTACGGTATTTAATACGATGCGGAATCTCTGCGTCAGATCCAAGACGTTTTTTACGATCTTCATCGTATTCGTCATAGGTGCCTGAGAACCATTTTACTTCTGAGTTACTTTCAAAGGCAAGAATGTGAGTAGCAATTCTGTTGAGAAACCATCTATCATGCGAAGTAACAAGTACACAGCCAGCAAAGTTAAGAATAGCTTGTTCGAGTGATTGAAGGGTCTCTACGTCGAGATCATTGGTGGGTTCATCGAGCACGAGGACATTACCACCGCGTTTAATGAGCTTTGCCATGAGTACGCGGTTTCGTTCACCACCAGAGAGTTTTCCTACTGGTTTTTGCTGATCGGTACCGGTGAAATTGAACAGACCACAATAGGCCCTACTGTTCATTTTTCTATCTCCGAGTTCAACTTCTTGGGCTTTTTCTGTGATTTCTTCCCAAACCGTTGCTTCATCATTGAGGCCTGCCCGGTCTTGATCAGCAGAGATGATATCAACAGTCTCTCCAACATCAATCTCACCTGAATCTGCCTCTTCCATACCGAGGAGCATTTTAAGGAGTGTTGTTTTACCAGCACCATTGGGTCCAATAATTCCAACAATACCTGAGCGCGGTAGTGAAAATTCAAGATTTTCAAAGAGAAGCTTTTCGCCATAGGCTTTGGTAAGGCCTGAAACATTTATAACTTTATCACCAAGGCGTTTACCTTGAGGAATGTAGAGTATTGTTTCATTGCTCTTCTTCTGAGAATCTTGTGCGAGTAACTGCTCATAAGCACCGAGCCGTGCTTTGTTTTTGGTATGCCGGCCTTTAGGATTGGTACGTACCCATTCAAGCTCATCTTTAAGGCGTCTCTGACGTGAGCTCTCTTGTTTCTCTGATGCAGCGAGTGATTTTGTTTTTTGATCGAGCCAATCAGTGTAATTTCCTTCCCATGGTATACCACGACCGTTTTGAAGCTCCAGAACCCAACCGGTAACATTGTCAAGAAAGTACCGGTCATGTGTTACAAGAATAACTGACCCTTTAAAGGCGCGAAGATGATTTTCGAGCCATGCAACAGATTCTGCATCCAAGTGATTGGTTGGTTCGTCCAATAGAAGGAGGTCAGGTGCTTCAAGAAGTAATTTACAGAGTGCGACGCGACGTTTTTCACCACCAGAAAGGTTAGTAACGGGCGAATCTCCAGGAGGGCAGCGCAGTGCATCCATAGCGATCTCAAGCTTGCGATCTATTTCCCAGGCATCAGAGGCATCGATTTGATCTTGGAGCTCGGCTTGGCGAGCGCAGAGTTTATCCATCTCGTCATCGGTCATGTCTTCACCAAATTTCATTGAGACTTCATTGAACTCATCCAGAAGGTCTTTGATTGCTTTAACGGCAAGCTCTACATTCTCTTTGACTGTTTTGTCTGGATCAAGTTGTGGCTCTTGTGGAAGGTAGCCAACCGTACGTCCCTGCTCTACCCATGCTTCACCTTGGAAATCAGTATCGAGACCAGCCATGATTTTGAGAAGTGTTGATTTACCAGAACCATTTGTACCGACAATACCAATTTTGGCGCCATAAAAAAATGAGAGTGAGATATCTTTGAGGATCTCTTTTGAGGGAGGAAAGATTTTTGTCATGCGATGCATGTAATAAATAAACTTATCTGAAGCCATATCGGTCTCTGGTTATAGGTTTTGAGCTAATGTAGCAATTTCAATTGTTGACGGGGGTTGCAAAGTGCATAAAAAGCCCTATTCTAATAAGGGGCCTTTTATAGTGATTGAATAACAGTGAAAGGGCTCTACCTAGAGGCGGTTATTGAGATCCGATATTCTTGATGCAGCTCGTTTGGCATATTTTACATGGGATTTGTAGAGTTTGTCGTAGTCTTCAATGTTATCATCATGTACATATGAGTGCATTTTCTTTGCTGATTTTTTGAGGTCTGTTGCTGCTCTAATGAGGGTTTTCTTAAAAGATTTCCCGTGAGGATTCGGGGCTTTTAGGCGGTTGACGTCGCGATAATATTGTTTGATCTGTGTAGAGAGTTTAGTTGTTTTGGCTATTAGTTTATCATACTCAGAATCACTCATTCCCTCTATGTTTGAGAGTTTGAGTTTGTTAAGAGCAGTGACATATTTACGGCCTGCTTTAACTAGTTTTTTTGATGATTTAAGAAAAGAATAGATGGTGGCCTTAGATGTTTTTTTCTTATTCCTTTTTTTTGCAGCTTTTTTAAGCTCTTTTTCTTTTTTGGCTTGCGCAATGACAACAGGGGGAGGAGACTCTTTTTTAGGTTCAGCCATTTCTATAATAGCTTCTCGTTCTAGATCGGCGATATCTTCTTCTGTGAGTTCGTTAAAATTAGGTTGATTCTTGTCTGTTGGATGTGTAGAAGCCGTTGGGGTCTGTTGCGCTTCACTTTGGAGGCTCAGCGTTGTTGAATTAACCTTTCCAGGAATGCTTGTCGTCATGATGACAGCCCCTACAAAAAGGAGTGCAGCAACTGTTGCATTGATGGTGGTGGTGATTGTTGAACGAGAATTGAGTATGTTTGGAATTGAAGAGAGAGTAATAGCCCATAATAAAATTGATAAGCCTGTTTCTAACGTCATGTGTTATCCTTTTATCAGTTCGCGCCTTATGAACTTGATGTGTTACAAACCATTAAAATGCCCTTTCTTGCAAAGGAAAGATAGTACAATCTTTTTTTGTATTGCGAGAAAAACCTATGTAAATAGAATGTTTAACTTTCTTTACAAATAGTTATTGTATACATTACGGTAACAAATTTTATATAATTACAACATGCAGAAAAGAGAACTTACAAACGAAGAGAAGCAGCAACTCTTTCAAAAGCTTGCTCAGTGGGAAACAAACCCTGTAAATCAACAGAAGATTGTGCAGTACGGTCAGGCTCTAGTCTTAAAGACTGCTTTACACAAAGCTGAAAAATCGACAAAATGTGTGGGAGATCTCTTAGGATTAACCATAAATTTGAAGACCTTTCTTCCCTTTGATTTTGAACAAAATCAGTTTGATGTAAAGACTTTTCAGCAGGAATATTTTCAAGCTGCACTTACCGAGCAAGGGCTCGATTTTTCTAAAGCCTTGGAATATAAAGCGCCCATAATGTTTTTGGCACAACTTACAAAAAGTATCGTGGCGACTCACAGAGATGGTGGTGTGCACTATCTTCCAAAAGAAATTGGCGGTGAACCAACCCATGGTGCATTGGATAGATTGGGTTTCAATGGTGATGGTTTTGTTGATGCACCTCCCATTGATTATCATGTGATCGTTCAAAATAGCAAAGGTGATATTAATAGTGCAACCTGCACTGTTCAGTTTAAGGCACAATTTCTGAATGTCTATACTGAACTTCAGGAGGCGTCACATAATATCGTTCTCTCGCTCTCCTTCAATGATGGGCTACAGCCCAACTATTTTAAGGAAGATGAGTTGGCAAATTTCTGGAGACAGGTATTTAACGCTACTAATAGAAATGCAGTTGCTCCGGTAGTCGAGTAAAGAAGTCTATTTTAAAAATGTATCATTATTCAATTCATTAAATGCAGTGATAAGTTCATCGTCACTGTTCATTACAATGGGGCCACGCCAGGCAATTTTTTCATTAATTTGATTTCCACCGATAATCAAAAGCTTTGCTCCTTCTGAGCCACTCGTTAAAGTGAAGGAATCTCCTCTGGTAAAGAGTGCAGCATTGAATTTTTCAAGAGAATGAATTCCGGATTCGATAGAGCCTCGATAGATATAAATACAGTTGGTGTCGAGTGTGTTAGATAATGTAAATTGGGTGTTGGGTTCAAGCTGAAGGTCAAGATACAAGGGCAGAATTGAAACGCCGGTTATCGGTCCCATTTCGTCTTGATACTCACCCGCTAGAACGCGTACCATTCCGCCATCAATAGAAACTTCGGGAACAAAGTGGGCTGGTATATCTTGGTAGCGGGGAGGTGACATCTTGTTTTTGGCCGGCATATTTGCCCAGAGTTGAAAGCCTTCCAGTGCATTATCTACGCGCTGTGGCATTTCTTGGTGTACAATGCCACTTCCTGCAGTCATCCATTGTATATCTCCCGCACGGAGTGTTCCTTTATTGCCGAGACTATCTTCGTGAAGTACTTCACCACTCAGCATGTAGGTTATGGTTTCTATGCCACGATGAGGATGCCAAGGGAATCCTTCTATATAATCATTGGGATTGTCTGAACCAAAATGATCAAATAATAAAAAAGGGTCAAATTGAGGGCGTTCATAGAATCCAAATATTCTCTTGAGTTTTACACCAGCACCATCCATGGTGTCGACCCCTTTAAAGGTTGCTTTAATCGATCGTTTTTGAGACATGTATCTCCCTCACACTAAGTATCTATAGTATAAAAAATTATGGAAAGGAGCGCTTTGGTAGAGAGAATATACTGCAAGGTTGTATGGTGTTAGACTCGCATTGGGTTAATCACCATCATCACCAATTGAGTCAGTAGGGCAGTTTTCCATGGCTTCACGACAAAGATTAATTTCATCTTCATCTTCGGGTTGTTTGTGAACAAATGCATTGGTCCCTTTTTCATTGAGCTTAAAGTTTTCGGGTGCAGTGTTGATGCAGTCTTCACAAGAAGTACAGCTGCCATCGACATAAAAAGGACCGAGTACATTTTCCTCAATACGAGTATCAGGATTGGGCATAGCAACCTCGAGTAGAACATACTCGATAATACCACTTTTTTAAACTAAAATGCAAAAAGGTCTAAAAAAGACCTTTAAAGGCCTATTTTTTCATCAAAACCAAGCATAATGTTCATGTTTTGAACGGCTGCACCTGAGGCGCCTTTACCTAAATTATCAAAACGACTCGCAATCACTACTTGGTTTTCATCACCAAAGACAAAGAGATCAAGATTGTTGGTATTGTTACATGCAGTCGCGTTAAGTATACCGTTATCGAGGCCGGTGTCTGATCCAAAAGGTTGCACTCGTACAAAGTATTCATTAGCATAATGAGCCTCTAATACCGAGTGTACTTCTTGTGCTGAGAACTTTTTTTCAAGTTTACTTGTTGGAATGACCATAGTAACCGTCATACCACGGTAGTAGCGACCCAGTACTGGCATAAAAATAGGTGGGTGTTCAAGGCCACACACCGTTTTCATCTCAGGAAGATGTTTATGATTAAGGCCGAGTGCATAATGACGAGGACAATTCATTGATTCGTCGTCTGCAGGTGCTGCTTCATAGGCTGCAATAAGTTGTTTGCCACCACCGCTATAGCCCGTTATTGAATAACACGATAAGTGGTGTTTTGGTGATATTATTCCTTGCTCAATCAAAGGCTTAATTCCCACAATAAAACCTGTCGCATGACAACCTGGGTTTGAAACTCGTTTTGAATCTGCAATGGTAGTGCGTTGGGCTGGTGAAAGCTCTGGAATGCCATAGGCCCAGTCATCAGCGGTTCTGAATGCAGTACTTGCATCAATAAACCGGGTTGTATCATTTTCACAAAGTGAAACAGATTCACGAGATGCGTCATCGGGAAGGCAGAGAAAAGTTATGTCAGATGCATTAATAAGCCTTTTTCGCTCGTTAATATCTTTTCTGAGTTCTGGATCAATGATGAGGAGTTCGATGTCTGTACGCAGGGCAAGGCGCTCATGAATTTCTAAGCCTGTTGTTCCTGCTTGTCCGTCGACGAATATTTTTGCTTTCATGGTATAATCCGGGTTGTTCGCTGTCTTGTATTGTGAGTAAAGATAGAAAAATTGTGTCTATAACGCAATCTAACTCTTGAGTACGCTGTAGAGCTCATCAGGAGTGTCAACTATGTACTCTGGTGAGAGCTTTTTAAAGGCTCTTCTGTTTTGAAAACCCCAGGTGACTGCCACCATGTTGATTTTCGCTTTATGAGCGGCTTCAATATCTCGTGTTTCATCTGCAACAAAGTAGACTTGGTCTGCGGTGGTCTTCTCTGATTTAATAACTTGTTTAATGTATTTGGATTTGCCAAACATGTGCTTGCTATTTTTTAAAAATGAAAAGCAATCAGCAATTCCGTATTTATTCAACATATCGCTGACATTTTCTTTTGAATTAGAGGTTAGGATACCAAGAGTATGGCCCTCAATCTTGAGCTGTCTAATGACATCACAAACGCCGGGTTGCTCTGTAACGAGGCCCATATCTTTCCTGAATTCAGAGCGACCTTTAATGACCATAAAGGGAAGCTTATAATATTTCAAATTGAGGTATTTGAAAAACCGTTGTATTCGATCACTTTTAAAGGTCTCAATATGCTTCTCTTGAATTGGGCGTGCGTTGTAATGTGGAGCGATCCTATTATACACGACAATGGTTGCCCGCAGTGAGTCGGCAATGGTTCCATCAAAATCAAAAAGTATCGTTTTGGGCATATCTCAATAGGGTTGAATGTATTCGAAAGTTAGTTAATTTGCTAGGTTTGACTGTTGGATAAGGTTGTTTAAGAGGGGTAAAAGCTGGTTAATGTAAATGTGTTGCTTAAATTACCTAAAAATGACTGTGTACCGCTCACAAAAAGGGAGCACTTTAATCTTTCGAGGGGTACATTGCCATGAGGGCACATGCTATTAATCTATTTTTAAATTATAGAACACTTAAGTAGGTACTGATCATGAGTATATTCCTTCGAAATCTTGCACTAATGGTGATGATAACAGGTACTATGAATAGCTGTATTTTTTCAGAGAACAATAATGCCAATCCTGTTTCTGATAATTCAGTGGAGAGCTCCTCCGATCAGGGAGATTCCTCTGAATCAAATCTTTCATCTGAAGCTACGCCAATAACGCCTCTAACAGTGGTTATTACGCAAACAAAACAATCGACCACATTGCCGAGTTCACTCCCTGAAATTACTGCAGAAGCTTTCGGTGAAATTACTTTAGAAAACCCTGAAACAGTAACAGATACCACAGAGTCAACTAGCGGCGCACTCATCACTCGGTCGCCGATTAGGGACCATGATTTTAGAGAAGAGTCAGGGATGAGTGATGAAATGGATAGTGACATTAGCATGGCTCCCTCAGAAACTGAGATGGGAGGAGGTTCAGGGGGGACTGTTGAAAGTATAACTGAGATTTCAAAAAGTTCTGATGCCGTGTTTACTGACTTGCCTTTGATAACCGATGATGTGTATATTGAAGAGGTACAGGCTCAGGCACAAGTCCTTACTGCATCAGAATGGTACGATCACGCGCACTGGCCTGAGTTTCGTGAATTCATCTATAAATACCCTGAACATTATCAAGAGTGGAATTTAAAAATTGAAAAACGTATTATCATCACGGTAACTGATTCATTGGGCACTCCTATCCCCGATGCTCAGGTAAATGTCTCTTGGAATGATATGGTTGTGTCACAAGGGCGAACTACTGCTGGAGGGACTGTTGCACTGTTCCCTATTATTTCTGAGCAACAGAGTGAAGAATTTGAACTTACTATTTTTGTCGACGATGCACACTTCACTAGCGCTTTTGAAGCGACGAGTGATGACGACCAAACTTGGACAGTAACACTTCCTATAGAACAAGTAGTAAGTGTACCTGCGATTGATATTGTCTTTACTGTTGATGTGACAGGCAGCATGGGTGATGAACTTGAGTATCTCAAACAGGAGCTCCTTGATATTACGGCAAAAATTGAAGAGGAACAAATTGCGGGTCTGAGAATTGGTTTGATGTTTTATAAAGATCGTACAGACAATTTTATAACCAAAGGATGGGACTTTAGTAGTGACCTTCAGACGGTGCAGACCAATCTTGAAACTATGAGTGCTGGTGGGGGTGGTGACACGCCCGAGTCAGTCAATCAAGCGCTCAAAGAATCATTCCAAAAATTTTCATGGAGCGAGTCAGGTGCAGTACGGCTTAATTTTCTTATCGCTGATGCACCGCCACATTATTATGAAGATGAACAATACACCTATAGTGATGCTATCAGAGAAGCTTCTCAAAAAGGGGTTAAAATCATAACGGTTGCAGCGAGTGGTATCTCACGGTCAACTGAATATTTATTCAGATCCATTTCAGTGGCGACAATGGGTAAATATATATTTCTCACAGATCATTCGGGCGTTGGAGGGAGTCACCTTGAGGCCGATGTGAGTGACGTTACAGTAGAAACGTTAAATGATATTTTGACGCGTACTATCAAAGATGAGATTGCTCTTTGGCCTACTGAGTAGTAGAAAGAGTTCAAAAATGGTGCTTTATAAATACCAGACGATTTAAATAAGGGTGAGAAACAATTCTCACCCTTAAAACATTCAGAATTATTGAGCACCAAATAGAAAATTCCTGATAATCTCTTTCCCGCCTTCAGTCGCAAATGACTCAGGGTGAAACTGAATCCCATAAATGGGGTACTCTTTATGCTTCACACCCATTACTTCAAAGTCGCTACTTGTTCGTATTGCATCAATATCACCAAACTGATCAAGGGCAAGTGAACCGACTGTAGCGGTGAGCTCTAAACAGTCAGGAAAGCTTTTTGCTTCAGCAATCAGTGAGTGATAACGCATCACCTCAAGTTGATTGGGGATGTCTGCAAACACTCCTGTGCCGGTGTGAGTAATTGGACTTGTTTTTCCATGCATAGGAAGCTCTGCAAGGGTAATACGGCCGCCAAAAAGGTGCACAATGCCTTGCATGCCGAGGCACACACCAAGAAGTGGAATATCTTTTCCGAGTTCAGTAATCGCTTTTGCACACACGCCAAAGTAGGCTTCGTCTTCAGGAGTACCAGGTCCAGGCGATACGATGATTCTATCAGGGGCATATTCTTTAATACCATGGATGGTTATTTCATCATTCCGTTTAACGGTGATATCAAAGCTATCAATGGTTCCATTGCTCTGTTCAGTTTTAAAAATTTCGCCAATAAACTGATAGAGATTGTAAGTAAAGGAGTCGTAGTTATCGATAATTAGTACGCGCATTTATGCATCCTCTTCGGTAATAAATTGGTCGAGCACTTTTTTGGTACCCGCAAGCTTTCGTTTGATTTCTTCATATTCATCAGCAGCATTTGAATCGTAGACGTTGCCACCACAGGTTTGGACGTAGGCATCGTTGCCATTTGCAAAAACGGTTCGAATGGGTATGGCAAAGGTGCAGTCGCCATTAAATGCAAAGTGCCCTAGGGCACCGCCATAAGGGCCTCGGCCATCGCCTTCAAGCTCATTAATGATTTTCATAGCTTCAATTTTCGGGGCGCCAGTTAAGGTGCCTGCAGGGAAGTTACTCGCAAGAGCCGAGAACATGTCTTCTTTCTCAGAGATAATACCGACAATTTCGCTAGAAATATGTTGTACATGAGAGAACCGTTTAATGTCCATAAGAGAACGAACTTTAACAGTGCCAAATCGTGCAACGCGGCCGATGTCATTTCTATGGAGGTCCACAATCATGTTGTGTTCAGCGATCTCTTTAGGGTCGTTGAGGAGCGCCCGAGCAAATTGAGTATCTTCTGTTACATTCGCTCCACGCTTGGCGGTGCCGGCTAATGGGAATGTTTCCATTTCTCCTTGGCGGAGCCTAAAGAGGAGTTCGGGACTTGCGCCAATCACTTTTTCTTCACCAAATTTTACATAGTACATCTGTGGAGAAGGGTTTACTTCTCGGAGTTGCTCGTAAATATTGATGGTGTCGCCATTGAGTTCATAGCGAGACTTAAAGCCTACTTCGCACTGAAAAATAAGGCCATTAACAATATCTTGTTTTACTTTGTTAACAGCATTTTTATGAGCTTCTTCTGACATGGTATCGCCGAGATATTTTATTGAAAGGTCGCCATTGCCTTCATAAGGGGCGTGGAGTATTGCTTCAATATCCGAAAGTCGGCTATCATGGTAATAGAAATAGATAAGTTCACCGGTCATTTTGTCGAGAATAAGCCCGTCTTTATACAGGCCAAATTTAAAAGCATCAAACATTTCGCTTGATTGGATGTCCATTGTAGGCTCAAAGTAACTCATGCTATCATAACCAATATACCCTGTGAGTCCACCGGCATATTTTTTAGAGATGATATTTTGAGGTACGACATCCCTCAGTAAATAATAGGGGTTATCTGAAGGGTACTCTTTGGTGGTGCCATCACGCTCTTCAATAAAGAGGCTCTTACCCTTTGCATAGAGAATCTGCTCTGGGTCAAACCCGATAAGTGAGTAGCGTGAAATAAAACTTTCCTCACCGAGTGATTCTAGGAGAAAGCAGGTTTCAAACTTTTTTTCAATTTTCTTGAAGAGTTCGAAGAAATTGATATCCTCTGCCATTTTCACATAGTGAGGCTTACGAGGGAGTTCAATCATAGGTGGTTTTTTCATAGTAGCTCCACGTTAAATGTTACCAGATTTTAATTCGCGTGATCCTCTTGTGACGGTAGCAATTCCGACTCCTAGGGTTTTTGCGATTTCACGCTGCGGTATTCCGGCCTTAAGCATATTAAAAATTTGGAGACGTTTTGGAATCTCACTCAGCTCTGCTGGAGTAAGGAGCCCTTTAAGGGCTTTTTTGAACTCATCGGGACTCTTTTTTTCGAGAAGATGGGTTACCAATTCGTCTAAGTAGTTGCTTTGTGTATTCATGTACTAGTAAAATAGTACAATAATGCGGTGAAGTCAAGCCGTTATTGTTTAATCAATAATTTGGGGGGTTTTATGGCAAAAATAACGGGACCTATTGTGCGGAAAGCTCAATTTAAGCACATTTACCATAGAAAGAAGAAGAATTTAAAAGGTTGGTATGAATATTTTAATCACCGGTGTCAGTTCAGGTATTGGTCATGGATTGGCTAAACAATACCTCGATATGGGGCACCAAGTCTTTGGGTTAAGTAGGCGTGAACCCAAAGGCCTGTCTAAATTAGATACCTTTACCTTTGTATCCTGTGATCTGTCAGATCACTTTCAGATAGCTTCAGCAATAGAGTCTCTTATAGGAGAGTGTTGCACCTTTGATTTGGTATTGTTGAATGCTGGTATGCTTGGTTCCGTTACCTCACTTCAGGGAACCTCCATTCTTGAACTCGAAGAGAGCATGACAGTTAACGTTTGGGCAAATAAGATAATTCTCGATACACTCTATGACCTCAATGTAACCCTTACTCAAGTTGTTGCAACGTCATCGGGTGCAGCGGTGAGTGGAAATAAAGGATGGAGTGGCTATGCTATTTCAAAAGCGGCTCTCAACATGCTTATTGCACTCTACGCAGCAGAGCGCCCAGAAACCCACTTTTGTGCATTTGCGCCCGGGCTTGTCGATACGGCAATGCAAGATTACCTCTGTGATCAGGTTAATGGCGAAGAGTACCCCACAGTCGCCCGTATTCAAGCGGCGAGGGGGACAGATGCAATGCCCACTCCAGAATTGTTTGCTCAGCGAGCGGTTGCAGTGATTCCAAAACTGACTCAGTTTGAGTCGGGATCCTTTCAAGATATCCGCAAGATTGATCTGTAGGTGACAATTATTGTCTGGTAAAATACTTATATTTCAACCATGGCTATAAACCTCTTTTTTAGTAACGATACTATGCAGCTCTTTGAGAAGTTGCGCGATAATTATCAGCCCGATGATATCTTTAATCCCGACCCTATAATTGTGGGTGGCCAGATGGGGACTTGGTTGCAATACCATATGGCCCAGCGCGATGGTATTGTGGCAAACTTGCAGGTAGGACGATTAGAAAAAAACTTGTGGCGATTACTTCAAGAAATAGATACTTACGAGGAAGGCTCTGCTGAACCCCTCAATAAAGCATCACTTTCACTCTTTGTCGCTCATTGCTTGATGGATACTGAGCTTATGGCTCTGCCGGTGTATGAGCCTCTTAAAAAATATTTAGGAGATACAGAGAGTAGTGAGGGTCTCTATTTCCGGAAATTGATGCAGCTTGCAACACAGATAGCTACGGTCTTTATTGATTATGAATTTAAGCGCATCAAAAGTCCCTCATGTGAAGGAGTGATTGAGTCGTGGCTTGATGTAGATCTTCTTCTTTTTTCTAAAAAAATTGGAAAGGGCGTTCGCCCTGACGAAGAGACTTGGTTTGGGCAGGTGGAGCTCTGGCAGAAAGCGCTTTACCGAGAACTCTTTGGTGAAGGAGGTGTACTCGGTCGCTACGCCGAAGCGAATAGTGACTGGTACTGCTCACTCCCTATGTATGCACGGCAGGTATTTAAAGCTGAAGAAAGTTTTGATGCTGAACCGTGTAAGGGTGAAACATGGCATATATTTGCAATGTCTCAAATATCACTGTTTCATCGAAGCCTTATTTTTACCCTCTCGGAGTTGGGGGTTACTTTTAATGTCTATGCCCTTAATCCTTGTGCAGAGTTTTGGGAAGATCTTGTTTCGGAGAAGCGGCGTATTCAACACACTGGCACCTGGAATCTGCTGAGTGATGAAGAACGGAATGTACTGACCAAAGATGAAGACGCCCTTATGGATGAGGTTCTCCCAGAAGAACAGGGTCAGATGCATCCTCTTCTTGCAGAGTGGGGAAGGCCAGGACGTGAAGGGATACAGCTTTGGTGTCAGGCGACAGACTATGCTTTTGCTGATCGCTATAGTGAACCTCATGATACAAAAACTATCCTTGGAACTCTTCAGCATTCACTTCTCAAGAGAACAACAGATATCACCCCTGTAAAACAAGATGCATCAGTTCAGTTTTGGAGTGCACCTGAAATTAAACGAGAGGTTGAGACACTCTATGATAGTATTGTCCATACCCTCAGACTCAATCCTACGATGCGTTTTCATGATATCGCAGTATTTGTAACAGACCTTGAACGGTATGCACCCGTAGTACAACAGGTCTTTGAGGCACGTAATAGTGAAGGGCATGAGCGCATTCCTTATAGCCTCATCGATGGCACCTCAAGTACTAGTGTCTATAGCCAGGCGGTGCGTGATTTGATGGCTCTCTCGGGGAGTCATTTTACGCGTAAAGAACTGTTTTCATTTTTGGAGAACCCCTGTGTACAAGCGGCTCGAGGTATCACGCCCGAGATGGTCACAACCTTTGTGGGGTGGGCGGAACGTCTAAATATTTATCGTCATTTTGATCAAAGCCATCGGCAGAGTGCTGGCTATGCAGAAGAGTATATTCACACCTGGAGAATGGCCTTGGATCGACTGCTTCTTGGCCAAGTTACGGAAGTAGGGAGTGTTGTTGGTGATGCTCTTGAGGCCTATAGTGATATTGATTCGCAAAATAGTGCACTGCTCTCTCTTTTTGTTGAAACTATTGAATTGCTCTATCGCGATCTTTCAGCACTTAAAAAACAAAAATCAGTTTCTGAGTGGCTCACCTTTTTACCGCTCTTTTTTACAACGTGGTGCAGTGTACCCGAAGAACTCGAGTCGGAGAAAAAGTTACGAGATCAACTGTATGAAGAATTGACACGGGTGACCCTTCTTCAGAGGAAGTCAAGCACTATTCCTTGGGTACTCCTCCAAGAATTTATTTTGGGATTACTCATTGACCTCCCAGGATTTGGCGGAAGTTATCTCACTGGTGGCGTAACGGTTACTTCATTGAGTCCAAAGCCACCGGTTCCCTATAGAAGTATGTATCTCTTAGGACTCAATGAAGGGGTTTTTCCTTCGCGTATGAGTTATGGATCGTTAGATCTCAGAGGGTGTCGTCGTGAAATAGGAGATTTTTCCCCTATTGAGACTGATCGGTATCTCTTTTTAGAAGTTATAACCTCAGTTAAAGAACAACTGGTATTGAGTTATCTCTCTATGGACCTTAAAAAAGATGAGCCACTTCAACAAAGCTCGCTAGTGTCCGAACTGAAAGAGTTTTTCAATGACTATCTTCTGACTACGCAGGTGAAGGGATGTCATATTCCATTACTTAATAGTGATAGTCGTCTATTTACAGGAGGGCATACTCAACCACTTATTGAACTGCCTCAATGTGATACGTATACCGTTCCGAGTTACTCATCTCACTTTGCACACCTTTCGAGTTTGCTACAGCAAGAGACAGAAACGTACACGAGTGAATATGTTTCCATACCGGTGAGTCTGAATGACGATGTTGTAGTAACTGAGGGGCATTTAAAACGGTTTTTAGAAAACCCATTAGTCTACCGGCTACAACAGAAGTACGGGCTTTGGGGTGATGATGAAGATCACTCAATTGAGTCTGAAGAACCATTGACAGTTGCAATGCTCCAAGCGGGTGCTATTAAAGGAGCGGTTGTTGAAACAATACTGACGGAGTGGTTTGGTCTAGAAAAAGAAATTGGGGAGCATCGAGTACAGAGTATTATTAAAGACGAGTGGGACCGGAATTGTCGCTTAGGTAATTTACCGACTTCAGTACTGGGTGAGATTGCCCTCGAAAAAACTATCGAAGGTGCATCAATTGAAATTGAGCGTATTCATAGTATGCAAACGCACTTAGAAGAATATCAATACGTAATGCCTCAATCGGTAACTATTCCAATTGCTCTTCCGGGTGAACATCATATAATAGAAGTGACAGGAAACACTGGTCATCTCTTTGTTTCATCTACTGGCCAACTCCCCATAATGTTGGTCCCCAATAATTTTACAAAAAGTTTTCAACCCAAGCATCTACTCATAGCCTATGTGCGTCTCCTTATTCTTGCTCAAACTGATTCATACAAAGAACAGGTACAGAATGGAGTGGAGGTATGGTGTTGGAGTAGCCTCGAAAAGAGTACGATTAGGAAATTTAAAATACCTCTCTCATTGAGTGGCTCGGATAGACGCCTCAAAGAGCTTCTTGCAGAAATGGTATTAACCGAAAACCTTTATTCTCTTCCCTTTGAATCTCTTTATACGGGGAGCTTATCATCAGATGGTGCGATAGCGGAAAGTTTTGAGTTGTTAGGACTTGAGAAGTGTGATCCCATAAAAGAATCATTATTAGCTTTTGCAGAAGAGGACCAAAAACCGATTATTAATCAAGAACTCTATCAAGAGGTAGTAACTACCATAGAGACCGCTTGGGAAAGTCACTGTTCAGCGAGTTATGTCCCCGATTATTTAGGATTTGATCGCTTTAAAGTATATCGACCAGACTCTCTTGAAGTGTACTTACATAGGTTTGGCGCGATACTAGGGGTTGTATGTTTAAAGAAATAGCAACACGACCCAATGGGTGGATTGAGGCATCGGCTGGAACGGGTAAAACCTATACTATTCAACAGATGGTTCTTGAGATACTTCGCTCAAGTGAGACATGTATTAATGAAATCCTGCTGGTAACGTTCACCGAAAAAGCTGCAGGTGAGATGCGTGAGCGTATTCGAGAAGGACTACTTGAAACACTCCATTCCCGTGAACTTCATGGTGAGGCATTAGGGCATGATGAGTGTGCTCGACTCATGCAAGCTATTCGTGATTTTGAAACGGCAGAAGTGTATACCATTCATGGGTGGTGTAAAAAGGTATTGCAAAAAATTCCATTTGAATCAGGGCGTTCATTTCAAGAGAAACTCACTGATGAGCGTGAACTTATTGTACAGGAGTGTATCGAACTATTCAAAGGTGAATGGTCAAAAGAGTATCCGGAGTTGGTACGTCTGGTAAAATCGAGTCCGTACTTAAATGTTGATGATCTCTTAAAGTCTGTATTTATTGCTATTGCCGAACAGAAGAGTAAGAGTGATACGGTGGTTGGGGAAGCCCTGAAGCCATTTACTGAGAGCATAGGCTTATTCAAACAACAAGTGGGAATAGATTTCAATACGACCTTAAGTGCTTTTGGTGATCGACAGAGAGAAGTCGCTGTCGCCCATAAAGGGGCTTTCAATAAAGGGAAAAAACTCCCTAAGTTTGATGAGTGGACCGAAATGTTTTGGGGTGCATTGGGCGGTGTTATTGAACAATGTGAAAGTGATACTAGTCCCGAACCACTGAATAGTTTTATTAGACAATTTAAGGGACAAAAAAGTGAACCCGGATGGCTCGGATCAAAATGTGATGATCCCCAGTTTGATATTGATGATGAAACAATTTTTCCTTACTGCAATGGTAAGAGTTATAGTGTAGTGGTAAAGGCTGTTGTTTCATTGTGTGAGGCAGCAGTCAATTACCACACAGAGGTAGAGGCTGCTCGAATTATCCCGCTATTGAGTCGGTTAATCGAGAAAGTCTGCGAGACCAAAGAGAATCAGTCGCTCTTTACTTTTAATGATATGATACAACGAGTGCGCACACTTGTGACAACGAATCCAGATATTGCACAGAGGATTCGTGGTCAATATCATGTGGTATTGGTTGATGAATTTCAAGATACTGATGACGCGCAATGGGATATATTTAAAACTCTCTTTTTAAGAACGACCTATACACGTTTATTTCTTATTGGTGACCCAAAACAAGCAATTTACTCTTTTCGGGGTGCTGATATTGAAACCTATTATAGAGCCAAAGAAGAGATGCTTTCATTCTCTGGTCATGAAGTTATGCACACGCTCTCTGACAACTATCGTTCGAGCAAGCGAATACTTGAGGCCTTTAATGCCCTCTTTTCTCGACCATCATTTTTTGGTTATGATACTGCAGAGGGTGCTATTACATATAGCCCTGTTCATTATCCTGATGCCTCGCCCGCCCAAAGACCGGGAACCTTTTACGAACGTTTTAAGGTGAATGATACATACACTCCATTTGTGGTGAAAGAATTGTTAAGCGAGGGTCTCGGTGGAAATCGAGAAGAGTATTATCCTTGGATGGTTGATGCGCTTCTTGATCTTCGTGTACAAGGAGCAGAGTGGAGTGATATGGCAATCCTTGTTGAGAAACGAGGGGATGTAACTCATTTTGAATCACTTCTCCAAGAGCGGGGAATACCCTATAGCTATTATAAGCAGCAGGGTGTCTATCAGTCAAAAGAATCGGCTCATATACTCTACCTTCTTGAGAGTATCTCAGATGCTGCACCTGATACAGCAACCAAAGCGCTCTTTACGCCTTTTTTTGGAGAAGGTGAGAGGGGGCTGGGCGAGCACCAAAATGACAGTGCTCGACGAGTGCTCTATGATAGATGGCACAGCCTGGTTACTCGACGGAGATGGGGGGAGCTCTACCACTCTTTTTTACACGATACAGAGCTGTTACGTACTATAACAATTGGCCCTAATAGGTTTCGAGAGCTTGATGCGTATAAACAAGTAATGCAGGACCTACAAACTGAGGCATATCGCAAAAAGTTGTCTCTTGAGGATCAAGTCGCGCTCCTTAAAAATTGGCGGGCGAAGCGTCTTGAACGTGAAGATGATGGTGAACTCTATCGGAAAGAACGTGATGATGCAGCAGTACAGATATTGACTATGCACGCATCTAAGGGCCTTGAGTTTAATGTGGTTTTTCTCGGTGGTTTTGGTGAATTACAAATGAATAACTATGTGGTCACTAAAGAGAGTGATCACCGGCACTTTGATTTTACTCAAAAAGAACCCTTAGAAAAGAGGCTTGCAGAATATACCAGGTTGCTCTATGTAGCACTTACTCGGGCTAAATACTTTCTCTATATGCCGCTTATGGGTTCCGAAAAAGTGAATCAAAAAGTAGGGATGAGGCGGGTACTTACTTCCGCTATTACAGGCGCACTCAATGACACGCTTTCAGGCTATGTCACTATAAATCCTGATTGTGAAGAGTATAAAGCGACACAGGTTGAACCTCCTTCTGAAGAAATGGTAAAAGAGTTGGTGGGTGTTATCCCTAACTATTCTGGTTTTTCTAAGAAAAAAATTATAATGGAGTCGTACTCGCATCTTTCTCATACTGTTAATGAAAATAATCGGGTAATTACCTCTATCGGTGTTGTGCCCACGGCTCCACGGCCGGCACAGTTTGATAAATATATTCAAGATATTCCCCGAGGAGCTGAGCCGGGTAATTGCTTACACGATATTTTTGAACATATCTCCTTTGCCGAAGTGGGTGCATTGTCTGGAGAAGATGCAGGGGTTGCACTACTTAAGAATAAAAAGACAGCGGATGTAATTGAATTCTATTGTACAAAATATGGTATTGGATCTCAGCATTATCGGGCAATTGGACGATTGATACATAACTGTTTAACTGCCCCGATGATCGATGCGCGCAACCCGTTCAATACCTTTTCCCTGGCAACAATTCCCGAAAAAGATCTTAAAGCTGAAATGGAGTTTCAGTTTAGTTATCTCCATTCAGAGAGCGTGCAACTTTTTACAAAGAATGAAGATGCTCATTTTGTAAAAGGATTTATTGATCTGCTCTTCCGTTTTGAGGGACGTTATTACATTCTCGATTGGAAATCAAATTATTTAGAAAATGGCTATGATGCCCAGGCAATTGAAGAGAGTATGATTCGAGATCATTATGATATACAATTGCAGGTTTATGCGCTTGCTCTCCATCGTTGGTTACAGGCAGCCCTACCTGGCTACTCTTTTGATACTCATTTTGGTGGCGTCTACTATCTCTATATACGAGGCATGCAGCCCGGATCCAATGATGGATATGTATGTATGTGCCCAGAGTCTGCAACAATAATTGAAGAACACTATACTATAGATATTGAAAAAATGATTCGTGATGCGCACCCTGAAATAAGTGGAGATAAATAATGGATGCATTACTACAGACCCGGTGCTGGATTGAAACTATTGGTCCGAGTGAGGCGGCTCTCAAAGGTGGTATTAGGCCAAGTGAGAAAGAAGATATTTTTTTTGTTGCAGTGTATCTTCTTGTAGAATCGGGTTGTATCGATGGTGCTCATCTTTCATTGACTACACTTTCAGATAGGTTATTAAATAATAATGTCCGTGACTCGCATAGTACCCTTGCCCAACTATTAATTATTGTTTCTACTGGGTTGGGACATCTCTATTATTTACCTGGTGAAACAGACCAAGAAATTATTGAGGTGATTGAAGGGTATATTGAACGTAAGAAAATTGTAACTCAAGATGTCGTTCTGGCAGACCAACTCGTCTCTCTATTTGATTCGATTGCACTCAAACATCAATTTTCCAGTGCAATGAATCATGTGGTATCAAGACTGGATATGCTCGGTCCTGTTTTTTGCGAAGGCCCTAGTGGTAGCTCACTGTTTGTGTATGATGCGACTTATGGGTTTTATACGGGGAAATACTTTGGGGTAGAAAAACGTCTCTCTCTCTGGCTCGATTCGATCATTGATACGGCTCCTTTAACTATTTCTCCTGATTTGGAATTGGCCTATAACGATGTCTTTATAGAAAAACCTATGGTGCTGGGTTCTCGTCCCATGCATTTTCATCTGCGTCAGCAAGCGGCGGTTTTGATGGCGGCACAGAAACAGTTCTCTGTTATTTCAGGTGGGCCTGGTACCGGTAAAACAAGTACGGTTGTTGCCCTTCTTCGGGTATTAGTGCGGCTCAATCCTCACTTACACTCAAATCAGATCAGTATGGTGGCTCCAACGGGTAGAGCTGCAGCGCGAATGGCGGAATCGGTTGAACAAAGTGTTGCGCTCATTCCTCAAGGTGAATCAGATATGAAGGACTCGCTGCTCGATTCTATTGACTCCCAAACGATCCACCGATTTTTAAAATATAACCCAGGGCGTAATCGCTTTACTTATGGTCGTGATAATAAGCACCCGGCGAAAATTGTAATTATTGATGAAGTTTCTATGGTAGACGCTGCACTCTTCCTGAATATTATTGAGGCGCTCCAGTCTGATACCCGTATTATTCTTTTAGGTGATCACAATCAGCTTCCTTCGGTACAGGCAGGGGCAGTTCTGAGTGACCTATTTGGAAAAACTATTCCAGAGGGTAACCCGAGTCTGACATCCGAATCAGTCAAGGCGCTTCAAAATATTCTTGGAACCGAGATGGACGATGCCTCATGTAAAAACCTTGAACTCGGCGCTCATCATCTATTAAAAGATTCAATGGTGGTACTCAGTAAAAGTCATCGTTCAGAAGCTTCAATTCTTTCTTTGAGTGCCTTAATTAATAAGCAAGACGCAGAGAGAGTAGTAGCGGAATTACCTCATGTACATGGATACCCTGAATGGCCCATGGTTGTGATAGATGATGAAGGGGCAAAACGGTGTAATACTCAGGGCACTCTACTCCTTGAACCAGGTGAACGAACCAAAGAGCGTGACCCATTCAAAGAACTCCTTATTGATTGGTGTCGGTTTCATTTGGTTGATCAACCTTATGCAGAAACATCGGTATACCATAATGCATGGACTCGTACCCATTCGTATTGCGGGATAATTGCAGCCCTAACAAAAAAAATGAAGAGTGGCTTGACACCATCTGAGATACGGACCAAAATTGTAGAAGATGCAACAGTGAAGGAACTTTTTACAGAACTCTTCGCCTATATGAATCAATCTCAAATTTTGGGAGTCACTCGAAGTGGACCTGTTGGGACTGCCATAATAAATCAAATTCTCTTTGAGTATATGCAGGGTGAACTTCAGTACGAAGTACGTGAGGGAGTCTATCCAGGGCTTCAGGTTATGATAACCCAAAACGACTATACCCATGGGGTTTTTAATGGTGACTGTGGAGTGGTGATTGCATCTGGTGACAACTACTTTATTGCAATTCCGGAAAATGATTCTGTTGGGATATATCCCGTCTCAGATATCGCTCAATTTGATACTGCTTTTGCCATAACGGTTCATAAATCTCAAGGTTCTGAGTATGAATATGCGTTGATTGCTCTCCCGAAAGAGATGAATCGTGTCATGACTAAAGAAATTCTCTATACTGCAGTCACTCGTGCGAAGTATTTCGCGGGTATTGTAGGGGGTGCTGAAAGTGTTATTTCGGCAGTTGGGCAGTCAATAATGCGTAGATCAGGGGTCTCAGAGCGAATTTTAAGAAAGTAAGATTATTTTGATAAATTATGGTACACTATAGGTTCGTTTTAACTGCGTAAGTTATGCTTAAAAAAATAATAGTAATCATAGTTGTAATGATTGGATGCGCAATAGGGAGACCCGTTGTACGTTTGGCAATTCAATATGATTATCCACCCTATCTTACAGAATCGGATAAACGAGGAGGGCTCTATACTGAGATAGTTACTGCGGCATATAAATCAGTTGGGTATTCAGTGAAGCTTAATTTTGTTCCTTGGGCAAGAGCATTACATGGTACGAAGGTCGGAAGTTATGATGCGATTTTGGGAGTGTATAAAACCAAAGAACGTGAGTCATATTTGCTGTACAGTACGCCGATTGATACACTCCGAGTGCTTTTTTACAAGAGGAAAACAGATGGGTTTATGTACAGGGGATTAGAAAGTTTAAGCGGCCTGCATATTGGGGTTGGTAGAGGATATGCCAATAGTCCTGAATTTGATAGTGCAACTTCGTTTAAGCGGGTTGAGGACGTGAGTAATAAAGAGAATTTTATCCGCCTCATCAAGGGACGTGTGGACCTTGTTGTCGAAACTGAGAGAGTTGCGAACTCTATTCTTATTAACGTTGACAAAAGTCATCACATTCAGGCGGTGAAGAATCCTTTACAGAGACATTTGTCCTATGTTGGAATATCAAAAAAAAGTGTTCGCGCAAGGGAGCTTCTTGAGGCGTTTAACCGTGGTCTAAAAACGATCAAGCGCCAAGGATTGTACAAGAATATCTTTAAAAATTATGGCATTAATATGCCATAGTACTCATGTTTGAATGACCAACAGCATATTCAGAAACATGTTTTGATGAACTAAGCATCTGCATGTTAAGTCCATGAATTTCAGTCTTATATTTTTTCTCACCAGTTTTTTCATCATCCCAGCTCGAATTTTCCAGTTTGCCTTCAATATAGACCATAGAACCTTTTTTAAGAAACTGTTCTGCTATCTCAGCAAGACGTCTCCAGAGAATGACGGTAAACCATTGGGTCTTCTCTTGTTTCTGATTTTGTTGATCTTTATATTTTTCGGTAACTGCTACATTGAATCGTGCGAGTTTCACACCTTGCACAGTTGTTTTGATTTCCGGATCTGCACCCAAATTGCCAATGAGGGTAACTTTGTTTAAACATGCCATAATTGTTCTCCCGTTTAGTTCTATAGTAAATATAGAATGGGAGCGGTGACAGTATTTGTCATGGCATGTTTTTTTTCTTAGGGGCCGTTACTTTACTAAAAGCTCTGGGCGATACTCAAAGTGCATACTATCATAGTGATACCAGCGGCCACCCCAGATAAAGCCAAATTCTTCAAAAATCCCAATGATTTCCATAAGAGCATCATCTGGTATTGAAATATGGCCAGGGCGTGTTTCCCAGTCTTTGTCCCATCTCCAGTACCGGCTCACATTGATACTGATGTCAATAGCAATACCAAAACTATGACAGCTCAATCGGTTTGTACCTGCAATTACACGAAAGTTGTACGTTCCCGCACTGGGGCTCAGGTACTCTTCATGATGTTTTAAACGGTCTGCTACTTCAGCCAGTTTTAGATTAATATCATTCACTGTCGTTACTTTATGGTTTTCGCCAAACCATTCGACTTCAACCATGTTAAAGTCAACATCAACTTCAGATCCTCCATACATAGTCTCAAAAAAGGGTGTCGAGCGAATACGACCTGGATCAAAATCTTTTCGGGTCTCTTTGGTGATTGTTGCCCGGTCATATGTTTGACTCATTTGATCTTCTAAATCAGCATTGGTTAGTTTTTCATCAAAGCTTTTCTTTTTGCCATCATCCCATTGGGTTACCGTGCCATCATGCCATACAATATCGCCTTCAATATAATAATCAAGATGATCGGGGTATGCTGTTATCAGTTTGAGAGCCTCTATTGGAGGAACCGCAAATACAGTAGTGATAGTGGTCAGCATAAAAGCAATGAGTATTGATTTGGTCATGGTGGTATCTGGTCTAAGTGCTTAATTCCAAATGTAATAATAATTTAGGCTGCTTAGAAAAAATCATGGGAGAGATTGGGGGGATACGTAACTTCTGTCAACTATGTCACTTATTCAAAAGGGTCCTAGTAAAGCCTTAAAAAGTACATTTCACAAAGTTCTCATTCACAAATTGTATATTTCTCATTATGAAAACCTTTCTTTTTTACGATTTAGAGACTACAGGCCTCAACAAATGCTTTGATCAGGTAGTGCAATTTGCTGCGATTCGGACAGATCAGAATTTACATGAAATCGAGCGGCATGAATTTAAAATAGCCCTGCGCCCCGATGTGATCCCTTCGCCCTACGCAACTATTACTCATCGAGTGTCACTGACTGCCCTGAAAAGTGGTATGAGTGAGTTTGATGCTGCCTGTGCCATTCATGAGCTCATGAATGTAGCGGGAACGATCAGTGTGGGCTATAACACAATGGGTTTTGATGACGAGTTTTTACGCTTTATGTTTTATCGTAATCTACTGAGCCCGTATCAACATCAATTTTATAATGATTGTGGCAGGCTTGATTTACTCCCTATTGCAGCGGTCTACTTCCTTTATAAGCCTTCAGTAATCAAATGGCCAACGGTCGCGGAAAAGCCAACCCTCAAACTTGAATATTTAAGCAGTGAAAATAATCTTGCAACAGGGCAGGCTCATAATGCTATGGTTGATGTTGAAGCAACAGTTGCACTGGCACAGCGGTTTTCTAAAGAGGGTGAGATGTGGCGTTATCTTACCAATGGATTTAAAAAACAGGTCGAGGCTGAATATCTAAAAAAACTTACAAAAGTACCTGAGCTACTCCCCAAATATCATACTATGGCCATTGCGATACAAGTGAAGGCAGGGGCCGCACAAGGGTATCAACATGTTGTACTGAGTCTTGGGCTATCCCAGAGTTACACCAACCAAACAATCTGGCTTATTCTCGACCGGACTCCCTTTGCAGAATTGACTGAAGCATCCATTGAAGAAGAGACATGGGTTATCCGTAAAAAAGATGGATCAGATATACTGCTTCCGGTACTTGATCGATATAAAAGTCACTGGAGTGATGAAAGAGCAGCACTCGTCACGGAAAACATCGCCTGGCTCAAAGAGCATGATACTCTCTTGGAAAAGATTATTACCTACCATAAAGAGTATCGGTACGATGATGTTGAACAGGTTGACCCTGATGCGGCTCTTTATACAAAAGGGTTTGTGCCGCGGGGGGATGACGAACTTTCCTATGTATATCGTAACGGAGATCTTGCGCGGAAAATTGAACTGGTAGGTGGGTTTTCTCAACCGCACATAAATATACTTGCTGAACGAATTCTCTATAGAAATTTTAAAGATGCGTTAAGGGGGCCATCTCTTACCGCTTGTACTACCTACTTAAAGCAGGCATTAGATAGTACTGCTGACAGTATTGATTTTCGAGGGAATAAGCGGTATACTTTGATTGATGCTCATAGGGATATCGGTGAACTCAGATCAAATGAGAATCTTGACTATGCTCAAAAAGAATTATTGGATGAGTTAGAACACTACCTTAACGGAGTTGTAGAAAAATGAAAAAGGTGACAGAACAAAAGAGCGCTGACTATTGGATTGAATCATTGCAGATGACTCAACACCCTGAAGGAGGCTATTTTGCTGAAAGCTATCGGTCGGGCGATCAACTAGAAAATCCCCCAGAACGATTTTCAGGTGTGCGGTCAGCTTCCACTGCTATCTATTTTCTTTTAGAAGGTACGCAAGTATCTCACTTTCATCGTATTCAGTCTGATGAAATATGGCATTTTTATACCGGCACTCCATTGATTGTTCATGTCATTGACCCCATGGGAGTGCTCTTTCATCTTAAAATTGGCTCTGACCCTGATGCTGGAGAACAGTTTCAAGGAATGGTAAAGGCCGGCTGTTGGTTTGGGGCATCTCTCGAAGAGGCAAATGACTATGCTCTTGTTGGATGTACTGTTGCGCCAGGGTTTGATTTTGCGGATTTTGAGCTGGCAAAGCGAGATGACTTGCTGTCTGAATTTCCAGAATATGAAGATACTATTCGCCTATTGACCTCAGAATAGCATTATTCCAATAAATAAGACAATGTGAAATAACTTTCATTTTTATCGAACGAAAGTGGTCGTCCATTACACTTATAGTTAAAAAGAATGATTAATAAAAGAGGTGATACAATGAAACAGTTACTAATGATACTCATGCTTGCAGCAACTATGGTTGTGGCTCAAGGCCTAGGATATGGCCATGGTAAAAGGTATGGTGATGGCGGTGGTAAAAAATATGAGTGTCCAAAAGGAGATAAAGAGTGCAAGCGAATGGCTAAAGGGCCTAAATTTAATAGACTCTTTAAAAAGCTGGGGCTTGATAAGTCAACCCAAGAGCAAGTGAAAGTGATTTTGAGTGCGCATCATAAACAAGTTGCCCTTCTGAAGTTAGAATCGGAAGAACATAAAATTGTCCTTAAAAAAATGATACTCAATGATACATTTGATATGGGCCTTATAACTGAAAATTGCAACAAACGTGGTGATATATGGGCGCAGATTCAAATTAAACAGTTTGAAAAAGATGCTAAAATTAAAGAGCTTCTAACTAAAGACCAGTGGGATACATACATTATGCATCGCCTCAGTGATAAAGGTAAGAGAGGCAAGTATGGTAAGGGTTGGGATAAATAGAGACGTTGGACTTTCATTTTAACGTAGGTACTGTGTGACTGATAGTGAGTTGATACAACAAATTAAGGCTGGCTCTAAACCGGCCTTTGATCAATTGGCTGAACGATATCTTGATGGTGTTCGGCGGATGGTCATGTACACCATTGGTAACAAAGGGTGTGTAGATGATGTGGTACAAGAGTCTTTTATTGCCTTACAAAAATCATTGATGCGCTTTAAGGAGAATGCTGCATTTAGTACTTGGCTATTTGGACTGGTGCGCAATGTGAGTTTACAGTATGTACGTAAGCATCTCAAGCCTGTTGAAGTCTTTGAAGAATCGCTGCATGCCCCTGCAATAGCCTCGGTACGCCCAGAAGTCGCCCATCTTAATAGTGCCTTACAAAAACTTGAAGGGAAATATCGTGAACCGCTGATTTTGAAGGAGATAGAAGGTTTTCAATATAATGAAATTGCGATCATTTTGAATATTAAAGAAGGCACAGCTAAATCAAGGATTCATGAGGCAAAACAAAAAATGGTAGTGTTACTGAATAGAGGGGGAGAATATGTCTGATAAGAAATATAGTGAATCGTCACTGAGTAACCTTTTCAAATCGGTTTCTCCAGAGGAACTTCACTTTAGTACTGCTGTTATTCATGAACAGAAACAACGGCAAATACTTTTTTATAGTATCAAAACTATGAGTTCAATAACAGTGATGGTTCTCGGGATTATTGGTGTGTTGTTGTATGCCCCCCTGTCACAGCAAGTTGACCTTATGCAAGAGCGCTATGCGATATTAATGCTTGAAGATATGGAAAGTGATTTTGATCTATTGTATGAGTATGATCAAACTGATGACGTTGTGAATGGTGTTGGTGAGGATGAAGTTGAGCTGTATATCATTGAGTAATGGAATGAAAAACATCATTCCATTTGCTATTATTAATTAAAAAAGAGGTCTTCTATGTCTAAACTATCAGAAATATTTAAAGAACTTAATATCACGCCTGAGCAAGCGCAAGAGCTCGTCTCAGCGGTCAAAGAAAACCCACTTGGGGCAATGTCAAAAATAGCTGAAATGGGTATCGACCCTTCAGCAATTCAAAAAATTGTTGGCGAATTGATGATGAATCCAGGTGCACTCCAAGAAGTAATGGATGAAATGGGAGTCAGTCAAGATGACGTGAATGATGTTAAAGGGAAAATAGACGGATAACGTTTAGTGCTCTTAATGCTATGGTCCTTTATAGAGAGGGCCTTTTTTTATATCTACATTCCATGTGATTGATCAGGGTCTGAAAGAACTCGTTGAATTGCACTATGCCATTTTTTTATGAGGTCCGCTCTATACTTTGTATCAATTGATGGAGAAAACGTTTTTTCAATGTGTTTGTTCTTTAATGCATCCATTGTCCAGAGTGAATGATGCAGTCCCGCAAGAGCGGCTACACCAAGTGCAGTAGACTCAGTAATTAGGGGGCGCTCAATGGGAATACCCAAGAGATCAGCCTGAAATTGCATGAGGAAATTATTAGCAGTTGCTCCGCCATCGACGGTCAGGGCAGGAATTGTTGTTTCACTATCTCTTTGCATACACTGTAAAATATCATAACTTTGGAATGCGATTGATTCTAGAGTGGCCCGAGTAATTTCTTCTATGCCGGTATCACGAGTTAATCCAAAAATTGCGCCACGGGCGTACATATCCCAGTACGGTGCACCCAGTCCGGTAAAAGCAGGAACGACCACAACCTGATCATCTTTGTTTGCATGGTGTGCGAGGATCTCTGATTCTTGAGCATTTGAAAAAAGTTTTAAGCCATCACGGAGCCATTGGATAGCAGCGCCAGCGATAAAGACACTGCCTTCAAGGGCGTAAGTAGGTATGCCGTTTAAACTCCACGCAATAGTAGTAAGGAGCCCTTGAGTACTCGTTACTCGTTTAGCTCCCGTATTCATTACCATAAAACAGCCAGTGCCGTAGGTGTTTTTAACCATTCCCTCTTCAAAGCAGCGTTGTCCAAAGGTAGCGGCTTGTTGATCGCCGGCCACTCCAGATAGAGGAATAGCAACCCCATCCAGAAACCACTCACCAAAAGAGCCCGATGAGTCTCTTACTTCGGGGAGCATTCCCATAGGGATAGAGAGAGTATTACAAAGTTCAGTGTCCCAACACATATCAGATATATTAAAGAGCATTGTTCTGCAGGCATTCGATGCGTCAGTTACATGGTGTGCACCATTTGTTAACTTCCATATGAGCCAACTGTCAACAGTGCCAAAAAGGAGGTCTCCCTTCAATGCTTTTTCATGAGCTCCGGGCACCGTATCTAAAATCCATTTCAGCTTGGTTGCCGAAAAATAGGCATCGATCACCAGACCTGTTTTTTCCTGAATAGTAGCGGTGAATCCTTGTTGTTTAAGTTCTTCACAGAGAGGGGCTGTTCGTCTATCTTGCCAGACAATAGCGTTATATATGGGGGTACCTGTTGTGCGGTCCCACACAATAGTAGTTTCTCGTTGATTTGTAATGCCGATGGTAATAATTTCAGAAGGTGAGATATTGTTTTCTGTAATGAGTTTGAGTAATACATTGTGTTGACTCTGCCAGATCTGTTCAGGGTCGTGTTCAACCCAGCCATCATGAGGGAAACATTGGGGGAACTCTTCTTGGCAAATGGCGACAAGGTCTAATGTGTCAGTAAAAAGAACTGCTCGTGAACTGGTTGTTCCCTGATCAAGTGCAATAATGTAACCGGCCACGTGTTACTCCGATTTGCGTTGTATCAATTTTCTAAGGGTGACTCGTTCGTCGCTGTCATGATACTGTTTCGAAAGTTGCTCGTATCGTTCAACCATATCAGATATATGCTGAAGCTCATCTGATTCAAGTTGAGATTGGGCTGTACCAGGAAGTAGGTCGCGCATTTTAGTCTTGTAGTCCTCTTCTGATAAAACAGGTCTATCATATACCGATTGTGATTGTTCTATCATATCGGTGATTGCTGTCTGCGCATTTAATGGTTTCAATCTCATATATAGTATTATATCTTAATTTACGAGTGAGGTCGAGGGAATTGTCGTTTCGGCATATCTAAAAATACAGAATAAAAGAGTGTTACTTGGGTGGGTGTTACTATGGGAAAGGGTTAAAATTGTCCATAAAGGGCGATAGTAGAGTATGGACATTGATAGGTTTGACAAATTTTGTCATATTACTTCTCTTTACTTTATACTTCAGTTTATTGAGTAAGGCTAACCCATGAAAAAAGAGAGTTCAAAATATCAACGCATTTCTCTTATTGAGTCCCTCCTTAAAGAGCGTGAATGGACAAAAACGAGGTTACTTCATCAGATTGAATCAGAGTATGGTGATCCCATCGATGATCGCACTCTTGCGCGATATTTAAAAGAGATAGCTCTCAACAATCAAGATTTTGTACGAAAAGACAATCAAATAGGAAGAGAATCCACCTTTCATATTCAATCGCGCGAAAGTTGGATTGATGATGATTCTATTATTGCTTTTAAAAAAATGACTCAAGATCTCTCGAGCTCGGGAATGGCGCAGTATCAAGATCTTCTCAATCATGTTGGGTCATTTTTAGAGAATCGTTCTTCACCTCAAAAACTACAGCAGTCAGATACTCATTGGATCATTAGTCATGGTCCTTTTGCGGTAAACCCTGATTCCATTAAAATGAATCCTGCTATGGATAAGATTTTGCAGGCTATTGATAACCAGCAGGCTATTCGCATTGGTAAATACACATCGAGTCGCGATGAAGAGAGTATGATTGAATTCTATCCCGTAAAACTTGTACTCCGTATTGGACAGCTCTATGTGATGGGTTATGGTAAAAAGAATGAGTCACTTCTCCGCACCCTTCGCCTTGATCGCATGAAAGGAATAATCCAAGTGTTATCCGGAAAAATACCGGATCACTATTTTGATAGTACACATCAAAAAGAGATACAAGAGTTTTATAAGTATAAGTTTGCTCAGTGGAGTAACGAAAACAGTGAAGAGAGCGTGGAGCGCGTTGTTTTAAAAAGTAAAGAGTCGTGGTTTTATCGTCATATGAAAGATGCTCATTTTGACCCCGCTGCGGACTGTGATGGATCCAAAAAAACTATTGCATTGAAGCTGTATATCACTGTCGATTTTGAACGGTGGCTGGTGGGGCGTGTTGCCACAGGTGCCTGTGAAATAGTTGAGCCCAATAGTCTTAAAGAGCGGGTTGAATCTCTCTTACCGTAAATTTTGTTTGCTCATTTCGCGTTGCATATAGTGCCAGATTATAAAGCTCGAAATGCGATTTCCAAGAATCCGGATGGCCCACTTGGTCAATTTGGGTGTGGCTCCAAACATTGAGAAGGGGAGTTTTCTCTGTGCATCTGCAAGAGCGAGAGAGGTGATATCTTCTGCAACAACATCAGTTCCTTTTGATACTACTGTAAATTGAGCACGCGCACCAAACTCTGTTTTGACGGGTCCTGGACAGATTGTTGTTACATGAATCCCTCTGGGCTTTAATTCTCGATACAGTGAATAACCAAGATTGGTTATATAAGCCTTTACTGCAGAGTACGTTGCAAAACCTGGCATAGATACAAAAGATGCAAGGGATGAAACAAGAAGAATCGTACTTCCTTTCTTCATGTAAGGGAGGGCTGTATGAGTGATTTCGGTGAGTGCGGAAACTTGAAGGGTTATCATGCCAAGGGTGTCTTCAAGAGAGATTTCTGTAAAAGAACCTACTTTACCAAAACCTGCATTGTTTATAAGATAGGAGATGTCGGGCTTTTCTTCGGTAATGATTCCGGTAAGAGTACCGAGCCCTTTCGAGATCGTTAAATCTGCTCCAATAACTCGAACAGGTGTAGAGAGTTCTTCAGCAAGAGCTTCTAGACGGTCAATACGGCGAGCAGTAATCCAAATTTCACTGAGTCCTACGGAATCGAGTTTCTTTGCAAATGATGCGCCAATACCTGATGATGCACCGGTGATAATTGCAATACTCATGTTATTCTTCGCCTCTGAGAACCTCAGGGTACCCTTCCACTAGACTGATAATATTTGTAGGGTCAAGGAGGACTTCACCACAGGTGACGATAGCATCAACCTTGCCATTATATGCTTTAATAAGATCATCAGGACTAGTGTAAAATTCATCTTCTGATATGTGGGCGGCAGTATTTAAAATGGGATCATTGGTCAGCTCAAAAAATGCCTGAAGAAAAGGATGTTTGGGCATACGGATACCCACTTCTTTTCTTTTAACATCCAATTTGCGTAAAATGTGAATCTGTGCAGGTAGGATAAACGTGTAGCGGCCAGACTCTCTTTGTTTGATATATTTAAACGCAAAGTTATCCATTTTGGCATATTCAGTTATACGAGAGAAATCATTAAGCATCAAAGCCATTACGTATTTTTTGATAGGCTTTTTTAATTTGTAGAGGCGGTTTATTGCCTTTTTGTCTTCTGCATTACACCCAACACTATAGCCTGCATCAGTAGGATAGACAATGAGCCCCCCTTTGTTGTATATATCAACGACCCGTTGTACGAGGCGTTTTTGTGGGTTGTCTGGGTGTACGTCGAAAATTTCCATAGTAGTGTTAGCCTTCTATTAATCCCAAAATACACTGGGTGGCGGGTCATCGAGTGTATCTTCGTTATCTTGGGCATGTTTAAATTTTGCTTCAAGGGCTTTGAATTTTGATTTCTCTTTCTCTTTGCCCTCTTTGAATTTTTTATCGAGGATAGAGACTTTGTTCTTTTCAGTTTCCATAAACTCTTCAAGAGATTGTGTCTCTTTTTTTTGTGAAGAGTGAGAAAGGACAACACCAGTTGCGGTGTCGACCTCCATCACTGAATTACAACAGGGACATTCAACTTTAACTTTTTTTCTCATAAAGTATCTCTCCAAATTCTGCTATAAGGGGCGCACTTGAAGAAAGTGGGCCGGTTGTTGTTTTGGGTCGAGCTTGACATAGTTATCATTGCCATGCCAGATATATTGTTCGTTATTCAGTATGTCGAGACACTCAAAACTTGCACCATTTTCAAGACCCAGTGCTTGCATGTCTAGATGCACCATTGATTCTTGAACATTATACGAGTCCAGATTGGCAATGCAAAGTATCGTATTGCCATTGGTCTCATCTCTTTTTGAGTAGGCCATGATTTGATCATTACCCGCACTATGAAAGACGAGGTTATCATATTCCCATAGCGCACTATTTACTTTTTTTGCCCAATTCACTTTACTGATAAACTCTTTAATGTTTCCTGGAGCCCACCAATTACGAACACTAAACTCATATTTTTCAGAGTCAAGAAGCTCATCTTTCACAGGGCTCGGTACATTTTCGCAGAGTTCATAGCCACTATATATTCCCGATAGACTCGATAATGTCATGGCTAAAAAGGCGCGGAGCTCAAAGGCTTCACGGGGAGCATTTTGTAAATGCTTGGGTAAGATATCCGGTGTGGTTGGAAAAAAGATGACACGCATATACTCTTTCGCATCGGATTGAGTCAACTCTTTGAGGTACTCTTCAAATTCCCGCTTTTCTTCACGCCAAGTAAAATAACTGTAGGATTGGTCAAAACCAATTTTAGCAAGACGGTGCATTAATTTTGGACGGGTAAAAGCTTCAGCCAAAAATACGACATGAGGATGCTTTGCCTTGACCTCTTTAATGATCCATTCCCAGAAAGCAAACGGCTTGGTGTGAGGATTGTCAATTCTGAATATATCAAATCCTTTTTCAGTCCAGTGAATAAGCATGTCCCGAACATCTTCCCAAAGCTCTTCATAGTTTTCATTAACGTAGTTATAAGGGTATACGTCTTCATAACGCTTTGGAGGATTGATAGCGCATTGTATAGAGCCATCTGCTTCGTGATAAAACCATTCTGGGTGGTCATGTACATGGGGATGGTCAGGAGAGCAGTTAAGGGCAACATCAAGAGCGAGATTAAATCCATTCTCTTTGTATACCTTTACAAAACGGTCAAATTCTGCTTCAGTTCCGAGTTGCGGCTCCAGGCTGTAATGTCCACCTTCTTCGAGGTTTCCAATGGCGTATGGACAACCTGGGTCTTCAGTGCGTGCCACAAGTGCGTTGTTGGGGCCTTTTCGTTTGGTAAAGCCAATGGGATGAATTGGGGTGACATAGAGTGTATCGAAGCCCATATATTTGATGTCTTCGATTCGGTCAACCACATCATTCCAGGTGCCACTTTTTCCTGGTACCTTACCTTGTGATCGAGGGAAGATTTCGTACCACGAACTATTACGTGCATAGTGTGGGTCTACCCGGACTTCATAAATTTTTTCGAGTTTACTGGGGTAAGGGTCTTCAATTTCTGTAGTGATGCCTTCAATGGTATATTCATAGAGGCCAAGCTCTGTTACTTGAAATGATCCAGCCCACTCATCGTTATCAACAAGTTTCATAGGTGAAGTTAACCAATTCGAGTCACCTTTTTTTCGGTAAAGGAGATTGATTTCAAACCTTTCATGTCCACAGCGGAAAAGGTCGGCCGTAACATTTACCCAGTCCATGGGTTCACGTTTGATAGGGAAGTCACCGCCATTTACTATGGGTTTAACATTTTCAATGGTGATGGTGTACAGTGGGGGGAATTGACTCTTCACCTTACGTGCTGTTTTTGTTTGAGCTTTCTTTGCCACTTTTTTAACGTCTTTGGTTTTTGGAGCGGCGCTCTTTTTACTGCTTTTTGTTGTTCCGGTCATGTATAACTCTCTGATAAAATGCTAGTGTCTGCTCTGCAATGCGTTCCCACGAAAAAATGTCTTCAACTCGTTTTCGTGCTGCCTTTCCCATAGACTCTCTAAGAGATGGGTTGTCCAATAATTGATTAATTTTAAAGGCGAGGGAGTTGTGAAAGCCCCTTGGGTGTTTGGGCTCAAAGTTAATTTTTGATTCAGATTCAAGGGGAACCAGTAACCCTGTTTCACCATCAACAATAATTTCTGGTATGCCACCAACGGCACTTCCGACTACAGGTGTTTCACAGGCCATTGCTTCAAGATTTATAATGCCAAATGGTTCATACAGTGATGGGCACACGAATACATCCGCATGGGTATAAAAACGACGCAGGTCTTTATGGTCCACCATTTCACTAATCCAAATGATGCCATCGCGTTTTTTCTGTACTGCTTCAATTTTTTCCCGAACTTCTTGCTCAATCTCCGGGGTGTCAGGGGAGCCGGCACAGAGTACCACTTGAGTGTCAGGGTTGAGTAGCTCGATTGAGTCAACAAGGTGTGAAATCCCTTTTTGGCGAGTGATTCGGCCTACAAAAAGTATCATGGGTTTTTTGGGATCAATGCCATACTTTTCAAGTGTTGCTTCATCTCGGTCGGGTTGATAGTAGTCGAGGTCAATACCATTGTATATTACTTCAACTTTACTCGGGTCAACACCATATGCATCAATAACATCTTTTTTCATCTCTTTTGAGACGGCAATAATACCATCTGCTTCGTTGTATGCTGTCTTCTCAATCCAGCTCGAAAGGTGGTAGCCCATACCGAGCTGCTCCTCTTTCCATGGTCGATGAGCCTCTAGTGAGTGCGTAGTCAAAAAGAGTGGGATATCTAAGATGATCTTTGACCATATTCCAGCCATATGTGCATACCATGTGTGGCAATGTACTACATCAGCTGACTCTGTCATGATTGACATTTGAAGGTCGTTATCAAGGGTAGAAAATACCTTTTGGAGTTTTTCAGAACTCGCAATGGGCATTTTAGGACTGACACCTTTTGCGGTGAGTGAGCCATCAGTGATATCTTGGTCACCAAAGCATTTAACATCAATTTCAGCTTTTTTCTTAAGCTCTCGTGTCAAAAAGTCAACGTGAATTCCAGCGCCACCATAAATATTTGGTGGAAATTCGTTTGTATATACTGCTATTTTCATAAGTCTCTTATTTGGGCTCTACAGAGCTATTTTGCCATATTCCAGAATAAATGTAAGTAAATCGGAATTACAAACTGGCAAAATGTTGTTCTTCATGAAATCGGAGTGCGATCTTATTCGTTTACCATATATCTTATAAGCAAAAACTTAATGTTTATAAGTGCCTTTTTAACTGAATAATGGTGAAATCTGGTAAAATTTTGCAATTTTAAAGGATTGAACGAGACTAAAAACCCATAGAGAATTGGATAGAGAATCTATGCCACAAGACCAGCGCAGAAAGATTGATGAGCAGCAAGGAGTCATTGAGGATCTCCGTACCCAAAATGAAAAACTGTTGATGCAAATTTTGAAGTTGATGCAGACGGCTCATGCTGAACGGGGAAGTGAAGAGACGCAAGGCCTTTTTAAATTTCAAGAGAGTTTTAATGAGTTTATTAAAACAATATCATCCTACATAAATGATGAAGACCTCTATCAGGTACTTGCTGATGAGATATTACATAATACAAAGGCAGACCGCGTCTCTATTATTGTGCAAGGAGGAAGTGTGCAACGAAGTCTCGTGGTTACTCATATCGCTTCAGATGATGATGTCCCCGAGGTGCCCATACCTTATTTTGTCTCATTAGATGAAGAAGACCCCTATAAAGACTTTTTAAATGAAACGATAGATAGTGGGAAGGTGACACAAAAAACCTGGAAACCTCTGTTAGAAATAGCTCCAAAAATTGTTATCGAGGAGTCGTGTGCTAAAGCTATTACTATTGATGATGCAGGGACGTGGGTTATCTGTATCCAATGGTTTAAGGCTGACCCTATTCATCAAGAGGTGATTGGCTTTTTTGAAAATATGGTGCGGTATGCAACAGTGGTAATGGAACAATCACTGCTACTCTCAAATGTGCGTGAGCTTAAGGAACAGCAGGAATCCATTATCGAATCCATGCCTTCGGCAATAATTGGTCTTGATTTTTTAGGTAATGTAACCATTTGGAATGGTAAAGCGGAAGCGTATTTTGGCATTCCCGAAGAGGCTGCTATTGGGCAGCCATTTGGCAAATTGATGCCTGACTTCTCATTTATCGCCGACTCACTGATGGAAACTGTCAGCTCAGAAGAAGAAGAGATTGTTTTTGATTATGTGGTACACACTAATCCTAATGGGAAACAGCGATACCTACAGCCTCATCTCTATAATATGCTTAATTCTAATCGCGGTGAACTCGCTCTCAGAATTGATGATATCACTCAGCAAATTAACTTACAGCACCAACTACTCCATGCGCAAAAAATGGAAACTGTAGGGACCTTGGCGGGAGGCCTGGCTCATGATTTTAATAATATTCTCGGTGGTATTGTAGGGACCGTTTCTCTTATGAAAAAAAGGTGGGTAAAAGAGCCACCTTCAGATTCTCTTGATGTGGAAGATGTTGAAACCATAGACCACTGTACGAAACGTGCCTCTGATTTGGTGAGTCGATTACTAGACTTATCACGAAAAAGTGACCAACAGATGAAAAAGATGGACCTTATTAATTCCCTCGGTAATGTGATAAAAATTATTCGTGGGTCATTTGATTCATCCATTCATATCAGCTATGATGCTGACTTAGATAAAGCTTGGGTTTTGGGGGAGAAAAGTCAAGTGGAGAATGGAATACTCAACCTATGCGTGAATGCCCGTGATGCAATGAAAGAGGGTGGTGAACTAAAAATTGGCTTAAAAGAGTTTATCGCAAATGCTGAATTCCGTGAAAAGCACGACTGTTATGATGAAGAGGAATTTTATTGCATTACGGTAACTGATAGTGGTCAAGGTATGGATAGTGAGACGATACAACGGATGTTTCAGGCTTTTTATACAACTAAATCTGCAGATGAAGGGACGGGCCTTGGACTTGCAATCTTTGATAAAATTATTCAAGATCACCAAGGGTATATTGATGTTATCAGTAAGCCTGGTGAGGGAACAACATTTTTTGTCTATCTTCCTGTTGCGAGTATGTTAGACTCTGAAAATAGTGAAGTACACGAAGAAGACAGTATTGAATCAGAGGAAGTTGTCAGTAAAAAAGTATTGATCGTTGATGATGATGATGTGATTCGGAAATTGTTAGTTCGTATTATGGAATCATTTGGGTACGAGGTTAAATCGGCAATAAATGGCCTTGATGCGGTGCGCGTATTAAGTGAAGAAAACCCCTTTGAGCTGCTTGTGCTCGATATAGATATGCCAGGAATGAATGGTATTGAAGTGTTTAAGATGTTCAGGCAAGATCATCCTCATCAAAAGGTACTCTTCTGTACAGGACGATCAAAACAGTATAATATGGATGAGTTATTAGCAATGGGAAGTTGCATGGTAATTGACAAACCTTTTACGGTGGATGAAATTGAATCCGCAGTTGAAACATTAATAGAGGTATCAAATGATTAACATTATATGTGGAATACTATTTTTAGCTATTACCAGTAGCTGGGCGCTCCAGGGTGAAGAACACGCGATAGTTACAGCACGTTACTCAAAAGGTGCCGTTTCTGAAGCATCACAACTCGTTATCGATATTATCATTGATGATGGCTGGCATATCACTTCAGATAGTCCCGAAGATGAGTATTTAATACCGGCTCAAATTGAAGTGTCTGCACAAAAGATAACTTTTGGTGCCCCTAAATTCCCCGAGCCCGAAGTACTTTATGTTAAAGTGCTCGATATGACGACAACACAGTTTTCGGGCGATTTTGTAGTGATGGTGCCCGTTGCTAAGTTAGGTGCGGAATTTTCAAAAAAAGATTCACTGAGTACGGTCATTGATTTTACCTATCAGCCGTGTGATGATAAGATGTGTCTTCCTCCGGTAACAACTTCTATTGTAGTAGGTGGGGAAGCCCATCGCCCAGTAGAGACTGAAGCCGTTGTCGAGGCAATTGATGATGGGTCCTTTGAAAAAAGTGCCGAAGAGACCTCTTTTGGAATGATGATTCTTTTTGCAATAATTGGGGGGCTAATTCTTAATCTTATGCCGTGTGTACTTCCCGTACTTTCGCTCAAAGTATTCAGTTTGGTTAAGCAAGCAGGTGAGTCTCGAATAAAGTTATTAAAACTTGGTGGTGCATTTTCAATGGGTATTGCGGTATCATTTTGGGCTCTTGCTGGGTCTGTGATTGTATTACGCTCTGCCGGCTCTCTGGTAGGATGGGGGTTTCAATTTCAAAATCCGCTCTTTATAATTATCATGGCTGCGATAATGCTCATCTTTGCACTGAACTTATTTGGAGTGTTCGAGATTTTTCTTCCCACATCTGCCAATAGTAAGCTGAGTCTCATGTCGGGTAAGAGTGGCTATATTGGGGCGTTTTTTAACGGGGTATTGATGACCTTGCTCTCAACTCCTTGTAGTGCGCCATTTTTAGGTTCAGCAATGGGTTTTGCTTTTAGTCAGCCAACCATTATTCTTTTTGTCATGTTTACTGCAGTTGCCTTTGGATTGGCTTTGCCCTATATGGTTTTAACGCTTTTCCCAGGTGCACTGAAATGGGTTCCTAAGCCCGGAAATTGGATGCTGCGGCTCAAAGAGTTTATGGGATTCCTCCTTATTGCTACCGTTCTTTGGTTACTTACAGTACTTACAGAGGCATATGGAAGTGATTTAGCGACCTGGACATCGGTCTTTCTCTTAGTGCTCGCAATCAATGCTTGGCTCTATAGCCATGCACTCCCTAATGGAGGGTTTGGACTTTCCAAAAAGCGAAAAGTTTTTGTCTGGCTAGTGATACTGGCAACTTCATGCGGTGCATACATGCTACTTGTTCAGCCAACAATTGATGAGCCTGGCACACAGGAACAGCTCATTGGAGAGGATGAAATTGCCTACTCTGAACAAAATTTAGCACAAGTACTTGAGTCGGGGAAGCCGGTCTTCCTGGATTTTACTGCATCCTGGTGTATTACCTGTAAGTCAAACAAGAAATTGGTGTTAAAAACAGAGAGAATTCAAAAGGAATTTGCCCTGAAGGGGGTCACCTATATGGTTGCTGATTGGACAAATGGTGATGAAAAAATTACTCAAAAGCTTAAATCCTTTGGTCGTGCGGGCGTACCCCTCTATGTTTTCTATTCTCCGAAAAAACCTAAAAACCCTATTGTGCTGCCTGAACTCATCACAACTGCTATTGTTCTCGATGCACTTTCGGAGTTATAAATAACTCCTGTCGTGTAAAATAGATACAACATAGCCAATGGTTTATAGAGACATTACTAACTTTAACCCAGCTGAGATGATGAGATGGGTACATGGGTTCTAAAGGAGTGGTAGCTTTTGTTTGGGTAATTTTGATAGGGTTACTATCAGGGTGTTTCTTAACGGACCTTTTCACTGATGATGGTGTTATTCCTGTGTATTCAGATGATGACCTGGATCCATATCTTCAATTTAAAGCGACAATAGACTATACTAAAATGGCGCCCGATAGAGAGGACTCTTTAGGTGAGGTGAGACCTGTGCTCATTTGGCATATGGTTGGTGATTTCAATCATTACTATCCTCAAAATATTTCTGAATATACCGTAGATTCCTCAGGTGTATACCATTTTACTCTAAAACAGGAGCCCATTCCTGATATTTTTAATGATAACGCCACAGCCATTGCAAAGTTATGGTTTTTTGAGAATTCAAATGGATCAAATCAATTTACTCTCGAAGATATGTACCATCCAGATGATCGGATATTTGTGGATACTCTTCTCGTATTAGAAAAAGAGATCGTTACATTAAATAATCAATTGAGAGAATTTTCGCACTATTCTGAAGATCACGCTCCTATGGCCGAGGCTGATGTACGTTTTTTTCTTAATTATAAGAGTGGGGTGATGTGGCAGGAATATAATGACATCAAAGACACACTGATTACTCATGAAATTGCTGAAGGATACACTGAGTTAATTAATTTAGGTGCCTTGGTTCCAAAAGAGTATTATGACCTAGCTCTTATTGAAACACGTGCTATTTATCAACAGCATAATAAATATGAAGCGTTTGTTTTTGATCGTCAATATGATGATCTTCCCAAAATAGATACGACTATTGTGAATGATTCGGTGTCAGTTCTTACTCTTAAAGGAGAACAAGGACGACTTCACCCAAATCAACACTATTTACGATCGTACATTACGAAAAAAAATGAACTCTATAAAAAAAGAATGGCATTTGATTTAAAGTCACGAATGCTCCATTACTTACGAACTAATAGTTCATTTCCTTATGAAGATACACCACTGGATAATAGCAGGCCAGAGAGAAATAGTCTCGTCGCCTTCTCTTTTGAATTCTTTTTTTTCTTTATTCAAGATCATAATGCACTTGATACGATTGTTCGGTCTGTTAATAAAGGGTATTTGAGTATTGATACTCAGCACCTTACTACGGGGTACAATTTAATGTATGCTGATAGATATTCACGAGTTTTCAACGGTCTCGAACTTACGGCATTTCAAAAAGATTCTGTTCTTATCGCTGAACATGGGCAAACATGGAGAGAATATCAACCAAATTTAAGTGCTTATGATCCTGTGGTTGACCAAGAGTATGACTTTGCAAATGTTACTCCTTTTGCTGGCGTTTATTATAATGCACAAAAAAACCTTACCGTGGAAGTAGTTCAAAAGGATTCTTCCTGTTGGCTCTCTTTGGAACAATCTACTGCAGAGTATTTCGGTTTGGGTAATGTTACTCTTTTTAATATGGTTCCAACTAAAAATGAAGGTACATTTAAATCCTCCGAGCTCAATAACCTTGTAATGACTCTTGATGGCAATGCGGTAAAAGTATCCTATTTATCTGTTGATAAAACAATTATCCCGCGAAGTGTAGGTACACCCTCACTCAATGACACAATTGAGGCATATATAGCGGCTCATCAGACGTTAAGTTATGTAACACCTCAGGTGGATATGGTGAGCTATCGTGGCTCATATAGTAATGGGGGTGAGTTTGCAATAAATATATCACCGGATGATAATCCTCTACTTGCGAGTGGGGGCTTTGTCAATAATATTCTGAGTTATTCTCTGATCTATGAAGATAACCGAACAGGGCAGACGCCCGAGTTAGTTTTACATCCTATAGGTCTACATCGTTTTTATAGTCCATCTACAGGATTAGAGATAGAGTTTCATTCCTATAATGGGAGTGACTTTTATAAACTAGTAGTTATAGACCAAATGGGGGGACGGTCTTTTTATAATAAAAAGTATACTCCTCTTTCGGCACAAGCAGTACAGGATCTCCCTCATGTTGGTGCGGGGCAGGTGATGATAAGTAGTAGTGGTAAAGAGCATATTGATGCTTGGTTTGATTGTGACACTTATTTGTATGGTGGTGTGGGTGTTGTTGAATCGCTGTACAATAGTGGTGAAGAAAGTTGGTATGTTGATGATTTAGAAGACTATTTGTTGCTGAATCTTGCTGGCTATTCAGGGCAATTTCAACTTACTATTGAAAGCTGTATCAGGGATGGCCTCTATTCCTCTATTTATTTTAAGGTGCTTGGGGGCTCTAGTCTTAATACCCTAACAGAAATTCAGCATGAGACCGCTGTATCTAAATTAAATCCTACTTTGTTTGTCGATGCAATCGCTGTGGAGAGTGAAAACTATTATATTAAAATTACTCCAGTAAACAGCTTAGGGTTCATGCCTTGGGTTGCCTTCTCTGGATTTACACTGAAACAATAAGAGAGTGCTATGAGACCTGAAGAGATATATGCAACTCACAAAGATGGAGTATTTCGTACTTGTAGGAGGTACACCCATTGCGATCAAGATGCGGAAGATCTACTCCAAGAGACTTTTATTAAGGTTTTTCGTTCCCTCGATTCTTATGATGGAACTTCGCAAATGTTTACCTGGATCTATCGTATTGCAACAAATAATTGCCTTGATTATCTTCGGTCTAAAAAGAAAAAAGATGCGCTCTCTATTGAGTTTATAGAGGAGATTCCCTGTAAAAATGTTGGAAGGGAAGATACTGATAGGTACTTAACTCTTCAGAAAATTCTAAAAACCTTTAATAAAGAGAGTAGGGAGTTACTGTTTCTCTTTTATATTGAGGGGCTTAAGCATGGAGAAATTGCTGATATTATGGGGGTATCTCGGGTAGCGATTTCCCGTCGAATTAAGCGTTTGGAAGCTAAGTTTCCTGACCTCGCTGCAATAATGATAGTTTGTTCGCTTTTTTCACGCAATGAGGTTACCTCGCTGCTATTGGGAGCGTCTAATGAGAAGTAAAGATATAATCGTGGGTACGCATGAATAAAAAAATCCCCTATTACCGTATTGAGTCATACCTCGCAAACGAGATGACTCCAGCTGAAGAAGAAACGTTCGAAAATGAAATGGATCAGAATCCCGAAATTCGAGATGAGTTTCAAAAACAGCGCTCTATAACTTGTAATAAAAGTTTTAATGATCTTTTTGAAGGTGTGGCGATACAAAGTAAAAACTCTGTTTTAGATCAAGTTCTCGGACTCCTTCTAAAACCTCAATTGCAGATGGCGGCCCTCTTTTCAATCGTGTGTGTCGCGGTATTAATCATGTATAATCCTCAGTCAACTCAATCGACGGTCTCAGAACAGAGTCTTTTTCAGGCGAAAGGTTCGAGTGAGATTCGGATAAGTGTTGGTGGAGAGCTGCTCGATAGTAGGTCTCCCGCTGCTGTTTCAGCGAGGGACACCCTTACCATTTCATATCGCTCAAATAGTCCTTTGTATATGCAACTTTGGTATCGTGATGATGCAGGGGCTCTTACTCCTTATCTTACTAATGAAGGTGTGTCATTAATGTTAAAGCCAGTTACATCCTTCAGTGCTGTTGAATCAAGTATTGTGCTCGATGATACGTGGCTACGTGAGGAGCTCTATCTTTTAACATCTGTAGAGTCTTTTACGATGCCTATGAATGATAGAGAAATTGCTCTCCCTATACACGGATCAATATCAGTGCAGATGTATACCTTGATGAGAGAATAAGGTGGTGCGATTAATTATTATCTGCCTTACACTGCTCTCAGTTGCTTTTTCAGGTGATTTGCAGCGTTTGGCACTATTTATCGGGAATAATAGTGGACTTGCAAATGAAGTGACCCTTAAATATGCTGCGAAAGATGCTGAGGAGATGGCGCGTTTGCTTATCGATTCTCAGACCTTTCCTGAAGATCGTGTCTATCTTCTTAAAAATCGACCTGTTGGGGATATAAAAAATGCATTTATAGAGATTAATGGTCGAGCCAAAGAGCTTAAGCGTAATGGTCAAGAGACTATGGTTCTTCTTTTCTATTCCGGTCATGGAAGCAGCAATGCACTCCATATCAATGGTCATACTCTCAGTAAAGATGAGCTCACTGGGTATTTTGAAACTCTCTCTGCTGATCTCAAAATTATGTTTGTGGATGCCTGTGAATCCGGGAATTTACTCCGTCAAAAGGGGGGGCAGATCATTAAAAATCATCGAGTTCACAAGGATGAATTGAAGAGTAAAGGATCTATTGTGATTACCTCAAGCGCTCGGGGTGAATTTGCACAAGAATCCGAAGAGTATCAAGGTGCAGTTTTTACGCACCATTTGCTCAATGCACTCAGAGGAGCCGCTGATTTTAACCTTGATGCACAAGTATCCCTTTTTGAGGCCTTTGAGTATGCTCGAAATAGTACTCAAAATGAGATGATCCTTGGCAAAACAGAAAATCAAAACCCGGGTTTTGATATGAACATTGTGGGAGAGTCAGATGTCATTCTTGCGCGGATTCAAAAAAAACATTCGAATATTACCTTTAAAGGGTTCCCGGGGGTGATGATGACTATTCATGATGCGAGCAATTCTCAAGTATATTCTCGTCTTTTTTTATCGGGTAAAGAGACAATTCGTTATTCGGTACCGAGAGGGCGCTATATTCTCTCTTACGAAGATGGTGATGCTATAAAGGCACAAATGATTGACCTTGCCTGGTCTAACAAAAGAGAATTAACCCCAAATACTTTTAGAAAGCAGCATAAATCAGTACTGTATGCAAAAGGGAGTCAGCGGTTGTCCCTCAATGCTCATGGTGTTGAGGTGGGGGCGCGATTTATTAGTCCTTTAGGTGAATCAATGCTCAATCTCACTGAGCTCTCGTATATACACAGAAGCTATAATTGGAAACAACGACTATCCATTGGCTATGCCTCGTCTACAGAGCGTTCAAGTGATTCTCTTAAAAAAAGCGTTGAGAACAGCTTTTATTCTGTCGCTTATAATGCAGGCAAACCGCTATATCAACATGCTTATGGCCAAGTTTCTGGTGGAATAAACGGTCGCTATGTGAGCCTTTTTCAGAAACGTTTTGATAATCGACTTACCAAAGAGGGGAGTCAAACGAGTCATGCTAATCTCTATCAAATTGGATTATCCCTTGATATGGAACTTTATTTGCCAAATGGGTTTTGGATTGCGACAATTGTTACTCCAGAAATCTCTCTTTTTACTGCTCATAGTGATGGTAAACTCAAAAATCGATATTATGTGTCTCCAGGAGTTGCTCTAGGATACCAGTTTTGATATGTGAGTGTAAATCTCCATAAAATCAAGTCTTCACCAACGCTAAAATCCTGAATATTTGCTACATTAATCACTGTTTTTAACAATTTGAGTGTGTAATTATGTGTGGTATAGTTGGATATAATGGTTCGAATCAGGCGATAAATATTCTCATCGAAGGTTTGAGAAAGTTAGAGTATCGTGGATACGATAGTGCTGGGTTTGCAGTCCTTGAAAATGGAGCAATTACAACAACTAAAGCGAAAGGTAAATTACAAAATCTCGAAAATAAAATTGGTGATGAGGCATTCTCATCAGTAACAGGAATTTCTCACACACGCTGGGCAACCCACGGCGCCCCCTCAGAAGAGAACTCTCATCCTCACCTCAGTGCAGATGGAAAAGTTGCCGTAGTACACAACGGTATCATTGAAAATTATGCAGTGCTCAAAGAGATGCTGCTTAAAGATGGCTATGAGTTTAAGTCAGAAACAGATACTGAAGTTATTCCTCATTTGATTCAAAAATTTTATACTGGCGACCTCGAAGCAGCTGTACTGACCGTACTTGGGATGCTCGAAGGTGCCTTTGGTATTGGAGTCATTACTTCAGATGAACCAGGGGTTATGATTGGCGCCAGAAGAGGGAGTCCACTTGTTGTGGGCGTTGCAGATGATGGAATCTTCATCGCTTCAGATGTGACTCCAATTGTAGAACATACTAAACAGGTCATCTATCTTGATGATGACGATGTGGTTGTGTCCCGCGATGGTAAATATGAAGTGAAAAATATTCATAACCAGCGGGTAAACAGAGAAGTGCACGAGATTGATTTTGATCTTGAAGCAATTGCAAAGGGTGGCTTTGACCACTTTATGCTTAAAGAAATTTATGAACAGCCCAACACAGTAGAAAATGCTCTCCGAGGAAGACTTCTTTTAGGAGATGGTACTGCTAAATTAGATGGACTAAAACTAAATCTGCAAGAGTTACGAGGAATTCGTCGTATCATTATGCTTGCATGTGGAACCTCATATTATGCGTCACTTGTTGGTGAACTCATTATTGAAGACCTTGCGGGGATACCTGTTGAGGTTGAGTATGCATCTGAGTTTAGATATAAAAACCCTATTATTGAACCGCACACAATCGTTTTTGCCATTTCACAATCGGGCGAGACAGCAGATACCCTCGCTGCACTTCGAGAGGCAAAACGCAAAGGAGCGACGGTTTTAGGCATTTGTAATACGGTGGGCTCATCAATTGCTCGCGAAACTGATGGTGGGGTTTATCTCCATGCTGGCTCAGAGATTGGTGTGGCATCAACAAAGGCTTTCACCTCACAGGTTACTGTTCTTACCCTTGTCGCACTTCTTCTTGGACGCATGAGACGAGTTTCCCATGAGTATGGTGCAGACATTGTAAAAGGGTTACAGCAAATACCTGAGCATATTAACACCATTCTCTCAATGAACAGTGCTATTGAAGAAATTGCCAGTAAATTTGCAGGTGCCGAAAATTTCCTCTATCTCGGTCGTCACTTTAACTACCCTGTAGCTATGGAAGGCGCACTTAAATTAAAAGAGATTTCATATATTCATGCAGAGGGATACCCCGCTGCTGAGATGAAACATGGTCCTATTGCGCTTATCGATGAAAATATGCCTGTTGTTGTTATTGCACCGAACGATACACTTTTCGATAAAGTAGTGTCTAATATTGAAGAAGTGAAAGCACGTGGTGGTAGAATTATTGCTATCTGCAATGAGAGTAATGATAAAATGAAGCATCTTGCAGATTTCATTATCCCAATTCCAGCGACATTACCAATGCTCATGCCGCTCCTTACAGCCATACCAATGCAACTCCTTGCCTATCACATTGCTTGTATTCGTGGCTGTGATGTTGATAAGCCAAGAAACCTAGCCAAAAGCGTAACGGTGGAGTAAATGGCGGCTTACGAAGTCTATATTGATACCTTTGAAGGACCAATGGACCTTCTGCTCTATTTAGTGCAGAAAAGTGAGTTGAGCCCCAAAGACATCTCTATATCTGAAATTACCGATCAGTTTCTCGATTATATAAAAGATATTAGTGAGACAAATCTCTCAACAGCTGGTGATTTTCTCTATATGGCTTCTCGATTAATGCTCCTTAAAGTTCGAGAGCTTCTTCCAAGAGAACAACAGGATGATCTCGAGCCTATTGAATTTGATGCAGACAAAGAAGCGCTCATACAGCAAATCCTTGAGTATGAAAAATTTAAAGCGGTATCAGATGATCTCAGGGTAAAAGAGGAAGAGAGTTATGGTTGTTTTTCTCGTGGCCGCTCCGAAAGCTTCAAGAAAGAAAAAAAAGAAGATGACCTATCTGAGGAGAATATAAATCTCTATCACCTCTATAAAGGTTTTCTTGATTGCATGAAGATCCAAGCAAGTGAGAGTTTTCATACTATTGAAATTGATGATGTATTGATTGAAGACCGCCAGCAATTTATAGATAATTTTTTAACGCGTCAGGGGAAAGCCCTCTTTGAAGATCTGTTAGGTCATGATCAGCGATTGATCAATTGTGTTGTTTCGTTTATTGCTATTCTTGAAATGGTTAAAACAGATGATATTATTGTGAGGCAGGTTGAAACTGCAGGTGCAATGTGGGTGTATCGTAAAAAAAATAATACAGAATACGTCGATGAGATGATGAATGATATCTCTATCTATACCCCTGATTCTGAGTTTAAAGAGGGTCTTGCAGATTTGCTCCGTGCCCGAACAAAAGAAGCACCCAAAGAGTATGGTATTGATACGGTGTTACGAGAAATTACCACGCGCGTCAGCGGTGGTGAAGTGATAGAAGATGATGAGCTTATGCGGCTTTTGGGAGAAGAACCAGGGGTTGTAGAAAATGTTGAAAGTACCGATGTATTAGAAGAACAAGTCGATGCTATCGATGATGATAACACAGACAGTGAAAGTATTGATTCAGATGTATTAAATGATGGATCTGTTGTTGAAGATATAGATGAGGCAGAGACAACAGATAATGAGGCTGGCCTAGAAAAGGCTACGTTTAAAGAGGAAGTGGGGGAGATGACGGAAAATTATAGTTCAGAATTTGAAGATGACGATGATATCATAGACGAGGGTGAAGTTGAAGTACATTCTGAGCCCCATGATGATTTGGATGATGATGATTTGGATGATGATGATGAGGGTGGCGAGCTCGATTAAGAGCTTATAACTCAATAAGTTTAGTTACAGCGGTAACTCATTGCTTCACACATATCAATTAAAAGTTCCTTGCTTCGAGAAGCGGGGAGTCTTTTTAAAATCGTCGTTGCTTCATTTAAATAGTTTAAAGCGATTTCTTGGCATTCACGAAAAACAGCATGTTTGTTCAGAAGTTCCACTATTTTTGGAATAGTTCCTTGTTCTTCAGTGTGTAATGCAAGGTCCTTAAATGACTCTTTATCTTCTGTTGAAGCTTTTGACAAAAAGAGTATGATAGGGAGACTCATGACATCATTTGAAATGTCAGTAAAAGGTTTTTTACCGAGTTCTGTTGCGCCAATACCAAAATCAAGAAGGTCATCAACAACCTGAAAAGCCATTCCAAATAGATTACCTACTTTGCGAATCTGTTTTACAGTGTCACTTGGGTAGTTGGCGTGAATTGCGCCAATCTCTGCAGAAACTTCCAATAGGGATGCGGTCTTACCATAAATAATTCTGTTGTACTCTTCGATACTGAGGTCGTTATTCCCCTGGTTATCAATTTCAAGAATTTCTCCTGCAACTAACTCGCCAGCAGTTTGTGAAATAAGTGCTGCAATGTGGTTGTTGTCATTTTGAACAACAAGAGATAGGGACTGAGCTAGGGTGTAGTCACCTACGAGCACTGCCATGTGGTTTCCCCATTTAGTATGTGCTGTTTTATCTCCCCGTCTCGTTTCACTCACATCAATAACATCATCGTGAATGAGACTTGCGAGGTGCAGTAGTTCGATTGATGCGGCAGATTTTGCAGTTGCTCTTTCATCAATGTCACCCCCATTACTCGTAGCAAAGAGATAGAGGAGTGTTGAACGAATCCGTTTCCCTTTTCGCGCTACGACTGAGCAGAGCCGATCTTTGAGTTTACCTGGTGCATTTTCGGCAATCGTATTGATTTCAGCATCTGAGCGTTCAATCAAATGATGTACAAGATCACGCGCTTTACTGAGTGCGTCTTTTGATCCAGAGTTGTTTGAAGAGGAGCTGCTCATTATGCCTGTAACACTAAATTTAGGGCACAATATAGAAAAGTCATATTGTTTTATCTTACATTTCGCCTTAGAATAGGGTGAGGAGTACTATTAAATTTATTACATTGTCGATCGATGGGTCTCGGCTCATCTCTACATTTATAATAATTACAAAAATAGCTATAAGGATGATAATGACAGAAGAACGGTACTACTGGCTTATTGGTCAGTGCCCTCGCGACAATTATGATTTGATCTCCTACTCATTATTTGAGGCTGGCGCTCACTCAATTCAAGAACTTGATGAGTCAAATGAATCTACGGTCTTTTTTAAAATATGTGAGAACGCTGAGTCAGTAATTACAGAACTCTATGAACAGTTTTCTGAATGTATGATTGAACGAGGGGATGAATTGAATGTTGATTGGGATGAAAGCTGGAGGTCTCAACAAAAGGCCGTCCCTGTTACCGATACCCTCTTTGTATACCCACCTTGGGTAGAGCGCGTCACTCGTGAAAATGGGGTCGACATTCTTCTCGAGGCAAAACAAGCATTTGGTACGGGCACCCATGAATCGACCTCTCTCATCATTAGACTTATGGAACAGGTACTTCGTGAAAAGGGACTTTTGCCAGAGAAGCCAACCCTTCTTGATATAGGGACGGGGACCGGTATATTAGCTATGTATGCCGAAAAGCTTTGTGGTGCTCAAACAGTGGTCACTGAAATTGATCCAGTAACTATACCTTGTATTAAAGAGAATTTTCAGCTTAATAATTGTCCTCCTGCCCAAGGTATTCTTGGTTTTCTTGATGCATTTAAACAAGCGCCTGTATTTGACATTATTCTTTGCAATATGATCCGTAGTGAGTTATGGCCAATGCGTAAAGAGATGGAAACTCTGCTTAATGAGAATGGCCTTCTTCTTATTTCAGGGCAACTTTTAACAGAGAAAGACTATATCCTCGATTGGTTTTCTGACGTTGGTATTGCGGTGCATCACGATATGTCAGATGGAGAGTGGTGGGCTGTTGCAGGGAGAAAGAAGCGCTAATATGGATTTTTTTAAAACACTTCACTCAAGGAAGTCCTGTCGATACTTTAAAGAAGGATCTGTTGTTCCTCAAGAAGTTCTTCATAAGATACTCGAGGCATCGGCACGTTCAGCATCATCAAAAAATGTACAACCGTGGCGAATGACTCTTATTGAAGGAGGTGCTCTTGGTACTTTGAAAGACGAGTATCTCAGAGCGTTTGATGAGGGTACAAAGCCGACTGAACCTTTTGTGACTTATCCGGAACCACTGCCAGATGAGTGGAAAACCCTTGCCCGAGAAGTTGGATTTGGTCTTTTTGCCCACAAAGGAATTGGAAGAGATGATCATGAGAAAAGAGCTCTTCATTATAGAGAGAATGCTCATTTTTTTCATGCGTCACAGGTATTGATTTTAACCACTCGTGGTGATGCTGAAAAAGGTACATTTCTGGACTGTGGAATGTTCTTAGGGAGTCTTCTTAATGGATTGACTGCAGAAGGATACGCAGCATGCCCTATGTACTTCGGAGTAAGCTACCCAGAGATTATAGAAAAGCATTGTCAGCTGCCGGAGGGTGATTTGCTCATTTGTGCAATCCCCATAGGCATAGCAAAAGATGCTCATGTGAATACATTTACAACAACAAGAAAACCAGTGTCGGACTGGTTTAAAAGAGTGATTTAATGGATAGAAGTGATCTATTTTTAAGAGCCTGTGCAGGTGAAGTAACAGAATCTAAGCCAGTATGGGTGATGAGACAGGCGGGGAGATATCTTCCAGAATATATGAAGGTGAGGAATTCCTTCCCTTCATTTACCGACTTTTATAAAAACCCAGAAGCGTGTGCAGAAGTAACTTGGCAACCCATTGAGCGATTTGGATTTGACGCAGCCATTATGTTTTCAGATATCCTTACCTTGTTAGAGCCAATGGGTGTTGATCTCGAATTTGTAAAGGGTAAAGGACCTGTTATCAGTAATCCTGTTCGGACTCTTGATGATATGGAGCGCATCACATCTGTGGACGTCGAGAAGGACTTGGACTTTGTTGGGGGCGCGGTTAAAGCGATTAAGAAGCGACTTGATGGTAGAGTACCCCTTATGGGTTTTGCTGGCGGCCCCTTAACCGTTGGTTCCTATATTATTGAGGGTGGTAGCTCAAAAGATCTTAGTCTTACCAAAAAAATGGCTTTTTCGAGAGATCCAATCTATAAGCTACTTATGGATCAACTCGCTGCAACAACCGTTGAGTATCTGAAGTTTCAAATTGCATCGGGTGTAGATGCTGTTGTGGTGATGGATTCATGGGCTGGTCACTTCTCTCGTGAAGAGTATCGTGAGTTTGTCTTTCCTTATACCCAAAAAATCATAGCAGAAATACAGCTCAGTGAATCAGTACCCGTTATTCATTATGCTAATGGGGCATCGAATCTCTATCCTGTTATGCAGGATCTCGGAGCAGATGTGCTCGGTGTAGATTGGAGAGTGTCACTTAACGAAATTATAGCAGAGTGTCCCGATATGACCTATCAAGGGAACCTTGATCCATGTATGCTTTATGCACCTAATGCAGAGATCGAGCGACGCACTCGTGAAATTCTTGAAATTGTTAAAGATCGTCCTCATATTATGAATTTGGGCCACGGTGTTACACCAACAATGCCTATATCAGGTGTTGAAACATTTGTGAAAACGATTCAGGGCAGATAGGATTTGAAGAAAGAGTTAAGTCAGGTTCGCTTGACTCTTTCTTTTAAATAATTTTCAATGAAGTGTGCCTCAAATCAGAATTTATCGTTGTAGCTTCGCTTTAAGCTCTTCAATCCCTCGACGATAGGAGGGATCATTAATCATCATTTTTTGAACAGCTTTAATTGAGTGAACCACAGTTGAGTGGTCTCGATCTCCAAACCGTTTTCCAATTGACTTTAATGAAAGGCTTGAAAGCTCTTTTATAAGGTACATAGCGATGTGTCTTGCTTGAGCAACTTCTTTAGTACCACGCCCCCCTTCAAGAATTCGGTCGATCTCTACGTTGTAGTAACGAGAAATTGCTTCTATAATTTCATCAACATTAATACGTCGAGCTGTAGATCGAGGAATTCCTACAACTACTTCTTTTGCCATATCGAGGGTGATGTCATCGTTTTTAAGTGATGAAAGGAGCGTTAGTTTTCTAATAGCCCCTTCGATTAGCCTGATGTTTCCATCGATATTTATTGCGAGGTACTCTATAATTTCATCGTGGAGTTTCAGGTGGTCAGACTCAGATTTTTTTCTAATAATTGCTTCGCGTGTCTCTACATCTGGTTGCTGGATATCGACACAAAGTCCCCACTGAAAACGAGAAATGAGGCGGTCTTCGAGGCCTGTTACATCAGATGGTGAGTTATCTGAGGTTAATACAATTTGCTTTCCCGCTTGGTGTAGTGCATTAAAAATGTGAAAGAATTCATTCTGTGTTTCGAGTTTCCCACTTAAAAACTGAATATCATCCATAAGGAGGATGTCAACATCATGACGGTAGTAGTTTGAAAACTCGGTTATCGTCTTGTTTTTGAGAGATTCAACAAATTCACGCATGAAATCTTCGGCAACGACATATCGAATGGTTTTTCCAGGGTTATTCACTTTAATTCGATTGCCAATTGCTTGAATCAAGTGAGTTTTACCAAGACCAGAACCACCATAAATAAGGAGAGGGTTAAATTTTGAGCTTCCAGGGGAGTTTGATACTGCATCTGAAGCAGAGTAGGCAAATTGTGAATTGCCACCAACTACAAAAGAGTCAAAGGTATATTTGGGATTGAGAGGGACCTTGGGGAATTGGGTAAATACTTTATCGCCATAATTTGACTCAAAAGAAGGGGTTTGTCGTCTACTTTCTTGAATAAAAGAGAATGAGTACATTTGCCCTTTAAGTAACAAATATTCGTACTCTATCATTCCCTTAAAACTTTGATTAATGAGTTGCGCATCAGCCCCCATAGGGAGAGATGCAATAACCTTCTTGTGGATATCATCAACTTGAACGAGCTTCATTCCTTGAATGTGTGTCGAAAATATTTGATCCGATAACTTGTTTTTTAAACTATCAAGACATTTTTCCCAGCTCAATTGATACCTGTAGGTTTAAGGATTTGGGCTGTGACTGCAGCTCGCGTTTTCTGGGCAAAACAACTTTTGCCAGTTCCTATAAAAGTGCAAAATTTTACTCTTTTTTTAGGAAAAAAGTGGTACTATATCTTAATATTTACGGTTTTTGTTTGGGATTTAGGTATTTTGAACAAGAACTACCACCCAGTTGCTGCTCTTATGAAAATGATTTTACATATACTCTTACTTCTTGCCACTCTCCTGGCCTTTATCTCCTGTGCATCATCATCACCGATTAGTGACGCGCCCTCCAAAGAAGAAACATACACATTTGAGCTTGCAGTGGACCTCTATGAGGCAGGTATTCAAAGCATTGAAGATAGTGACTGGCTTGGCGCCGAGGCACATCTTGAACAGGCTGTTGAAATACTCTCTTATGTTACCCCTAAAAATGCAGCACCTACTGACTCGGTTACCATTAAAGGACAGCAACTTTTTAATGATATTCTCGATATTCTCGAAGAGGTCTATCTAAAAAGTTCTGAATCAATGGTTATTGATCCTGAATTTGTCTTCCCTGAAGAGCCACTGGGTAAAGGAGAGACGGAGTATATCGGTGGAAAAGAGTTTCATCTCGATAGTCTCGATCATTCAGTATTTGATATACCTATTGTTATTAATGAGCGGGTGATACGTGAGTTAAAATATCTGAGTACCGTAGTGCCAACCTTCATGGAAGGTTCATTAGGGCGTATGGCTCAGTTTGAGGGCATGATTAAGACAAAGCTTAAAGCTGCAGAAATGCCGACTGACATAATCTATCAATCACTGATCGAGTCGGGTTTTAAAGTCAAGGCGTATTCAAGTGCGAGTGCAAGTGGAATCTGGCAATTTATTCGTGCTACTGGGCGCCGATATGATTTAAAGTCAGACTATTGGTTTGATGGGCGTCGTAATCCTGAGCGTGCAACTGATGGCGCGATTCGGTATCTCACGCGCTTACATAATGAATTTGGTGATTGGTATCTTGCTTTTGCCGCGTATAATTGTGGTGAGACTCGGGTACGAAGGCTTATTCGTAAGCATGGAACGAGAGATTACTGGGAGCTTCCGCTGCCCCGTGAGACTAAGCGCTATGTTCCTCGTATAATTGCTGCTGCAATAATTGGCCATTATCCAGAGCAGTTTGGTATTACTAATATTGTGCCTGTAGTGCGACCCGAGACTGAGACTGTTGTAGTTAAACATTGTATATCTCTTGATGTTGCAGCAAAAATGATACATGTTTCAGATTCTATCATGAGAAAGATTAATCCAGAAGTGCGACGCTGGTGTACCCCTCCTAATGTACGTACCTATAATCTTCGAGTACCCAAAGGAACTTCTGCAGCGTTTATGGATGCTTATACCAAAATGGATAAGTCGAAGCTGGTTAAATGGGTGAGGCACCGTGTAGCATGGGGAGAAAGTCTTGGAATTATCGCTCGTAAATATGGGGTAACTGTAAGAGCACTGAAGTCTTCTAATAATATTAGAGGTTCAAACATTTGGGCGCGTCAAATGCTTGTTATACCGCTTTCGGAAAACAAGTATGCTAAGGTGTCTAAAAAAACGGGTAAAAAGAGTGTAAAAAAATCTTCAAAAAAACGGTCTAAAAAATCTGTCGCATCATCAAAAGGATCATCAAAGTCTTATCGAGTTAAATCGGGTGATAATTTATATACCATTGCACGTAAATTTGGGGTGAGCCTCAAAGAGCTATTATCGTGGAATAAGTTGGCTCATAAATCGGTTCTCCATGTTGGACAAAAATTAAAACTATATGGGGTTGAGGGTGTTGACAATAGAGTTATTGAGCCTAAAGAAGGTAAAGGTGCCTATGTTCTTCATTCGGTAAAAAGCGGTGAAAGTCTGTATACTATCGCTAATAAATATGGAGTGACGCTCGCTCAGTTAAAAAAACTGAATAGCCTTAATCGTTCTCGTATTTATCCTGGTCAGAAATTGAAAGTAACACCAGTGAGTCAGGCAAAGGTGGTGCCGAAAAAGAAATCAAAAGTTGCCAAAAAATCTACCATTAAAAAGAGTAGTTCGAAAATACGTCACCGAGTTCGAGGTGGTGAATCCATTTATAAAATTGCACTCAAGTATAATGTTACTGTCAATGATATAAAAGTGTGGAATCGCATGAAGGGGTCGCGTATCTACCCCGGGCAAAAACTGATAATACATACTGCTCAAAATAGTAGTGGCGACACAGGGAGTCACTATATTGTGCGAAGTGGTGATTCTCTCTGGAGTATTGCAAAAAAATACAGTATCTCCATTCAAAAACTGAAACTATTAAATAACATTGGTAATAGAATAGTTCCTGGCATGAAGCTGAGAATAAAATAACAGGATTCAAAACATGAGTACAGGAAAAGTAATTGTATTGTCAATTGTTGCATTGATGTGTAGTTTTTTCATTATGGTTGGGGGCTGCAGTGCTCTTGTATCACATTCAATGGACGGAAATCTTGAATTTGAAAACTTTACAACGCCACATATTGGCCTCGTTAAAATTGAAGGTGCAATCAATGAGTCTGAAAAGGTAGTGAACCAACTCGAGAAAATGCGTACCAACGAAAACATTAGAGGTGTGGTTGTTCGGGTAAACTCCCCAGGTGGTACCGTTGCATCATCACAAGAGATTAACTCTCAAATCGCTCGACTCAGAGCAGATTCCATTCCTGTTGTAGCGAGTTATGGCGATATTGCGGCATCGGGCGGCTTGTATTCGACCTTAAGCGCTCAAAAAATATTCGCAAATGAAGGAACACTTACAGGGAGTATTGGAGTAATATTCCAATTCCCGGACTCAAAAGAGCTTCTAAAGAAGATTGGCCTCTCATTTACAACAGTGAAAAGCGGAGACCTCAAAGATGTGGGGAGCCCTTTTCGTCATAGTACTGCAAAAGAGATCAAATATTTGGAGTCATTAATTGATGATACCTATGAGCAATTCTTTTCTGAAATTTTGAAACACCGCTCAATTTCAGAAGAAGCCTTAAGGCCTATTGCAGATGGACGTGTAATAACGGGTAAAAAGGCCTATGAAGTGGGTCTTATCGATACCTTGGGTACATTGCAAGATGCCATAACTTGGTTGAAAGATGAGTGTAATGTTGCAATGGATGCTCCTATTGAAGAAATTAAGCCGAAGAAACCCCTTATTGAGCATCTTATGCAAGAGCCCGTTTCTGCTTTTAAAAATGAGATTCTCAATGCACAAAATCAACTTCTTTTCATGATGCACTAATCCTGCGGAACACGTAATGTATCTAAACATGCTCTTCATTTTGTTGTGTGTAGGAGTGGTACTTCCTTCTCAATTATGGGGTATTGGCAGTTTCACTTACACTGATAGTGTGAACATTCTTTCGATTGATAGAAGTGAGAGTGGTAGTGTCGTCAATGCTAGTCGAAGTTTTTTAAAGAGAACTACTGGTAATTTTGCACTCCCATATAGGAGTTATACCGTTGCTCTCGAAAATGAAACTCAAAAAATATCAGTCTCTTTACAGGTACATAATGTAGAAGGGAAGAAAGATGTTGTTCTCAGGCAATTTAAGAGTGCAGATGATGCAAGGTATGGGCATCAAACCATAACAGTAGAATATGGTGGAACCTGTAGGGGGACCCCTGTCGCACTAATTCAACTTCCTTTGGCACAGTATAATCCTCTGAACAAATCGCTTAATCTCACAAAGAATTTTTCACTCTCTATACAATCAAGTGAGGGGCTAAACCCTATAGTGGCGCCGTTGTGTAATACTATTAATGGACGTAAACGGAAAGGGTATCAAGTTGGCAGGCCACTTTTTAAAAAAGAATACACTACGCTCGACTCTATTTCCCTCCTTGCAGCCTTTACTATTGGTGATCGAGAGCTTCATACTCAAAAGGAGGATGGGTACTATGGGGTATCTTTTGAGCAGATTGAAAAAGCACTACTGCAAAAGGGTCTTACTCTCAATGGAATAAATGTAGATCAATTGGTTTTGTTGACCGGCACTGCAGATACACTTACTCATGCAGTGCCTCAAGAGGTGATTCAGCCTCACTTGATTGAAGTACCTTTGTCTGTGGCAGATTACGGTACAGATGGAGCTGCTAACGGGGCCTTTGATCGGTTTGATTCACTCTACTTTTTTGGCCATGGCTCTGGAATTTGGAAGTCTATAGGGGGGGAGCATCCGGAATATTCTACACTTCCGGTTAAACGCTATTTTAGTCATTCTCCTTATTCATGGCACCATACCTATTACTTGGGGTATAAAAAACAAGGGAGTTCCGAACGATTGGCCATAAAAGAGCTCCCACAGGCGGGGCCTTTAATCAATGAAGGATTGACTTATAGGAGAGTAGAGTATGATTCTCGATTATGGGATGGTTTTTTTTCCAATTCTACAGAAAATAAGCATGACCGGGAGTCAGGTAAAGAGTGGTTTTGGAAATGGTTTGGGCCAACAGTTGTTGACTCACTTATGAATCAACATCTCCTTGATGAGGCAATCAAGACGTTGCCAGATCTTATAGGAGAACGGACAGCTTATGTTGGTATAAGTTTTCAGCCCATGCGATCTAAGGCAGGTAATAGTACCAATCGTAATCGTTCAACGCTTTCAATGGCAGAACGACTTTTTAATATATCATTTTCTTTTTTAGTGAATACGCAAGAAGTGAGCTCAATTGGTGGTACAATTCCAATCACGGGTAATACTCAGTGGTTTCAAACTGATTTTTTAAAGAATGAATATAACTACTATCGATTAATTGTAAACAATACTGAATTTGATGACCACGGGCAGCGTTTTGATGGGTATTCAATTGTATATCCATCGCTCCTTATGTATCAACTTGGTGGGCGGTATATAGACCCCTTATTGTCTCAAGGGTCAAACACCCTGTCTCTCGTAAATGATACGAGCGATCTCTATGCACTACGTATTGAATCCCATGAGGCGGTCTCGCTTCATAAGCTGTCTAATGGGACGTTTTCTGATACGCTTTCTGATCCATTAAATGTGCGCTATTATCTTTTTAAGCCAAGTGACATTAGAGCAATAGATTCTATAACTCCTATAGCCTCTTCACCATATGTATCACAGGATATTACAACTATCCCTGGGGCTGAGTACTTAGTTATAACTCCAGAATCTTTTCAGGCTCAAGCATGGAGTCTTAAGCAATTTCGTGAAAGCGGTAGGGCTGGGTATAGTATTACTACAGAGATTGTGACTGCAGAGGATATATACCGGATGTACAGTGCGGGGAGGCCTTCACCGGCAGCTTTCAGAGACTATATTCGTTACTATTTGTCTAAAAACCCTCAGTTGACTCATGTACTTCTGTTTGGTGATGGTCACTACGACTATCGAAATTTGCACGGCACCAGTCGAGTTAATCCGCTCCCTCCTTATGAAATTGAGTCTATCGCTGCTGAAGATTTCTTCACTGTTTTAGATGCGGGGGAAGAGTGTCCTTTTGGTGAGTATATTCGGGATATATATGTTGGCCGCGTGCCCATCGAGACAGAAGTAGATGCGGCAGCCTATGTTACTAAAATTATTGAGTATGAAGATGCTGCACAAAAGGATAATGGCCCATGGAGAAACCGAGCACTGTTTGTATCTGATGATTTTTATCAGTATAAAAATGACACACTACAGCCACGTGATGGGATACAAGATCATGATGAACAATCAAATGATTTGTATCAAACAGTACGTGCTTTACAGCCAGCTCGCTCTACAGAACATTTCTTTTTGCATGACTATGTACGTAACTATTCGAGGGTGACCCCTGTTGCGTCAAAAAGCTTAACGCGTCTTCTTAATGATGGGCAGTTGTATACAACTTTTTATGGGCACGGGGGGACTGTTGGCTGGTCAGATGAGCAGCTTCTTCGCACACGAGAATTGGGGAAGCTTTATAATCGGAAAAAACTGACGATTCTTGGTTCTTTTTCCTGCACGGTAGGTCGTTTTGAAGATGGTAAAGGAAATGTGCTCGGCGAACGATTTGTTCGAGACCCTGGGAAGGGGGCGATAGCAAGTATTGGGGCATTGAGAGAGTCTTACTCAAATAGAAATGGGGTCTTCGGTCAATTGGTGACCGAAGCTATTTTTGATACCACACGTATTGTTACCCTTGGCGAAGCACTTCACAGTGCAAAAATAAATGAGACCATTCATTCTGGTGACCGTTTTAACGATTTAAAATATTTGCTTTTGGGGGAGCCAGTATTGAGGATTGCATCGCCCAGCCTTTCAATGCAAAATGTTACCACCCCTGATACCCTATTAGGGCTTGACTCTATAACGCTTTCAGGGACTCTAACTGGGTATTCGCGGAGTGGTAACGGTATGGTGTCGCTCACTCTTCATGAAGCAGATACGACAAAAATACTCGAAATAGATTGGGAAAATGATGGCGATGGTATTGATGATCAAAATGATACCCGACATGAACTTGATCAGATGAATGGGCGACTTATCTATAGTGAACTGGTTCCTCTTGTTGCAGGGCAATTTGCAACAACCTTTTTATCTCCTGGTGATCTGCGAGAGGGCGAGAACGCTCAATTAAGAGCTTATTTTTGGGAAGAAGGAAGTGGGAGGTCCGGATGGCACTATTCTGAGAGTATTGTGCTCGGCAAGAGATCTTCTTTTGCCGATTCTATAATTGATACTCAGGCACCGGATATCGTGGCGAGTAATTGTGTCGATGCTGATTATAGTGAACACTATTTGTCAAGTACCATTACGATAGCCCTCAATGGCTGTATACAGATAATGGTGAGTGATTCGTTGGCACTTGACTTTACCTCTACTGAAGGGCGGGGAGTTTTTTATTCCGCTGACACTATTTGGAATAGTGTTCGACCAATCTACTTGGAGCAGCGGTCCAAAAGGGCGGTATTTAGGTTGGAATTTACAGATAAGCTTTTTGAAGCAGGTACGGTATCTCTTAAAATTACTGCAACTGATTTACTCGGTAATAAAACAGAGAGACTTTATACTATAGAATTGACAGGCTCGCTCACGAGTGGGCTCATTGATATTTATTCAGTTCCAAACCCGTTAAAAAGCAGTACGACCTTCTATTTTAAATCAATGAACAGTGATTATTACCGTGCTTCAATCAAAATTTACAACCAAAGAGGAAAGCTGGTGAAGCTGATTCCTCATGCTTATTCAGGGAGGACTACCTGGGATGGTCGTGATGAGTGGGGAAATTATCTGGCAAACGGGGTCTATTTTTATAAGGTCTTCTATACTGTTCCTCGAGATGATGGGAATGCACGTTACTCAAAAATTCAAAAACTTGTAATTTCGCGGTAAACTAATCCCTAGAATCTAAATTGCTCTTTGTAAACGGGATTAAAATGCTACTTTTTATGTAGACAATTACCCTCTTGATGGAATCATATGGATTTACGGGAAAAAATAGCTCCTGCTCGCCGCTTTTCAGAGACTGTACTCCGCTTTCGACTACCTCTTTTTCTTCTTTTTATTGTGTTGTATGTGGTGCATTCTAATGCAATTGCTCCTTTTATAGAGGAGTCTGGTACGCTCATATCTCGGTATGTTCTTGTGCCAACGGATATTTCACTCTTTGTTTCAATGCTCATAGAGGGCTATGGGGCGGTTCTGTTAGTCCCTACCTTTGCCCTGCTGGGGTATTTCATAGCACGTGCCCTTATGGTCTCATGGAGTACAACTCTGGTGCAGCTTCTATTTATCCCCGTGTTTCTTCTTATTGCACTTCTTTACGAAGGCTCTAAAAATGAGTTCATACCTTATTTATATGGGGTAGGTGGCCTTTCAATAGTATTGATTTTTGTAAAGAATAAATGGACCCTCTCGTTACTCCCAATATTGCTCACTCTCTTTGCCGCTACGGCACTGTATCTTGAAATAGTGACACCCCTTGCGGCTCTAGGTAGAACAGCCTTGACCTTTGGATGGCTTCTGTATCTTGCTCTTATCATGGGTGACCTCTTTATTGTCGTGAGCTCTATCGGCCAAGAAGTCGAGAAAGGCAAATCCAAGCTTGGTGCCATTGCCCTCTTCTATACTCATTTTATTCCTTCTATTTCAAAAATATCAATTGGTGCTCTTATCCTTATAGGGCTTGGCTTTATCCCTTCTCTGATGGTTCCCATTGTGGTGCCTGTTACGGGGATATTACTGTTAACTGGATATTTGGTTGTTGTTCTTCTATTGGTGCCGACACTGTTTTCACTTGCCCCATATCAAAGACTTTTTAAAAAATAGGGGGTTCTATGAAACTCACTAAAAGAACAGAATATGCCCTTCAGTTTCTCATCTATCTTGCACGGCAAGAAGAAGAGACTCTTGTGTCCGCAAAAGAGGTTGCTGCTCAGCAAAAGCTTTCATTGAAGGTGCTGCAAAATGTTATCGGGGATTTGGTAAAGCACGATATTGTCAAATCATTTTCTGGTGCAAAAGGTGGTAATCGTCTCGATAGACTCCCTTCCTGTATTTCAGTATTATCAGTGATTGAGGCAGTTGAGGGGCCTATTACCATTCTTGATTGTATGGAGGATTCTGATAACTGTAACGAATTTTCCATTTGCAAGATTCATTCCGTTTTGGGAAAGGCACTTTTTGCAATGAATGAGGTGTTGGCAGATACCTTTATATCCGACTTGACCTAGAATTATTCAGACAAGAGCGATAGTTTTCTGAGTTGCTCTTCTACATCTTGTTTATGGACCGGCTTGGTCAGATACCCTTCACATTGATTTCTAAATGCTTTTATCACATTTTTAGAATCATCGAGTGCTGAACACATAATTATTTTCGTACCTGCAGAACCCTCAATTTTTGCCTCTTTTTCAAATGATCGTATGGCCTCAAGAACTTCATGCCCATCAACATGAGGCATCATTATGTCTAAAAAAACTGCATCAAAAGTGCTTTTGTTACTCGCCGCTTTCCTAAATGTGTTAATTCCTTCGCGCCCATCTCGAGCTATTTCAACGTATCCAAAATCGTTCAGAATGTGTGTCAGTACATTTAGCGCGATAGGATCGTCTTCAACTATTAAAAATTTCACAAGTGAATCTCGTTGGCTTTGCTCACTCAATTATCTCATTATCTCGAAGGGGAGTCAAGGTGATTAATGAGAATTGAAGTAAATTTATGTAAAGTTCATTATTGTAGATTTTATCGAGTCCTCCAATGGAACTCTTACAGATTTGTAATCTTCGTCTTGAAAAGTGTCGTTTTTTTATTATCATGGATACATATTACTTTATTCGAAAGATTTTATGAAGTTACATGAATATCAAGCAAAAGCTCTCCTTGCAAAAGCTGAGCTTCCCGTTCCTGCCAGTAAAATGGTAGATAACGTAGCAGACGTAGAAGCAGCTCTCACAGAATTGAATGTCACCAATGGCCTCGTTAAAGCGCAGGCTTTTACAGGCGGACGTGGAAAGGCTGGTGGTGTAAAGTTTTTTACTGCACTCGAAGAAGCGGAAAAGCTTACTGAAGGTATGCTTGGGATGACTCTTGTAACTCATCAAACAGGGCCTGAAGGGTTACTTGTTGATTCAGTACTTGTTACTGTAGATACTGCAATTGAAAATGAGCTCTATCTTGCAATGATGGTTGACCGCACCAAAGGTGGTGTGGTAATCATGCTCTCAGAAGAGGGTGGCATGGAGATTGAAGAAATTGCAGAAGAAATGCCTGAGAAGATTTTAAAGCTGTATCCGGATATTTTTGAAGGTATTACATCGGAAATATCAGCAGAAGCTGCTGCTTTTATGAATCTTAAAGGTACACTAGCGACTCAGTTTGATGACATGCTTAAAAAACTCTTTAAAGTATTTGTTGAGCGAGATTGTACGCTTCTTGAAATTAATCCATTGGTTATTAATGATAACGATGAGCTTAAAGTTCTCGATTGTAAATTCGAAATTGACGACAATGCTGTATTCCGTCAAGGTGATTCTGGTGGAGACCCGGTTGCTGAGAAATCAGAGAATGAAATTGAAGCAGATAAATATAACATGAGTTATATTGAACTTGATGGTAATATTGGCTGTATGGTAAATGGTGCAGGACTCGCAATGGCGACCATGGATATTATCAAATATTATGGACAAGAGCCTGCTAACTTTCTTGATGTTGGCGGATCTGCAACAGAAGAAGCAGTGACCGAAGCTTTTAAACTTATATCATCAGACACTAAAGTGAAAGCGATACTCGTTAATATTTTTGGTGGTATTATGAAGTGCGATATTATTGCAAATGGTATTATTGCTGCTACGAAAAAAATCGGTCTTACTCTTCCACTCGTTGTACGTCTTGAAGGGACAAATGTTGATGAAGGACTCAAAATTATTAATGAGTCGGGGTTGAATATCGTTGGTGCTAAAACTATGGCAGATGGCGCAAAGAAAGTTTCAGAGTTGGTATAAGGAGTAATCATGGCAATTTTAATTAACGAAAATACACGACTCATCACACAAGGTATTACTGGTAAAGCAGGGCTTTTTCATTCAATCAAATGTCGCGAATATGGCACGAGTGTTGTTGGTGGTGTCACGCCTAAAAAGGGTGGACAAACCGTTGAAGGTTTTCCCGTCTTTAATTCAGTAAAAGAAGTTGTTGATGCTGAAGGTGCAAATACTTCTATGATTTTTGTACCGCCGCCATTTGCTGCCGCGGCGATTATTGAAGCAGCGCAAGCTGGTGTTGAGCTTATTGTTGCTATTACCGAAGGTATTCCTGTAATGGATATGGTAAAAGTAAAGGCTGAGCTTGAAAAATATAATTCAATTCTCATTGGTCCTAACTGTCCTGGTTTAGTGACTTCTGACGTATGTAAAGTGGGTATTGCTCCTGGGCAAATTCACAAAAAAGGTCGTATTGGTGTTCTTTCACGCTCGGGTACACTTACTTATGAAGCGGTACATCAAACAACACTAAACGGTCTTGGTCAAACGACTGCAATTGGTATTGGCGGAGACCCAGTTCATGGATTGAGTCATATTGATGTGATAAAAATGTTTAATGAAGACCCAGAGACAGAAGGAATTGTTCTTATTGGTGAAATTGGTGGTGCGGACGAAGAAATTGCTGCAGAATACATCAAAAATCATGTAGACAAGCCGTGTGCTGGCTTTATTGCTGGTCAAACAGCACCGAAAGGGAAACGCATGGGACATGCGGGCGCTATCATTGAAGGTAATGCTGGAACTGCAGAGGGCAAAATTAGCGCCCTTAAAGATGCAGGAGTCTATGTTGCAGATACTGCTGCAGAGATTGGTGACAAGATGATGGAAGCTATGCAAGCTGCTGGATTAGTAAAATAATAGAAAGGACTAAGATGTTACGAAAAAAAATATCGTTAATTGGGGCTGGACAAATTGGTGGTACAATGGCGCTGCTTCTTGCACAAGAGCAGTTTGGTGATGTAGTACTCTTTGATGTGGTCGAAGGTTTGCCTCAGGGCAAAGCGCTCGATATTCTTACCGGAAGATCTATGATGCCTTCGGCAACAACAGTCATTGGTACCAATGATTATGAAGATATTAATGATTCTGATATTGTAGTAGTGACTGCAGGTCTTCCGAGACGCATTGGTATGTCTCGTGAAGATCTTTTGGAACAGAACTTTCAAATTATCAAAAAAATTGGGATAGAGATTCGCAATCGTGCGCCAAATGCCATGGTAATTGTAGTTACGAATCCTGTTGATCCGTTAGTCTATGCTATGCAAAAAATCACAGGGTTTTCTCCTAATAAGGTTGTGGGTCAGGCAGGTGTTCTCGACTCGTCACGTCTTGCGTGTTTCATTGCAGAAGAGCTTCAGGTGAGTGCTGAGGATGTTCATGCGATGGTTATGGGTGGGCACGGCAATGAGATGGTAGGCATTTACAGTGCCTGTTCAGTGCAAGGAATTGGTCTTTGGGATTTTATTACGAAAGAAACCTTTGATAAACTTGCGAAACGTGCCGCTATGGCGGGAAGTGAAGTGATCAGTCTTCTTAAAACAGGTTCAGCTTTCTATTCAACCGCACTGGCTGCTATTAAAATGGTTGACGCATATCTCCTCGATAAGCGCTCGGTCTTTACTGCAGTGGTCAAGCTCGAAGGTGAATATGGGGTGAATGGTGTCTACTGTGGTGCTCCTATTGTAATGGGTGGTAATGGCGTAGAGCGTATTCTAAAAGTGAGTCTGTCAGAGGAAGAGAAAGAGCAATTTGAGCGTTCTCTGACTCGGGTGATTGAGATGGAAAATTGGATTGATAAACAAATTGACGGGTAGTGTACCTGTTAATTGTTTACAATTTGTTAATTCCTTTCTATAGTTACAAATAATTGTAAATAAGTTGACTGAGGTCACCTCAGAAACTAAATTTACGGCTCTCGGATGATTAGCTCAGCTGGTTTAGAGCACTACCTCGACAAGGTAGGGGTCACTGGTTCGAATCCAGTATCGTCCATTTTTTCAACTAAAGAGAAGAGTATGAGCCAAGTAGCTATCACTTTTCCCGACGGCAACTCTAAAGAGTTTGATGCCGGAATATCGGGAATTGAAATCGCAAAATCTATCAGTAAAAACCTTGCTAAGGTTTCTGTTGCAGTTAAAGTTAATGATGAAATCAAAGATCTTAACACCAAAATTACTGCAGATAGTACGGTCTCTATAATCACTGAATCAGATCCTGAAGGTCTCGAAGTCATTCGTCACTCTACAGCGCATATGATGGCTATGGCGGTTAAAGATCTCTATCCTGGGACACTTCTTGCTATTGGTCCAACAATTGAAGATGGGTTCTACTACGATTTTGATTCAGAGCATGTATTCTCTCCAGAAGATTTTTCAAAAATTGAAAAAAAGATGAAAGAGATCTCTAAAAAGTCGATTCCTTTTGTCCGTGTTGAATGTAGTCGTGCAGAAGCGCGCGCTAAATGGGATTCAGAAGGTGAGACCTATAAAGTAGATCTTCTTGATGGCTTTGATGATGATCAGGTGAGCTATTACGAACAAGGTGACTCTTTTGACGATCTTTGTCGTGGGCCTCACGTTGCCCATAGTGGTAAAGTCAAGCATTTTAAACTGCTTTCTGTTGCCGGTGCTTATTGGCGTGGCGATCAAAATAACAAGATGCTTCAACGATTATATGCTACCGCATTTACGACACGAGAAGCTCTTGATGAGTACCTACACCTCCTTGAGGAGGCTAAAAAAAGAGATCACCGTAAAATAGGTAAAGAACTTGATCTCTTTTCATTTCATCAAGAGGGGCAGGGCTTCCCTTTTTGGCATGCAAAAGGTATGCGCCTGTACAATAAAGTGCGTGACTACATGCGAAGCGAGACACTTGATCGTGGATACGACGAAGTGGTAACGCCGTCAATACTGAATAAAGAGCTCTGGCTTCAGTCAGGGCACTGGGATAAATATCAGGATAATATGTATTTTACTGATATTGATGAAGTAGAACATGCGGTTAAGCCCATGAACTGCCCGGGTGGAATGCTTATATATAAAAATAAGCCACACTCATATCGTGAACTCCCTATAAGAAACTTTGAATTTGGACAAGTGCACCGTCATGAAAAAGCGGGTGTACTTCATGGGCTCTTTAGAGTACGTATGTTTACTCAAGATGATGCCCATATTTTTTGCACCGAAGAGCAGATTGAGAAAGAAGTTATCGATGTTATCGATTTCGTTCTCAATACCTATAAAGATTTTGGGTTTGATGATTTTGAAATCGAACTGTCTACCCGCCCTGAAATGCGCATTGGTGATGATTCTATCTGGGATAAAGCAGAAGAGGCTCTTCGCCTCGCGCTTGAGCACAGAGGGATAAATTATAAGCTTAATCCAGGTGATGGGGCCTTTTACGGACCTAAAATTGACTTCCATATTCGTGACTCTCTGAAAAGAAGTTGGCAGTGTGGTACGATACAGCTCGACTTCTCTATGCCAGAGCGTTTTGAGCTTGACTATGTTGGGCCAGATGGTGACAAAAAGCGTCCAGTGATGCTGCACAGGGCTATTTTCGGCTCTTTTGAGCGGTTCCTTGGGATCTTGACTGAGCACTATGCCGGTGACTACCCTTTATGGATGCATCCTGAGCAGATTCGCGTGCTGCCTATTGCTGATAAATATTGCGAGTACGCAGAAGAAGTTAATAAAAAAATGAAAGCCGCTGGTTTTTACTCAACTGTTGATCTACGAAATGAAAAGATTGGATATAAAATTCGTGAAGGTGAGAACCACAAAGTTCCATATTTGCTTATTGTAGGCGAAAAAGAAATGGAATCTGGCAAAGTTGCCATCCGAAAACGGAAGGTTGGTGATGTTGGAGAAGTTTTAATTGATGAAGCTATTGAGCGATTTATAGAGGAAGTTGAAAAAAAAGGAACGTAAATTATCCTTTTGAATAACTTTAAGCCCTTGAAAAATCATGAGATATAGCTAAATATGCAACACACTTTTTTTAGCGTTTAAAAAAGTAACTGTACAAGGAGATTCTTTGCAAAGAAGAGGACCAAGAGTCAAGCCACAGAAGGTTGAAGATAAAACTCGTGTAAACGAGAGAATCAGAGTTCCTGAAGTTCGTGTAATTGCCGCAGATGGTGAGCAAGTAGGTGTTATTACTA
>JAOPTX010000015.1:149046-238308 GCA_051532055.1 Fibrobacterales bacterium | reverse complement strand
TCTTCAAGTTTGAATGCTTCAGAAGGAACTTTGATGTTGTCTTTAGTAAGTTTGTTTGTTGGAATAAATCCTTCAACACCGTTTTCAAGCTCTACCACTACACCGCGGTCAAGCATACGAACGATTTTACCTTTAACTTCATCACCGTTTTTAAATTTCTCTTCGATTGTATCCCAAGGATCTTCCTCAAGGTGTTTCATAGAGAGAGAAATTCTTCTTTTGTCGCGGTCTACAGCAAGAACTACACATTCAACTTTATCGCCTTTGTTGAGCATTTCAGATGGGTGTGCAATTTTCTTAGTCCAAGACATATCAGAAACGTGAATCAAGCCATCAACACCCTCTTTGATCTCAACGAATGCACCAAATGATGCGATGTTGCGGATCTCACCAGTAACTTTCGCACCAGGTGGGAGTTCAGACTCAATGTTAAGCCATGGATCTTCTTCAAGTTGTTTAAGACCGAGAGAGATTTTTTCGCTTTCGATGTCAACTTTAAGTACAACTGCTTCAACTTCATCATTTACGTTAAGTACTTGTGATGGGTGTTTAACATGTTCAGTCCAAGACATTTCAGAAACGTGGATAAGACCTTCAATACCATCACCAAGCTCAACAAATGCGCCATAGTTAGTGATTGAAACGATTTTACCTTTGATTCTTGCAGCTTCAGGGAATTTCTCTTCAGCACCTTTCCAAGGATGTGCTTGGAGTTGTTTAAGACCAAGAGAGATACGCTCTTTTTTGTCATTAAAGTCAAGAACTTTAACTTCGATCTCTTCACCAAGCTGACAAAGTTCAGATGGGTGTGAGATACGACGGTAAGACATATCAGTAATGTGGAGAAGACCATCAACACCACCAAGATCGATGAATGCACCGAAGTCAGTGATATTTTTAACGATACCAACACGTACTTGACCTTTTTCAAGGTTACCTAAGACGTCACCACGGATACGTGTACGCTCTTCTTCAAGTACCACACGACGTGAAACAACAATGTTACGACGTACTTCATTGATTTTAAGAACTTTAAGATCAAATTCTTGACCGATAAGTGCATTAATATCAGGGATTTGACGGAGGTCAATTTGTGATCCAGGTAGGAACGCCTCAACGCCATAAAGATCAACAACCACACCACCTTTAATACGGCGAGTAAGAAGACCTTTAACAATTTCATTTTTCTCGTACGCTTCATTAACTTTAGTCCAAACGCGAGCAAAGTCTGCTTTTGATTTAGAAAGAACGAGGTACCCGTTGGTATCATCAAGTGAATCGATGTATACTTCAACGTCTGATCCAACAACGATCTCTTGACCTTTGATGAATTCATCACGAGGAATTATTCCCTCTGATTTAAAGCTAATATCAACGATAACGTCTTTATCTGCTACTTCTTTGATTGTACCTGTTACTACTTTTCCAACTTCGAGTCCGGAAAGAGTAGGTAGGTACATGTTGAGTTCTTCTTCTGGGACGAAATAATCGTTAAGAGTACCCGCTTCAGCTAGTTCAAACTCTTTGAGATCTTCTTCGCTTCCATAAATGAGATCTGACATGTGGTTTATCCTTTTGTTAGTTTTTCTTGTTTTTTACAAGTTCTGTATATAAGTATGAGCCGCAGCACATACCTGTTCAGCCTGTTGTTCTATTGTCAGGCTTGTTGTATTAATTTCTATAGCATCATCCGCTTTAATGAGTGGCGCAATTTCTCTTCCAGAGTCTGCTTCGTCACGTTCGCGTAAATTCTTTTCAACCTCTTCGATACTCTGTTCAACACCACCCTGCTGTAGTTCCAACTGACGGCGCTCAGCACGTACTCGGTAATCTGCCACAAGGTAAAATTTAAGATCTGCGTTGGGGAATACTACAGTTCCAATATCACGACCATCAAGAATACATCCGCTACCTTGACTAAACTCACGTTGCTTTTGTGTGAGCACCTGCCGCACCTCATGTTTACTCGCATAGAGTGAGACTTTAGCGGCAACTTCAGGAGAACGAATTTCAGTTTCACAAACAACACCGTCAATAACGATTTCATTTTTTTCATTAAAAATAATTGAGGTATCATTGAGAAGTTCGATAAGTTTTTCAGATTGATCGGGAGTGATACTGTTATGAAGAGATTTAAATGTGATCGCCCTATACATAGCACCTGTATCAAGGTACACGATGCCTAGAGACTCAGCAACTATTTTTGCGGTAGTGCTCTTTCCTGTTCCGGAAGGGCCATCAATTGCAATTACGAGGGTTTGTAGTTTCACATTTTTCATTAGACTGACAAATTTAATAGAAACATGGACATAAAAAAAGGGTGTTTTGCAGAATTAACACAAAACACCCATACTTTTAATGATTTAAAAAGTCTTAACGCTTAATTTGAGCTCTTCTTCCATGGCGAATTGATTTTTCCGCTTCTGGTGTAGCATCAGCTGCTTCGACAATTTTTGGCTCCGGCGAAGATGCTACAGCATCAGCTGCTTCTCCACGAGGTGCAAGTGTCGGTCTATTCGAAGACGCTTGAGCCTTTGGCGCTTCTACCTTTTTTTCTGCAACAGGTGCACTCTCAGAAGCTGCAGGAGTAGATTTATGCCCGCTATCAGCTTTTGGTGCTCTTGTTTCCTGTTTCTCTACAGTCTCATTTTTTTCAGACTGTGCATTCGACTCTACTTCATTTGAGAAAACCTCAGGGGCAGGGCGATTGCGGTTGCGATTACGGTTGCGGTTGCGACCTCTTCCGTTTTTATCTGTTTTATCCGATTTTTCAGACTTTTCCGCAGTATCTTTCGACTTACGGGTTTTTGACTTTGAATTATCGTTTTTAGGTTGTCTTTTAACATTCTTTAACTTGATTTCCGGTGCGAGTTTTTTCACAATCGGTGTTGTCAACTGTTTAGAAATTTTAGTCAGTTTAGACAATACTACCAAGTTTAGTGCTATTGAACCAAGCACTAATATTAAAAGAATTACTGTTCCTATATCCATTTTGTTCCTTTTATTAATAGAGTGAGTTTCGGGTGGAAATATTCAGGGCCGACTCATATGAAAGGGATATCTCTCTCTCATTTGGAATCACTCACTCTGTGTTTTGTAAATTGGAGTCTTTGGCCAGATCATCGATACGGCTATCAGCCTTTGCAATAATATCGATTATTTGCTCAACTTGTTTAACAAGTATATTTACTCGACTGACAACAGATAATATAAATACAAGTATTATGAGGACTGTTATGCCGAGTATAAGAGATAATATTTCCACAGTTACAAATTAACAATCATTGTTCTATTAAACAAGCGAAAAATCCTATAGTTAATTGATTTACTCCCTCTATTAGTCTTTTTTTAGCAAATACTAGTGCACATATTGACAAGTGCTCATAAGTACACTACATTAGATATAGTATATAATAGCTCAAATGATATCATATAGTCAAAGGCAAACTCTCATGAGCCTTCGATTTACAGTAATCAACTTGAGTTACAACCCATGATAGATTTAAAGGTGCACTCTTATGAAAGAGAAACTTACAGCGAGACAACAAGAGGTATACGACTACATTAAAGAACGTATGGCTAACACAAACCTCCCTCCTACCGTTCGAGAGATCGGGCAACACTTTAATATATCTTCTACCAATGGAGTACGGAGTATTCTCAGTGCCCTCATTAAAAAAGACTATATTACCCGTTCACCAAAACTCTCTCGTGGTATTACCCTCACTGATGAGATGCCCAATGCCATCGCAGAAAAAGATGCAAACATGTTCGACGTCCCAATCCTTGGTCGCGTTGCAGCAGGAGCTCCTCTCATGGCAGTTGAAAACCTAGAAGGAACTATTACGGTTCACCGGGACTTCCTGATGAAGCAAGAGAATGTTTTTGCACTCAAGGTTGAAGGGGATTCAATGATTAATGCCGGAATTCTTAATGGAGATATGATTTTTGCTCGTCAGCAAAGCACAGCCGACACTGGTCAAATGGTCGTTGCAATTGTCGACGATGCCGCCACGGTAAAATACTTCCACCCCGAAGAAAGCCAGGTACGGCTCGAACCAGCAAATGACAACTATCGCCCAATCATAGTTGAACAAGACAAAGATTTCAGAATAGCCGGCCGAGTAATAGGCGTCATGCGTCAAGTATAAGAACAGCCGAGCAACGGCACCCAAAATGTGCACGTCAAATCCTTATTCAATACTATAATTCCCATTTTAAATAGTGAAATATGAGACATTGGAAACAAAGGAGCTTCAAGTACAAGTACAATGGCACGCAAAGCGTGCCGAGTTCTAAACGAACCCCAATAATCAATTTTAAATGGTGAGATGTGAGGCATTTAAGGCGAAGGCGTACACACGGTACGTCGAGTCATCAATAACGAAGCAGATCAGCGTTTAAAATTGATTATTAGATGAGGTCAACTTTTTTTAATGCATCCTCAAACTTATCGGGGGTGACAGGCTTTTGAATATAACCATCGCATTGCTCTTTAAAAGCATTAAGAAAGTTTTTACGATCGTTAGAAGCGGTAACCATTATAATTTTAGCACCTTTACCATCAGACCCATGAAACAAACCATGCTTATGCTCAAGTTCACGAATCTCTTTAAGCGCCGCAATACCATCTTTTTCAGGCATCATTATATCGAGAAGAATAAGATCAAAGTGAGAGCCTGCCTCAACCTCTTTGGTTACAGTCTCTACAGCTTCATTTCCATCCAAGGCTAGATCGGTGTCTCCATACTTATCAGCAAGGTGTTTTATTACCTTGATATTGATGAAGTCATCTTCAACGATCAGTATCTTCACAGTTGCTCCTACACATGAGTAGGTTTATGATACATAATAAACCCAAAAATGTGCATATTTTTTTTCATCTTTGATAGATGTTTTCAGATATGCATATATTAGCGAAATTCCCTGTTTTGGGCCATTAAGCTTTATTATATTCTTTATAATAGTTATAATAGATACCATAGCAGTCTCTTTGAAGTCAGGCAAACTTATAATGCTGACTATTATTGATTCACTAAGTATTAACGATACCTTTTAAATGAACCGGAAACGGTCGTATTACATCTACAGATGTTTCTGTAGTTTTGAAATCTGAGGAGGATCCCTTGAACGGAATGTTTACTGATAGAGTAAAAAAAGTACTACAGCTCGCTCGTGAAGAGTCAGCACGCCTAGGAAGTGGGCACGTGGGGAGTGAACATCTTCTCCTTGGCCTATTAAAAGAAGGCGAAGGAGTTGCTGTTGCAGTACTCAAGAACCAAGAGGTTGATACCGCAGACTTGATTCAAAAAATTGAACGCAATATATCTGACCCTGGCGACATCATGCCATTAGGTCAAATAATTCCATTTACACCACTTGCAAAACAAATTTTAGAGGTTGCTGCGCAAGAAGCTCGAAGTATGGGTCACCGCTATACTGGTACTGAGCATCTTTTACTTTCACTTATTAAAAACCAAAACTCTGCTGCGGCTGACGCATTAGCAGCCATTGGCATTGAATACGATAAGACAAAAGAAGAGATTGAGAAAGTGCTCAACCAAGGTACCAGTGATAGTTCTGAAGCCAGTGAAACAGATGCGGCTGGCAGTTCTAAGAAGAAATCAAAAACACCTTTTCTCGATCACTTTGGTCGAGACCTTACAGAGATGGCCCGCAAAAGTAAACTCGACCCTATTATAGGGCGTTCAGAAGAGATCGATCGTATGATCCAGATTCTCTCACGCCGTAAAAAGAACAATCCTGTTCTTATCGGAGAGCCAGGTGTTGGTAAAACAGCAATCATAGAGGGCCTAGCACAATATATAATCCAGAAAAAAATTCCTGAAATACTCGAAGACAAGAAAGTAATTACTCTTGAAATGGCAAGTATTGTTGCGGGCACTAAGTATAGAGGTCAATTTGAAGAGCGCCTTAAAGCACTCATACTTGAACTCCAAAAGAATCCAGATGTAATCATTTTTATAGATGAAATTCACACAATTGTTGGGGCAGGTGGATCCGAAGGGTCACTCGATGCATCTAACATTTTAAAACCAGCCCTTTCACGTGGAGAAATTCAGTGTATTGGAGCAACAACTCTTGATGAATATCGTAAACATATTGAAAAAGACGGGGCACTTGAGAGACGCTTTCAAACGATCATGGTCGACCCACCATCTACAGAAGAAGCGATAGAAATCCTCAAAGGTCTCAGACCAAAATATGAAGTACACCACAAAGTAACCTATGAAGATGAAGCTCTTGATAAAGCAGTAAAACTCTCAGAACGTTATATAAGTGATAGAGCACTTCCTGATAAGGCCATTGATGTACTTGATGAAACCGGTGCAAAAGTTCGTATTGCCAGCATGTCAATACCACCAGAACTTCGCGAAAAAGAAGCTGAGCTCGAAAATATTACTCAAGAAAAAATTGAATCCGTTGCAAATCAAGATTATGAGCTTGCTGCAAGCCTTAGAGATACTGGCGAAAAACTCAAAGAAGAGATTGCACAACTTAAAACTGACTGGAAAGAGTCAAAAGATGAGCAAGGCATTGTAGTTACTGGAATTGATATTCAAAACGTCATTACCAAAATGACCGGTATCCCTCTTGATCAGCTTGAAGCTGAAAACAATAAGAAGATATTAAGGCTTGAGGATGACCTTCAGAAACGGGTTATTGCTCAAGAAAATGCTGTAAAAACTATTGCTCGTGCAGTCAAACGTTCAAGAGCCGGCATTCACAACTCACGGAAACCAATGGGCTCTTTTATGTTCCTTGGACCTACAGGTGTAGGTAAAACTGAACTTGCAAAAGCACTTACAGAATGTCTCTTTGGTTCAGAGGACTCAATCATCCGTATCGATATGTCTGAATACATGGAGAAATTTTCTGTATCACGTCTTATCGGTGCCCCTCCAGGATATGTAGGATATGATGACAACGGTGGCCAGCTTTCAGAAAAGGTTCGTAAAAAACCATACTCAATTATTCTTCTTGATGAGATTGAAAAAGCACATCCAGACATTTTTAACATTTTACTCCAGATCCTTGACGACGGTCACTTAACCGACAACTATGGCCGAAAAGTAAACTTTAAAAATGCCATTATCATTATGACCTCAAATGTGGGTGCTAAATTCCTGAGAAAAGGAACCGGTATGGGATTTGCAAAATCAACTGCCGAGAATGAGTATGCACGCATGCAAAACAGTATTCAAGAAGAGGTTAAGAAAGTATTTAACCCAGAGTTTATCAATCGTATTGATGACTTAATTGTCTTTAGAGCACTAGAAAAAGAGGATCTAACCGAGATTGTCGACATATTAATTGGTGACCTACAGAAGCGTCTTGATGAGCAAAACATTACTATTCAAATAGATAAAAAAGCGAAGCATTTTATTATCGAAGATAACTATGATGCAATGCTTGGAGCACGACCCCTGAGACGTTCTATTCAGAGACTTGTCGAAGATGAACTTGCAGAAAAAATGCTCTATGGAGAAGTAACCACAAGCTCTACAGTCAAAGTAACCGTTGTAGACGATAAACTCTCATTTTCAACTAAAGTGAAACGTAAGCCTCGCACTAAAAAAGCTGAGACTGAAATCGAAGTTGAAGAGTAATATTGAACACTGCTAAAAATAGTATATTGATCTGCCCCCTTGATTGGGGGCTCGGTCATGCTACTCGATGTATTCCTATAATTAACACCCTCCTTGACAAAGGGTGTCATGTTCATTTAGCTTCTGCAGGTCGTTCATATGATCTCCTAAAAAAAGAGTACCCAGAACTCCCTATTCATAGGTTGAGCTCATATAACATTACCTATTCAGCGGGTGATGCATTTTTCCCGGTTTTAAAAATCCTTCCCAAAATTTTTAAAACTATTTGGAAAGAAAATGCAGAAATTAAAAAAATTGTAACTCAACACTCGATTGATGCAATTATCTCTGATAATCGTTTTGGCTGTTTTCATAAATCTATACCGTCAGTCTATATAACCCATCAAATCATGGCCAAGATGCCTCCTGGCCTTAAATTCCTTGAGCGATTTGTCTCTTTTCTCCATTCTCTTTTTATGGCTAAGTTTTCTGATGTTTGGATCCCCGATCTACCTGGCAAACCAAATCTAAGCGGTGATCTAGCCCATAAACTAACACCACCAAATCAAAGTACCTATATTGGCCTACTTTCACGTTTTCAAAAACCAGAGAATATGCCACCAGAAGATATTGAGCTATTGGTCATATTATCAGGTCCTGAGCCATCAAGAACTCTTTTTGAAGATGAAGTACTTAAGCAGTTAACAGAGCTCAGTATGAGCGCCACTATACTTCTTGCCAAACCTGATTATGGTAGTGAAAAAACAATCGATGGTTTACTAACCATATATCCTCACCTGAATTCTCATGAGATAGAGCAATTAATTCTTCGTTCAAAAGTAATTCTGACTCGTTCTGGCTACACCACACTCCTTGAATTAGCTGTACTCGGAAAAAAAGCTATTATTGTACCTACTCCAGGACAAACTGAACAAGAATACCTAGCCGAAAAGCTCCATGAAGAGCAATACTACTTTAGCCAACCTCAAGAACACCTTGATATACGTCATGCCCTCGATATTGTAGCAAGTTATCCTCCTACTCAATTCGATTCAAAATCAAATCTCCTTGATGATGCCATTGATAACCTTCTCAAAAAGATCTCTTAAGTCCCATTAAATAAGTTGTACTTTATTAGAGGAGCCTGTACTATAATCTAGTGCACACTTGTGCATATTCCAATATATTTATAGCTTTAAGTCCATATCTTTAACGTGCTTAAATCATGTCCGATACGCTCATAGTAAGAAATGCTGAAGAACACAATCTAAAAAAAGTAAGTGTCGATATTCCTCGCGACTCAATTGTAGTCGTGACTGGTGTTTCGGGGTCAGGTAAAAGCTCACTTGCTTTTGATACAATCTTTCAAGAGGGTCAAAAGAAATATCTCGACTCCCTCTCTGCTTATGCACGTCAATACATCGGAGACATTAAATCACCAAAAGTCGAAACGATCAAGGGTATCTCACCAACCATATCAATCGACCAAAAAACTATTAATAGGAATCCCCGTTCAACAGTCGGAACTATTACAGAGCTCTTTGATCACTACCGAATTTTGTATGCACGCTTGGGAATACCACACTGCCCTGGATGTGGTGATGTTATCGCTGCACAGAGTGTTGAGCAAATCGCTGATGGACTCGTGGCCGAATATATCGACTCCCCAATTATGATCCTCTCTCCCATTGTTATCGATCGAAAAGGAGAGTACCGAAAAGAACTTCAAGAATTAGTTGAGTGGGGGTTTACTCGAGCCCGCATTGATGGTTCCATTCATCGACTTGATGAAGAGATTCAACTCAAGCGATATGAAAAGCATACCATTGAAATTGTTATTGATCGGCTCACTATTGAAAAGAAAACCCTTCCACGAATTCGTGAAGCGATAGAAACCGCCCTTAAGTTTAGCGATAACCTCATCAGTTTTCTTATCGATGACACAACCCATGTAACTCAAGGCACTAAACTGGCTTGCTCCAAATGCCACATTTCTATAAAAGAACTTGAACCACGTCTTTTCTCATTCAACGCAACGCAAGGAGCATGTCCAACCTGCAACGGCATCGGCGTGCAAAGAACGTTTGACCTCGACTTGATCATACCTGATCCGAGTCTCGCTATACCTGAAGGCGCCATAAAACTCATCACCCCAAATGGTAATGTGATGTTTTCAAAATATGGTTTACAAGAGATTGAAATATTAGGTAAAGAGTATGGCTTCTCTATTGACACCCCTTGGAAAGACTTTACTGATGCTCAAAAGAAGATCATCCTCTATGGGAGCACCGAAGAAATATCTTTTTCTCTCAGCCGGAAATCAAAACGAGGCTTTAAAACAATCCGCGATCATCGTCGCATACGTGGCGTAATGGACGTAGTTCAACGGGTGTGGGATCGATGGCATGTCTCACTTATGCATAAGTACATGCACTCTGCCACATGCCCTGACTGCAATGGTAAACGGCTTAATTCTGTAGCGCTGTCTGTTTCTTTTCACGACCAAACAATAGATCGACTGAGTAGTCTTACTATTCACGAAAGTATGAGATTCTTTCAAGACCTTATTCTTTCCGAAAAAGAGCTCCATATAGGCAACGAAATTTTTAAAGAAATAAGTTCAAGGCTAGAATATCTGGACAAGGTTGGGCTCGGTTATCTCAATATAAATCGTAGTGCTTCTACATTATCTGGAGGCGAAGCACAACGAATCAGACTTGCAAGCCAAGTTGGTGCGGGGCTACAAGGGGTCCTTTATATACTAGATGAGCCCTCGATTGGACTCCACCCAAGAGATAATGTTAAACTACTCGAAACGTTAAAGCAATTAAAAAACCAGGGTAACTCCCTCATCATTGTAGAACACGATGAAGAAACAATGCGTATTGCTGATACCATACTCGATATAGGTCCGGGCGCTGGAGTACAAGGCGGTACAATCCTTGCCAGCGGTGATTATAAGAAACTCGTTGAAACAAAAGAATCCCTTACGGGGCAATACCTCAGCGGAAAACGAAGAATTGAGATTCCAGAATACCGAAGAGTCCCTGGAGATGATTGGATCACAATTACAGGAGCCGCAGCCAACAACCTTCAAAATATTGATGTTGCTATTCCTCTGGGTCTACTCACTTGTATCACAGGAGTTTCGGGATCAGGGAAAAGTACCTTAATCCATGAAGTATTGCGAAAAGGTATTGGCTTGCACTTTGACACGATCCAAGAAAATCCTGGTAAATGCGACAGCATAACCGGTCTTGAGCATATCGCCAAAGTCGTTGAAATTGATCAATCTCCCATTGGGAGAACTCCTCGGTCGAACCCTGCGACATACACGAAAATGTTTGACCTTATTCGGGAGCTTTTTGCAAAAACCCCTGAGGCAAAAATCAGAGGGTATACCAAAAGCCGCTTTAGCTTTAATGTAGCCGGTGGGCGATGTGAAGTATGTGAAGGCTCAGGCATCCAAGAGTATGAAATGCAAATTTTAGAGAACGTCAAGGTTTCTTGTGATGAGTGTGGTGGATCCCGCTACAATCATAACTCTCTTGAAATATATTACAAAGGAAAGAACATTGCTGACGTCCTTAACTTAACCGTCGAAGAGGCGCTGTCATTTTTTGAAAATCAACCTAAAATCCATGCTATCCTTACGCTCCTTAAAAAAGTCGACCTTGGATACATAACCCTAGGGCAATCTTCTACTACACTTTCTGGCGGTGAAGCTCAAAGAATTAAAATCACTTCCGAGCTGAAACGATCAACCCAAGCCGATACCCTTTATATTCTTGATGAACCAACAACAGGGCTGCATTTCGAAGACATTAAACAACTTATGATCTGTTTTCAGGAGTTAATAGATCGTGGTAACTCCATGATAATTATTGAACACAATACCGACGTAATTAAGTGTGCTGATTGGATCATAGACTTAGGCCCCGATGGTGGCTCAGGCGGTGGTACTATTGTTGCAACAGGCACTCCAGAAGAAGTAGCAGAGAGTATACATTCTTACACTGCACCTTTTTTAAAGGCTGCGTTAAATCCACGGTATACGAAACCAAAATCTCATAAAAAATCTAAGAAATCACCGACGACTCACATAGAAATTAAAGGTGCTAAAAAACACAATCTTAAAAATATTGACATCAGTATACCTCAGCATAAACTTACTGTTGTCACTGGAGTCTCTGGCTCTGGTAAATCCTCACTCGCGTTCCACACTCTTTTTGCAGAAGGTCAACGGAGATTTGTCGAGTCTATGTCTACCTATGCTCGAAGGTTTGTAGGCCAAATGGATCGTGGGAGCGTCGACTCTATTACAGGCCTTGCGCCAGCAATTGCTATTGATCAAAAAAGCGCTAACAAAAGTCCGCGCTCAACTGTAGCAACCATAACAGAAATCTATGACTATTTTCGTATCCTCTATGCACGGATCGGTACCATTGGTTGTATTCATTGTGAGAAAAAACTTGAAGAGTACTCACTCGTTGATATCTATAAAAAAATCCAGACAAGAGATGAAGGGTCGCCCATAGCTATAGCAGCACCTATTAAAATCCCAGGTACAACAAAACGACTTCTCCTCGATTATACAAAAAATGGATCAGGACTCATTCAAAAGCTAATACATGCTGGAGTGGTAAAACTTAATGTCAACGGCACAACGTATTCTGTTGAAGAAGCCCCCGACATCACAAAGGAGTGCACGGTATATGCCATCATTGATCGAGTTAAAGCACTTCCAAAAAACAGAAAAAGAATTATTGAGTCACTTGAACGCGCACGTGAGCTGGGCAACAACTTAATAGCTCTCCCCAAAGAAGATGGTACCGTCGATCTATTTTCAACACTTCCTGGCTGTACTGATTGTCACTACTACTTTGAAGATCAAGTCGAGCCTAAACACTTTTCATTTAACTCTCATTGGGGAGCTTGTGAATTTTGTTCAGGACTTGGTACTATAAATAATAAACAATGCCCTATGTGTGAAGGAGATAGGCTTAAAGTTGAATATCTTGCAGTCACCTTCAACAATAGTCATATCACTGATCTCAGTCGTCTCACCATAGATGAGTGTTTTGCCCTCTTTCAAACCTATCGTTTTACCCCCAAAGAAAAACTTATCGTTCGACAAGTCATACAAGAGATTGAAAATAGACTCACCTTTTTACGAAAAGTGGGTATTGGATATCTATCTCTTGATAGAAAAGGTGATACATTATCTGGTGGGGAATCTCAACGAATACGTTTAGCCAGTCAAATTGGCTCTGGTCTTGAAGGAGCCCTCTATGTACTTGATGAACCAACTACTGGGCTTCATCAAAAAGATACTCAGGTACTTATTGAAACCCTCAACGAACTGAGGGACCTCGGCAATACGGTTGTCGTAGTTGAACATGATACTGAATTTATGCTTGCAGCCGACCACATAATCGACATGGGGCCAGCGGCAGGAGAATATGGAGGCGAAGTGCTCGTTACCGGGTCACCTTCATCTCTTAAACGTCAGACTAAAAAGTCTCTTACTGCTGCATATCTTCACAACACAAAGCAATTTGAAAACCCAATAGATATACTCGCACCACAAACCGATTCTAACCTAACCCTCAAAGGTAGTACTCTTCACAACCTGAAGGGTGACACCCTCACAATCCCTTTTAATAAATTGTCTGCAATTTCTGGTGTCTCTGGTTCTGGTAAAAGTAGTCTCGTTATAGACTGTTTGTACACACTCCTCGAAAATAAAGTGAACAAACGTCGCCACAAAGTGAAAAACCTAGGGAAGCTCACCTATAAAGAGAATATTGATAAAATAGTTCTCGTTGATCAAAGCCCTATTGGTAGTACCCCCCGTTCAACTCCTATAACCTATACCAAGGCATTTGATAAAATTCGTGATCTGTATGCAGCACTTGCCGACTCTAAAATTAAGGGTTATGCCAAAGGGCGTTTCTCGTTTAACAAAGCTGAAGGTCGTTGCCCAGTGTGCGAAGGCCGTGGTTCTATTCATATAGAAATGCACTTTCTATCAGACGTATGGGAAGTGTGTGATGGTTGTAAAGGAAAGCGCTACAATAGTGACACACTCAGTATCACCTTTAAAGGAAAAAATATTGCTGACGTTATGGAAATGCGCGTAGATGAAGCCGCTGCATTTTTCAGCAATCAACCCTCAGTCCATGCAATTCTTAAAACCTTTTCAGAAATTGGTCTTGGTTATCTTCGTCTCGGCCAATCAGCAACAACCCTTTCTGGTGGCGAGTCTCAAAGACTTAAACTCGCAGCAGAACTTTCGAAAGCTGGACGAGGCCATACTGTTTTCATATTAGATGAACCTTCAACAGGCCTCCATTCACACGATATACAACAGTTGTGGAATATACTACGCGCACTGGTTAACAAAGGTAACACAGTCATTGTCATTGAACACCAGGTAGATATATTAAAAAATGCTGATTGGATTGTAGATCTTGGCCCTGAAGGTGGCGGCAAAGGTGGCTCAATACTTTTTAGTGGAACACAAGATAGCTTTAAAAAGACTAAAGCTCTTAATCATACCCACAACGCTCTATACCCACAAAGTACCACTCACTAGTGAGACGTCTTTTTTATTAGTATTAAATTGTGTAAATGAAGGGCCTTAGAAATAAGGCCCTAATTTTTTCTTATTGAAATGAAGAAACTTCTTGAGCAGTATCATCGAGTATCGTGAATACCTCAAGTAAATTTGTTGTTTCTAAAATCTCTTCTACAACTTTAGGAACATCAAACAGAAACAAATTAACATCTGCATTTGATGCAGTAGTATATACTGATACGAGTTCTCCAACACCAGTACTATCGATATAGATGAGCTCAGACATATCAAGAATAATAGTCTTTACATCCTTTTCACAAAGATCTTTAACTGTACCACGTAATGACTCACTAAATGAGATTGCAGTTAATTTACCTTTGATTTTTGTAAGTGCCGTATCTTCTTTTATAATTACTTCTAATTCCATATTGCTACCATTATTAACAACGAATTTATACCTTTGTATCCAATCAGTCTTGTGTTATAATCATGAATACCCAACAACCAAAATATCTTCTACTTACCCAGAATGTTCAAGAAATTCAAAAGGGTTATCTCAACATTCATAACTCTGTGTTTTCTTTTTCATTCAAAAAAATATTCCCGTTATCACTTCTTTACGGTTCACAAAATTTTGAACGTCACATTTCTGTATTGCAAAAGATTTGTACTACTCTCAAGGATCAAATTACTTTTATTAACTCCGAAATAAAAGTCTCACACCCTGAAGCAGTTCGCAACTATTATATCAAATTAAAGTCCTATCTGCAACAACTAGAAGCATCAATTCTTATTTTATCTCAAATATGCCAAAATTTACTGCTACAGCAGACAAAATCTCCCAGCTTTTCTGTTAAAGGGTATAATCAACTCATTAAAAAGTATCAAAAAAATGTGGCATCACATGGTGAGCATGGTCGCAGCCTCAACTCACTCCTTCATACTATTACTCATACAATCTAAAACATTTACACATCATCGTCTTTCGAAGCCGCGATCACCTCTTTTAGAGTTGTCAATCCCATTTGGGCTTTAAGAAGCCCATCTTTTCTCAAAGTTATCATACCGCTTTTCATTGCCGCCCGTTTGATGTCGTCAGCTCCAGCTCTATTAAGAATGAGACTTCTAACCTCAGCATTCGGAACTAGAAATTCAAAAATACCACAACGCCCTTTATATCCTTTTCCTTCGCAAACTTTACATCCCTTTCCTTCGTAAAACTGCGCATCTGCTGCGAGTCCAAATTCTTCAAGTACTATTGGATCAGTAGTTACAGGCTCTTTACATTTATCACAAATGCGTCTCACGAGACGCTGTGCAAGAATACCCTCAATAGAAGAGGCTACCAGAAATGGCTCTAAACCCATATCAAGTAGACGTGGATAAGCCCCTGCCGCATCGTTAGTATGCAAGGTACTAAAAACCATATGTCCCGTAAGGGCTGACTCAATAGCCATTGCTGCAGTCTCTAAATCACGCATTTCCCCAAGCATTATTACATCGGGGTCTTGGCGAAGAATCGCTTTAAGCCCAGCGGCAAAAGTAAACCCTGCAGCATTATTGATTTGTCCTTGAGTCACTCCCTCAAGGTTCATCTCTACTGGGTCTTCCATAGTGACAATATTAATTTCAGGTTTATTAATATCCTTAACACACGCATAGAGCGTTGTCGACTTACCAGAACCCGTTGGCCCGGTAACCAAAATAATTCCATTGGGTAAAGCAATTTTCTGTTTAAAGCTTTTGAGCATTGACTCTTGAAAACCCATTCCTTCGAGGGGAATATTATTAGAGTTTGGATCGAGTATCCGTAATACTATTTTCTCTGATATTCCTCGCTTCCTAAGAGCTGACGGAAATGAACTCACCCGCAAGTCAACTTCTTTACCTTGATACTTCACTGTAAAACGTCCATCCAGCGGTTTCCGTTTCTCTGCAATATCCATTTTTGATAATATTTTAAGCCTAGAAATTATCTGTGGCATTAATTTTGCCGGTATTGGTGGATTAACGATTAACGCTCCATCAACTCTATAGCGAAGTTGTAAGTACCCCTCTTGGGGTTCAAGGTGAATATCTGAGGCACCTTTAGAGATCGCTTCATTGATAATAGTATTTACAACTCGTACAACTTGTTGCCCCTCTTCATCGGTTAGTTCAACATCTTGATCATTTTCATCAGAATCTTCGACAGTTTCTAGACCCGTATCTTCTTCTAAAATTGAACTCAATGATTCTGAGGTTCCTCCGTATAAGGAATTTAATGAAGCAGTAATTTCTTCTTCAGTGGCCATTACCGCATCAACATCCATCTGAGTCTTAAATTTAATATGATCCACAGTACGAAGATTTGTAGGGTCAGTCATTGCTACGGTTATAATATTGTTTTTAGCATAGAGGGGGATAATTAAGTGAGTACGACACATCTCCTCCGGAATCATTGAAATTACTTCTGGCTCAATTTGAAAATTGGCAAGTTTTACTTGAGGAACTTCAAGGATGGCTGCAAGGACCTCAACTAATTTGGACTCTGTTATTACTCCGAGTGAGACCAAACATTTTCCTAGTTTCTCGCCAGTCTCTTTCTGTTTTTCAAGAGCGCGCTCCAAGTCTCGTTCTTCAATGATGCCTTGATTCACTAAGACAGTCCCGAGACGTTGTTTTTGTTGTATTTGAAGTTGGTTACCTAAAATTGCAGAGAGTGCATCGTCTTCTACATAGCCTAACAGCACTAAGGTTTTACCAAGAAGTAAACCTGTCCGTTCTTGTTCCTCAAGGGCATGTTCTAATTGCTCATCAGTTATAACTTCCTGGCTCACCAGTAATTCACCGATCTTTGTCCGGTTTACTGCATTAGAATCCACAGTTACACTCCTCTCTAAAAATGGGTAAACGCATCAGGACTTACCTTTTGCTCATTCCCGCTATGATCTACTAAAAAGACCCCTGTTCCTCTGAGTACCTCACCTATTTTAGTTAGTGAATATTGTTGAGCCAGATCCTTGAATCCATTTGCAGATTCATCGATGGTGAACAACAACTGATACTCCTCTCCTCCATTTAACCAATATTTTCGACAACTTTCACTACTTTTTTTCGAAAATTGAGATAAATGGGGCGAAATTGGCACTAAATCTTCATATACTCTCATATTGACTTCAGACTGAACAGAAAGGTGATTCAATTCAGAACTAAGTCCATCACTAATATCCATACAACATACGGACGTATCTAACTCAGAGAGAGCTTTTCCAAGCCCAACAGGATAGGTAGGTTTGCAATGAACCCTTACTAAGGCACTCTGCCTGCTATCATTCTCATTATCTTGGAGGATCGAGAGACCGGCAGCAGAATCCCCTAAAGTTCCGCTTACATATATTGAATGTCCAGGAACAGCCGAGCTTCGTAAAAGTAGGTTTCCCCCAACAACTCCAGTCATAGCAATTGAGATAAAAGCAGTCTCTGAAGAAACAGTATCTCCTCCAATGACCGGTACATTGTATAGTGTTGCAGCTGTAGCTATTGAAGTAGCAAGTTCCTCTTTTTCCGTAGTTGACCATCTGTTCGGAATACCAACAGTGACTAACATAGAATGAGGCTGACCACCCATTGCATTAATATCTGATAAATTCGCAACAACTACTTTTGATACTACATCTTCTATAGAAGACCAATCGAGTCGAAAATGAACCCCTTCAACCACTGCATCAGTAGTATAGACATATTGGCCTTGGGCATGGGAAACTACAGCGCAATCGTCACCGATTCCTAAAACAATATTGCTTTTTTTTGAATATTTGGGCAGTTTTTGCTTTATTAACTTAATAAAGCCAAACTCGCCACTTTCGATTTGTTGATTCTCACTCATAAATTGTAAGGTAGCAAATATGTATTACTCTCCTAGGTGAATATTTTATGAGCTCTCGTAAATTCACCCAAAAAGAAATAGTTAATATGTATATTTCAACATGTGCTAACCTAAAAGGGTTTACTTTGCAGGGACATATAATCGCAATAGCTCCACTCGGATCAGAGATACGCAATATCTCTGCTTGGCTTGTTGACTGGATAAATAGCAACAAATTGAATGTTGAGCCTACTGTCTACACCTGTGACTCTGTCGAACTTGCTCGTAAGTCATTACAGCTTCCTCTTGACATTGGAAACCCTCCATTTCTTGTTATCATTGACCACTCATTAAAAAACCAACAGGTTCGTAAATTCGCAAAAGAGCTTCGGGAAGGTATTCCTGAATGCTGGATTATTGAATTAGTAGAAGACACTGATCTAATCCCTATTGATAAAACTGCGTTTATGCTTAAAAAACCTGTTGATAAAAATGAATGGAATGAAGTTCTTGAGCATCTTTTTAAACAAGCTGCAACCCCTCAATGGTCACGTGCCATCTCTAACTTTTAAAGGCTCCCATGAAAACTGGAATTGCCTACTTTGGGGTCCGTAACCCAGAGTTTGTTCGTGTTGATGTTAATCTTATTGCATCTTCAATGTATACCCACATTCTTCATACTTTTTCCGAAGAAGATTTCCAATATTACAAAGAGACAATGAGAGAGATCATTCAACTCTCCACAAAATCAGGTCTCAAAGTATATGTAAACCCTTGGGGTATTGGGCGAGTGTTTGGCGGAGAAGCGTATTCAGAACTTGCTGCCCGCAATAGATCAATGGCCCAAATTAATAATCAGGATGAAGCAACTGTAGCGTCTTGTATCAATAATCTCGATTTCCATGCCTACATGTTTGAATGGATTGACTTTGTATGCTCATGCGACATCGAGACAGTCTTCTGGGATGAGCCTCATTTTTATTTTGAAAAAGACGCTCCAGACAAGTGGTCATGTTGTTGTGATATCTGTAAAAAGAAATTTAGAAAAAGGTATGGGCATACTATGCCTGGAAGCCTTACCAATAGTGTTATTGAATTCAGAGAAGAGAGTCTTCTGGAATTCCTAGATATTATGACCAAACGAGTTAAAGAACTTAAAAAAAGAAATTCAGTTTGTTTACTTCCTTCTTCTTTCAACGACGGCATTTCAGATTGGGACAAATTTGCACAACTTGAAGCTGTAGACGAATTAGGTACTGACCCCTATTGGGAAAAGGGTGAACGCATTAAAACCATAAGCCAAACCTACCAAAAAGAGTCGCGCAAAATTATGGACCTCTGTACTAAGTATGGAAAACAACCACAAATGTGGATTAAAAATTACCACATACAAAAAAACAATGAAGACTCCATAGAGCAAGCAACATGGGCAGCCTTTAATGTGGGTATTCGAAACCTATTTGCATGGTCCTACAGGGGGTCTGCATATCTCAGCTGGTTACGTTCAGATGATCCAGATAAAGTGTGGGAAACCCAGACAAACACTTTTGCAGAGTGTCACGAAAAATCAATTAATCCTTAGATAGATACTGCATACATTTAGACAAAAAGAGCCGNNATCCGGCTCTTTTTGTCTAAATTAAAATATAGAGTAGAATGCTATTCTCAGTATAAGCACCTAAAAAAACAATTTATTAAAGACACCCTTAATTTGAAACATGTGGCGTGACTAAAATGATAAGATCCTTTTTAACCATCTCTTTCCGCTCATGTTTGAAAAGATACCCAAGAAAAGGAATATCTTTAAGAAATGGGATTCCAGATTCAATTGTCTGTTCTTCATTTTGAGTGAGTCCAGCAATAATAGCCGTTTCACCATCCGCTACTACTACATTAGTATGCGCTTCTTGACTGGTAAAAATCGGTTGTCCTTCTGCATTTACCTTAAATGTGGTATTTTCTGGTCTCAATTCCATGAGTATTTTATTATCACCAGTAATATGAGGGGTAACCACAAGCTTAATTCCCGCTTCTTGCTCCTGATAACCGGCTTGACCTTCCGCATCGATAACTCTTAAGGAAACTCGCTCTCCCATAAAAATTTCAGCTTCCTCGTGATCAAGAGTAGTAATTTGAGGTGTTGCTAGTATCTCGGTTCTTTCATCGAGCATCATCTGATTTATAGTTACACCAAGATTTCCATCTAAAAGCCCCATAGATACTGATGTAGCTGTATTCATAGTATTTAGGGCATTTATCCCTTGAGGAGTTGAATTCATTGCCATACGACTTCTAGAATCCGTTGCACCGCGTACTGGCGCTGCACCATCATTTGTCAACCCCGTATTCCCCTGCCCCATTCGAGTAGCCCAATCAACACCTAATTCCCTATAAAGTCTGGAATCGACAACAATCATTTTGGCAGTAATCATAATCTGACGCGTCTCAACGTCGAGTTCTTTAAGTGTTTTTAACACCTCCAACAGTCGATCTTCAGTATCATACACCATTATTGCATTATTTCTTTCTATGATACCTATTCGCCCTCGAGCAGAAACTAGACTTCGTAATGCTGGAAGTAAATCTGCAGCCTTTGCGTGTTTAATTGCAAATGTTCTCCGAATGAGTGGGGCTAAATTATCAATTTCTTCCTGTTGTTCTCTTCGTTCTTTTTCTTTTCGTTGATAAGTACTGGTTCGCATAATTCGAATGTAATTATCTGAAATTACCCAGGTGAGGTCGTGTAACGCACAAATAATTTTTAGAACATCTTGCCACGTTTTATCCTTAACTTTAATAGTTAAGCTCCCTGTCACATCAGGATCTGGCAAAATGTCTATTTTAGCTGCAACCGAAATTGCTTGAAATGCCGATTTATAATCAGTGCCTACAAAACTAAAATCGTATAAGGAGACGACCGCCCCTTCCTCACCCTCTAAGGTTACATCATCGGCATAGATGGATGCATCATCAAACTGCGCGTGTATTGACACACAGAGCCATAAAAGCAAAACCACTATTTTTTTCATACACCTATCCTAATTTTCTGGCAATGCCATTGAATATTGTCGTTGTACACCAAATTCAGACAACTGAAACACAATTTCTGTTGCGGTTATTCTTTCAACTTTGCCATTGAGGATTTTATCACCCACCTGCAAAGTATAAGAAACACCTGTATTTCGTACATCTTCTAAAATTGCAATCGGGGATGTTTTATCCCAAATAATCCCAACGAGTTTAACGCCATCAATATTTATCCCAGAGTCATCCGGACCGGTAACAGGAATAAAAGGATCTCGACGTCCAAATGTTGAATACTTAATTTTGTCGGATAAATCACCCACCAGTTCTTCTTCAGTAGGACCAACAGGAGCAACTAATGGTGACTCATGAGATGCTTCATCATTGTTATTCTCAACTACTTCCTGAACGGTCAACGCAAGCTCTGGGGCTATAGTAGCTCTTTTTTTCAATTGAGCAAAACTGGCATTTACTTGCTTCATGAGACGTCGCCCCTGCTCCTCAGTTAATTTATCTTCATAAGAGAGAAGTGTCTTAAAAACAAATCCTGTCATATTGTTATAGGTAATTTTGTACCAATTATCTTGAATGTCGAGAAATGTTACGCGTTTCCCAAAATCAAGATAATCGAGAACTTTTGACGCTGTCGTAGGCTTGCTTCTCACACTCACTCTATCACCAATTGCTATTAACTCTTTAACACCGCCCCCAAGGGCAAATGTTTTATCTAAACTAATAGTAGTGTCGCCCTCTTTTCCAAGAGACTTCTCGAAATCTTCTAATGACGCTTCTGGAGACCTTAGCTTTTCTGGTGCCTGAACAAATTCTTCTCGACTGTTTATATTACTCCAAAAAACCAATTGATTTTGCACGCTATTAGTCACTGACTGAAGCACTATTTTATTCTCATAATCAAAGAGTCTATATTGATCACCATTCGAATGGAGTACAATTCTAATAGTATGCTTCTTATGAGATTTGTTATAAGTTATACTTCGGACAATATCATTTGTTGGTAGGCTAAAGTTCTTAATTCCAGCTTTATATTTTAGATTTTTAAATGTCAATTCAACAATATTACGGGTAATGGAATGATTGTATTGTAGGTCAGGCTTTAAAAAACTTAAATAAAATCGCTTTAAATTTCGATTCTTACTATAACTCATTTTAGTGAATGTATTAACATCTTGCCTATTCTCTTTCAATAACGGTACCGGGATCAATTTCTTATCTACAGGCACAGTGTCTTTTTCTTTAAGACTACTTGCCACCGGCTTCTTCTGTATCGACTTACTTGTAATTTTAGCCTCAACAACCTTTGGCACCCTAATAGCCACTTCTTGTTTCTTTTTCTTTGCTTGGGCCTTAACTATTTTTCGCTTTGGTACCTTATTTTCAAGATCTAAAGGCTCCGTAGTACTCTTTCTTTTCAAAGTCCAAGCTTTATGAGCAACTGAAATATTTTTAAATGAAAATTTGAACTCACTATTATTGATAAGTGAAACAGGTACTTTATTAAAAGTTTGTGGTTTTATAAAGCGGAATCGAAAAACCTGATACCGTACAGTTCCCTTTGTATAATTGTGTACATACACATTTTTTAACCACTGTGAACTAGGCACTTTAAAGCTCTTATCTTTAAAGCCAAATGTGGTTTGCTTAAAGAGCACTTGAAGCTCATTTTCACGCTCATTCCATTTCTGATGATACCTTGGTAGATTTCCTTTTGAATCAAACGAGAACTTAATTGAGCACGAGCCAATTTCGCATCCAGCATAAACTTTTTCTAGGCTCGCGGCCGAAATTGTCATTGCCATAACAATACAAAGGAGCACTACTTTAATTTTCATTAGTTGCCCTCCCTTGATGAATAGGTGACCAAATTAAATGACACGGCAATTGTTGTCGGAACCCAGCCATGACGTTCACTTTTTTCAAGCTCCTGTTCAAGTCCAGCATATTTATTAATGCGTACATTTCTCAAAGAGATAGGATACCCAAGATTTGCCAATCCTTCAAACAAAACACCAAGCATATGATACCCTGTTTCTAACTCAACAGTGTAAATATTTTCTCTATAGTGATATTTAGGGTCATCAGCAGCATTTACAGGTTTAATGTCTTTCTGTTCTAGTGGCTTGAATCCTGTGATTTTAACTCCAGAAGTACGAAGCACTTTATATAAGTCATTCAACCGTAAAGGTACAGACTCCTGATCAGGAAACATAGCCTTTAATTCAGTGAGCTCTCTTTGAGCTTTACGTACTTCAGTTCTCAAGTCATCAACCCGTTTCACCTGTCTCTGTATTCGCTGATACTGAAGTTCTCTATTTTTGATATTTTCTTTATTTACATCAATAAAGTTCCAGTTCTCAATGAGAAAGAGACTCCAAAATCCATAGCCAATAGCCACTATCAGTAGTGTTACTGCTGCAGCGTACATTGTACGAATTTTGTTGTGATCTTCAAACATATGTTACTCTACACTCTCTTTCAAAATGCACTTTATTTCAAACTGATAGGCTGTATTAGACTTGTACTTAATAGTAATTATTGAGTTCAACAGAAGCTCTTGAAAACTACGCTGTTCCTCCAAAGCCATCATATATTGTGAAATCTCTGAAAAGTTATAGGTGACCCCTTTTAAGAGAACTTCTTTCGACACTTCTTTATTTTGAATAATGTTTAATACCCACATATTACCTGGTAAGGTGGTACTAATATCTTCAAAAATTTCTATCCATCGTTTTTTACTTACTTCAATAGATTTTAATGCTCGATTTTTACGTTTTTTCTTTTGCAGTGCTTCATCAAGAGTTTTAATCTCTTTCTGTATCGGAGCTTGAAGTCTAATTTTATGATTGATAGCCTCTAAATCATTATTCAATTGCCGATTTGTTTCAGAAATAGTTATCCAAGCTATTGCAAAAATAACAAGTTCGATCAATAATATAAAACTAGGGTAAATGACCCTACGGTCGAGCATCCACGTATGATCCATCTTACTGAGACGGTGTTCAATCGGTATTAAATTGAGCTCAATACGTTCCACTTACACCTTCCTCATCGCCATAGAAATAGCAACAGCTAACTGTGAAGAGACTTCTTGATCCAATCCATCGGGAAATTTATATTCATCAACGGTTATATTTTTACCGATATCGAGGAGCTGTACTGGAACCTCCAAGCGTTCTGTAAATGCTTCGACAATACCAGCCAATGCTGCACCACCACCACACAAATAGAGACTTAGCTCACCCTTTCCACCAGTTTGCTTAAAATAATTAAACATCTGTTGGGTATCCATTGCTAGATCTTCAAAGGCATCCCGATACGCCTGTTCTATCATCTCATCGGTGATTCCTTCATAGGTCTCACCATGGATAATACCAAAGGCCTTCTCCTGACGAACACCTAAACTCCGAGCAAATTTCCGAGCGACTCCTTCAATTGAAGTTCTCGGTATATCTCGAGTAGAATGGTAAAGCCCTTTATTCACAAAGGTAATATTTGATTTCGCATGACCAAGATTGAGAATACCATAACTATTATTCTTTTCTTCTACTGGCCCTTGATCACTTTCTGGTTCTAGACTTTCCTCTAGGCCATCAGTACTACTTTCATTTTCTAATATATAGTTCAGTGCATTGTACAAACCAAAGGTATCAGCATCGATAACTGCAGGGTGTATCCCTGCGTCTTTAAAAAAGACAACCCACCGATTCAATATATCGTTTTTCACTGCAACTAATAAGACATCAATATCATTAGATTCTTCTGATTTATTCAAGATCTTATAATCCAAAGTAATATCTGGATCATCAAATGGCGCGCGTCTTCCCGCTTCAGCCAATATCAATTCTTCATCAGCCATACCAGGCTGAGTTCTCATTTTTACAATATCAGCCAAAACACCATTTGACCAAGAAAGAGAGAGAACGACATCAGTATTTGAGTCAACACCTCCCATATGATCAATGAGGTTTAAAATAATGCCACCAAGGGATTCACTATTCTGAATAACCCCATCAACTATTGTTCCAAAGGGAACTTCAACTATCCCATAGTCAACAAGCTTGAAAGAGTTTTGATTATGAGTAACCTTAGCGATCTTTACACAATGGTGTCCAACGTCTATACCTAATGTGGTAGACTCCCCTTTAACCTTTTTAATAAAATCAGTTAAAAAGCTCAAAACACCTCAAAGTTCACATTCAAGGACGAAGTATAGTGAGTATTCACTATCATAATTGGCATCCTCATCTCTTGATGCACCCCTTCAATTTCTAAGATAACTCTAATAGACTCAACCTCTTATAGGCAAATATACTATAAAGGTTACCACAAATTGGCTTATTTTTCAATTAAATTCGGTATTTAGCGCCACTGAGATTCTTTTCTCTGGACCTCAAAAACATAGCGTACAATCTTTTCTTGAAGCTGAGATTCTAAGTCGATAAATTTCAGTGAATGTTGAAACGTTTCATCTGCCCCATCAGCTTTATCACTTACACGAATAATGTGACCTTCAATCCTATTAAATTTCACTCCCGAGAGATCAAAATTCATAAATATTGAACTGTCACCTGGGATTCTAATGGGAAGTCGTATCGATGCACCACCTCCCGAAATATTACGAATTCTACCGCGAACCTTTTCAGTAACTTTCTGACCATCTTCATACTCGAGCGTCGCAATCACCATAATGGGAAGATTAACATCAACCCGCACCCAGTTTCTTTGTTGTTTTCTTGATACCTGCCTGGAATGCTCTAAGGTGATTTCATCGGGTGTGCATTTAACAACTTTTGTCGTGATATGATATTCGCCATCCCCATTTCGGGTAAAAGATGCCTTCATTTCAGACCCCGGCTTTAGAATTTTTTCAAATTTATTGCCAATTTTCCAAAATTGTTCTTTGTTGTCATCGATATTCGAGGTTGTTGTCTGCTTCATTCCCTCTTCTTGAAGCATTAAGGTAGTCGCAACTTTTAACTGTCGCGTTGATACGTAAGGTGTTTCAAGGGGAAGACGTGAATATCCAAGCTCATCTCGTATTTCATGGATCAACTCATAGGAGAGTGCCGCTCCAACTGTTCCTTTCTTTTCAAGGACCGTATAGTAGTTCTCAATGATATTCTCAAATACAACAGGAGAAAAAAGGATAGAATCAGCAGCTTTTACGTCACCCAAAGTGATCATTTTTTTCAAAAGGCTAATTTTCTTTTCAGAGAGTTCTTTTTCCTTCACCATTGTAAAAAACTTATTCCAACTCACTTCAGCTTTCAGCTGTTTTTGAGCATCAACCTTTTTTATTTCCCACAACACGAAAAACGCAACCAGAAGAACGGCAATAATCGCAACCACAATAATAATGGTAGGATTAATACTATCCGTAAATGATTTACTCATTGATTCTGCAGTCACCTGGGCAAATAGACAACTCTGCGCACTGACTATTCCAAAAACGACCTTTTTCAAACTGTACCTTCTTCCTGGATCGTACAAAAACAGAAATCACCACACCATGGGAGTTCATCTGTTAATATTAATCGATTTTTAACCAAAAAACTTTAGCTTATCAATTATATAATATAATAAAGGTCCTATTCTAGAATTAGATTAATTGTATTCTCAATAAAACTATTACACTGGAAGAAATGAACATGAGTACTATTGCTCACGGCTTATCGAACAGCACACCCTACAATACCGTCCCGACTCAACAAAAAAAGCCCCTAAAAGGAGCTTTTTTTGTTGAGTCGGGATGATTAGATTCGAACTAACGACCACTACAACCCCATTGTAGCACTCTACCAGACTGAGCTACATCCCGATTGTGAGACAATAATAAAAAGAATGCTATTAATCAACAAGGTGTTATTGTTTAAATCCCACGAGCATTAAACCAATTTTTTCATTTGGAAATTCTGAAGAATCAAAAGTGATGAATTTTCTAATTGACTTACCTTGTGCCGCATCTTTGACCGATACGGCCATCAAAACTTTGTAACCACGATACTGCCCTAATGTACTTTCTTCAACAGATCCGTCTTTGTGCAGTGTTAAAGTAACCTCTGTGGAGGTATGAGTTACATCATCTTGAGACTGTATTTTTATAGAAAAATCGTTTTTACTATATATATAGGCAGTACCAAATACTGAATCAACAGTTGAGTCGAGCATACCTATGTCAATTATTCCTGGATTTACCAGTATTGACTGTGACTCGGCTGCAAAGAGTGCCGTCACCACAAAACACCAAGTACACAACAAGCGGGCTATCATACATCCCCTGTAGCACAGTAATCTTCTAATACCTCAAAAAAGGTATTATCACTATACGCTTCTGTCTTCTTAAACCTATCGATAAAATGAGCTATAACCTTTTTAAGTTCTGACTCAAAAAATATTTGTGCACCAACAGAGCATTTCTCCCCGAAATAGGAGAGCACCAAGGCCCCATTCATTTTTTCAATGATCATGGCTTCCGGTTGGTCGGCAAATTCAACATCAATAGTTGCAGTCTCCTCGTCCCGTATTGAGTCGAGCCCTTTAATGAGGCAAATAAACCATGCGTCCAAGTAAGTATACTCACCTCGCACCTCCTCTGTTTCATTTTGAAACAAGCATGTCCCTGTGGGCTCTTTTGCATTTAAGGCTTCGGATTCATCAAGTAACAGTTCAATTTTGACCATATATTCCACTTTTTAATAAAAAAAGACACTTTATAGTGTCATGTTGACCAATAGCTCTCTGTAGACAGCTCACTTTAGACTAGAAATTATAACTAAATTTTACTATCTTGACCGAGCAATTAGAAAATGAGATGAAAAACGGATATTCATAACTCCTTTGCGCAACATTTGAGTATAATGCAATGCGTATTAACGGAGGTAACAGGATAAATATGGCTTTAAATAAACAGACAAATCAAGGGCTTTATAGACCCGAATTTGAACATGATAGCTGTGGTATCGGTTTCGTAGCAAACCTTAAGGGACGTAAGTCACACAACGTTATCGATGATGCACTCACTATGCTTGCACGTATGGAACACCGTGGTGGTACCGGATACGATGCAAATTCTGGCGATGGTGCAGGAATTCTTTTCCAGATTCCTCATGCTTTTTTTACTGAAGAGTGCTTTAAACTTAATATTAAGCTCCCTTCAGCAGGTGAATACGGTGTTGGCATGTGTTACTTGCCACAAGAAGAAGACACCCGTGATGAGTGTAAAGCAATTTTTAAAAAACACTGTGATAAACTTGGCCTAGAGATTCTTGGCTACCGTCATGTCCCTGTGGATAACAGTAATTTAGGCCAAGCGCCTCGTGATACTGAACCACACATTGAGCAAGTATTTATTCGTAAACCGATTGAGCTCGATCAAGATGCATTTGAACGAAGACTTTTTGTTCTTCGCAAATACACCAATCGTATCACCCACGAAACAGTGGTTAATATCAATGATATCTTCCACATTATCTCACTTTCGTATAGGACTATCCTTTATAAGGGACAACTTAATACAGAACAAGTGAGAACCTATTTTGACGACCTTAAAAATAAAGATGTCGTAAGTTCTCTTGCCCTAGTACACTCACGCTTCTCGACCAATACATTTCCTTCGTGGCGTTTGGCTCAACCATTTCGCTACATTGCGCATAATGGTGAGATAAATACGGTTCGTGGTAATCTGAATTGGATGAAAGCACGTGAAGCACTTTTTGAATCAACAAAGTTCTCGAAAGAAGAACTCGATATGATTCTACCTATTTGTAATCCGGATTCGTCGGACTCATCAAACCTCGACATGGTAATCGAACTCCTCGTACTCAGTGGTCGTTCACTCCCCCATGTACTGATGATGATTGTTCCAGAAGCGTGGCAACAACATGATCAAATGTCAGAAGCTAAAAAAGCATTCTACGAATATTACGCATGTATAATGGAACCTTGGGATGGACCTGCGTCACTCTGTTTTACCGATGGTAAAATTGTCGGTGCTACTCTTGACCGTAACGGCCTTAGACCTTCTCGTTATATGGTTACCAAAGATGACACCCTTATCATGGGATCAGAATCAGGCTGTGTCTGTATCGATCCTTCGATCGTAGTAAAACGTGGTCGTCTTCAGCCAGGTAAAATGTTTGTTGCAGACCTCGAGCAGGGGCGCATCATATCTGATGAAGAGATCAAAGAACAGGTCTGTTCACAAAAACCATATCAAGATTGGTTAAAAGAGTACAAAATTGACCTTAGAGACCTTCCTGAGCCACAAGAATTGGTTAAACAGCCAAGCCATACTGTGCTTTTACACAGACAGCAGGCATTTGGTTTTTCAAAAGAAGATGTTTCAGTAATTTTAGAACCAATGGCAAACCAAGGTAAAGAACCTCTTGGGTCAATGGGTAATGATACCCCACTTGCAGTCCTGTCTCATAGAGCTCAGCATCTCGGTAACTACTTCAAACAGCTCTTTGCTCAAGTAACGAACCCACCAATTGACTCAATTCGTGAACGTATGGTTATGGCATTGCATTCCCATGTGGGCGGATCACAAAACCTCCTTGATGAGACCGCACGTCACTGTCATAAAGTTGAGATAGAACACCCAGTACTTAGTAATGCTGATCTTGAAAAATTGAAATATATTGATAATGATCACTTTCAAACAAAAACTATTGATATTACCTTCCGCGCTATTGATCAAGCGGGAACACTCAAAAAAGCTATCGATAGAATTTGCCGTTATGCAGTAGATGCTGTTGAGGATGGGTTCTCTATTATCTGTCTTTCGCATCGTGGCGTCGACAGTGACCACGCAGGTATTCCATCACTTCTTGCAACGGCAGCTGTACATCACCACTTAATCCGTGAAGGACTTCGTGGCAAGGCAGATATTATTGTTGAAGCAGCAGATGTTATTGAAACTCACCATTTTGCAACGGTTATTGGTTATGGCGCTTCTGCTATTAACCCATATCTCGCACTTGAAACTCTCGTTGATCTTAATGAAACGGATAAACTCAAAGAGAAATATAGCGCTGAAAAACTTTTTGAAAATTACGCAGAGTCCATCAACAGTGGCCTTCTTAAGATTTTCTCAAAAATGGGAATCTCGACTTTACAATCCTATCAAGCTGCACAAATCTTTGAAGCTGTTGGTATAAGTAAAGAAGTTGTTGACCTCTATTTTACTGGAACGGTAACTCGTATCCAAGGGCTTACTCTTAACGACATTGCCAAAGAGACTCTTGCGAAACATAAAATTGGATTTCCTGAAGCACATATCCCTAATCCACGTCTTGATGTGGGTGGAGTATACCAATGGAAACACCGTGGTGAAGATCACCAGTTTAATCCAGAAACGATTTCACTCGTTCAAGAAGCATCTAAAAATAACGATTACGACACGTTCAAAAAGTTCTGTAAAGTCTCTGATGAAGATGCTACAAAAGCATATACGCTTCGTGGACTTATGGACTTTAAATCTAAGGGAAGTATCCCCCTTGACGAAGTTGAATCAGTAGAAAAAATCACCAAACGCTTTGCAACCGGTGCCATGTCTTTTGGTTCGATCTCTTGGGAAGCCCATACTACTCTTGCTATTGCAATGAACCGTATTGGCGGTAAATCAAACTCTGGTGAGGGCGGCGAAGATCCAAGGCGTTTTAAACCGATGGAAAATGGCGACTCAATGCGTTCTGCAATTAAACAAGTTGCATCAGGACGTTTTGGCGTACATAGTTACTACCTCACAAATGCAGATGAAATTCAAATTAAAATGGCGCAAGGTGCAAAACCCGGAGAAGGCGGACACCTACCTGGTCACAAAGTAAATGACTGGATTGGTTCTACCCGTAACTCCACACCAGGTGTTGGTCTTATATCACCTCCACCTCACCACGACATCTACTCTATTGAAGATCTCGCACAACTTATTTATGACCTTAAAAATGCAAACCGCGCTGCACGAATCAATGTAAAACTCGTATCTGAGGCGGGTGTTGGTACGATTGCTGCAGGCGTATGTAAAGGTAAAGCTGACGTTGTTCTTATTTCTGGGCACGATGGTGGTACTGGTGCATCGCCACTCAGTTCCATTAAGCACGCAGGTCTTCCTTGGGAACTCGGTCTTGCCGAAGCCCATCAAACACTTGTACGCAATAAACTCAGAAATCGTATTACTGTTCAAGCAGACGGCCATATGAAAACTCCAAAAGATATTGCTGTAGCAGCTCTTCTTGGAGCCGAAGAATGGGGTGTTGCAACGACAGCGCTTATTGTTGAAGGGTGTATTATGATGCGTAAGTGTCATGAGAATACTTGCCCTGTAGGTGTTGCAACCCAAAATGAAGAGTTGCGAAAACGTTTTACCGGCAACCCTGATCACGTTGTAAACTACTTTACTATGCTTGCTCAAGGCCTTAGAGAGATTATGGCAGAGCTTGGATTTAGAACAGTAAATGAAATGGTTGGACAAGTTGATTGTCTTGAAATGCCAAATAAATTTGATCACTGGAAATACAAAAACATCGACCTCAGCCCAATTCTCTACAAAGAACAAGGTGATGAAAACCAAACTAAATTTTGTTCAATTGAACAGAATCACGGTCTCGATGTAGTACTTGATCAAAAACTTCTTAAAATTGCAAAGTCTTCTCTTGAAAGCGGAGAAAAGGTTACTGCAGAGCTCGAGATACTTAATACAGACCGAGCTACTGGTACAATTTTATCAAATGAAATATCTAAAAAATATGATGCTGCAGGCCTTCCTGACAATACGATTCACATTAAATTTAAAGGATCAGCGGGGCAAAGTTTTGGCGCGTTCTCTGCAAAGGGTATTCGTTTTGAGCTTGAAGGTGATGCTAATGACTACTTTGGTAAAGGTCTTTCGGGAGCAAACCTTGTAGTGTACCCTGATAAAAAAGCTCCTTTTGATCCTAAAAATGAGATCATCGTGGGTAATGTTGCATTCTTTGGTGCTACTAGAGGTGAAGCGTATATCCGTGGAATTGCAGGTGAGCGTTTTTGCGTACGTAACTCGGGAGCCAAGGTTGTTGTTGAAGGGATAGGTGATCACGGTTGTGAATATATGACTGGCGGTTTATCAATTATCATTGGTGACACAGGGCGTAACTTTGCTGCCGGAATGAGTGGTGGTGTTGCATATGTTTACAACCCTAATGGCACTTTTGAGAAAAACTGTAATATGGGTATGGTTGAATTTGATACTAAAGACGAAGAAGATATTATTATGCTTCGTACAATGCTTGAAAATCACCACAGTTTTACCGGATCTGATGTTGCAGAAGCAATACTTGCAGACTGGGAAAACAACCTAGAGAAATTTATAAAAGTAATGCCAACTGATTATAAAAAGGTACTACTAAGAAAAAAAGCCGAATTAAAGGAGGCTGTTAATGGGTAATCCACAAGGTTTCTTAAATTTTGACCGTGAAGAGCCAGGTAAACAACCAGCTGAAGAACGTGTAAAACATTACAAAGAGTTCTACAAAGACGAAGATTTTGGAGAAAAAATCCACGATCAAGCTGGTCGTTGTATGGACTGTGGTACCCCTTTCTGTCACAATGGGTGCCCACTTGGGAACATCATTCCTGAATTCAATGATGCTGTCTATAAAGAAGACTGGGCTGAAGCCTATGATATACTTAGCTCTACAAATAACTTTCCTGAGTTTACGGGGCGCATATGTCCCGCACCTTGTGAAGGAAGCTGCGTTCTTGGAATTAACCAACCTCCAGTAACCATTCACAATATTGAGCGTTTTATCATAGAAGAAGCGTTTAAACAAGGATGGGTTAACAAAAAGTGTACAGTACCTCGTTCAGGTAAAACTGTCGCAGTTATCGGTTCTGGCCCAGCCGGACTTGCAGCTGCTGAACAGCTAAATTCTGCTGGTCACAAAGTAACTGTTTTCGAACGCGATAATGCTATTGGAGGTCTCCTTCGTTATGGTATCCCTGATTTCAAACTCGACAAATCAATAATTGATCGTCGTTTAGCTGTAATGGTCGAAGCAGGTATCGAATTCAAAATCAATGCCAATGTTGGCAAAGATATTGCCATTGAAGACATTAAATCAGATTACGATGCAATGGTATTAGCTATTGGATCTACAGTCCCTCGTGACCTTCCTGTTCCAGGCAGAAGTCTTAAAGGTGTTTATTATGCAATGGAATACCTCAAACAAAATTCTCAACGTGTACAAGGCAAAGAGTATGAAGGCGAAGATATTCTTTCAACTGATAAAAATGTAGTTGTTATTGGTGGTGGTGATACTGGATCGGACTGTGTTGGGACCTCTAACCGCCATGGCGCATCAAGCGTAAAACAGTTTGAACTCATGCCTGAGCCTCCCGCCCAACGTGCAGCAAATAATCCTTGGCCATCCTATCCACGTGTCAAAAAGTTTACTACATCACACCAAGAAGGTGTGGAACAGCTTTATTCCATCATGACCAAAGAATTTATTGGTGATGATGATGGAAACCTAAAAGCGGTAAAAACTGTTGATGTCCAGTGGACTGATGGAAAACCTGTTGAAGTAACGGGCTCAGAAAAAGAAATCCCGTGTGAACGTGCATTCCTCGCGATGGGCTTTTTACACCCACAACACGATGGCCTCTGTGACACTCTTGGTGTCGATTATGATGAACGTGGTAATGTGAAAACATTTACCAACTATAAAACAACTGCAGGGGACAATGTGTTTACCTGTGGTGACGCTCATATTGGTCAATCTCTCGTGGTTACTGCCATTTCTCAAGGGAGAGAATGTGCTGTTTCAGTTGATGAGTTCTTACAAAAACGTCCTTCACAACTTGAACAGAAAGCAAATACAAACCTTTTTGCATAATTAAATACTCATTACTTATTTGGGCCACCTCATTGAGGTGGCCTTTTTTAGTATTTATCTTTGTAGTATTTGCTTTTTTAATCAATACTGTAACTATTACAACCCTTCCCTTTTGTCTAGAATTCGTTATTATTACTTTTAAATTAAAATATTGAATGGAATTATTATGGCTGAAAAAGTAGTTATTATCGGATCTGGCCCAGCAGGGCATACTGCCGCAATTTATGCAGGTAGAGCAAATCTCAACCCTATAATGTTTGAAGGGTTTATGGCTGGTGGTATTGCAGCAGGTGGACAGCTTACAACCACTACAGAAATTGAAAATTTCCCTGGATTCCCCACTGGTATCTCTGGTCCAGAACTTATGTTCCAAATGCGTGACCAATCTGTTAATTCTGGCACCACAATTCGGACAGAAACTATTGAATCTGCCGACCTATCAAAGCGCCCCTTTCTGTTAACCGTTGAAGGTGGAGAGACATTAGAAGCAGAAACGGTCATTATTGCAACGGGTGCAACTGCCCGCCGTATGAACCTCCCTGGTGAAGATCTCTATTGGCAGAAAGGGATATCGGCTTGTGCTGTGTGTGATGGTGCACTTCCCATTTTTAAAAATGTTCCACTCATGGTTATTGGTGGTGGTGATTCTGCAGTAGAAGAAGCAGTACATCTTACTAAATTTGGCTCAAAAGTTTATCTCGTTCACCGTCGTGACGAACTCCGGGCCTCAAAAGCTATGCAAAAACGGGCCTTTGATAATGATAAAATAGAAATTCTTTGGAATACCGTCCCCAAAGAGACACTTGGAGAGACTACATTATCACATGTTGTGTGTGAAGATACACAAACGGGAGAGCAAACAAAAATCGAAGCCAAGGGCCTCTTTTATGCAATTGGGCATACTCCGAATACTGGTTTCTTGAATGGACAAGTTGAGACAGACTCAACAGGCTACATTGTAACTGAAGCAGGCACTACTAAAACTACTGTACCCGGTGTATTTGCCGCTGGTGATGTGCAAGACAGTAAATACCGTCAGGCGATCACATCCGCAGGTACTGGCTGTATGGCTGCTCTAGAAGCAGAGCACTTTTTACTCGACCAAACATAAACGACCTTTAAGCAAAACTTAATGTTGACTGCTTTTTGAAGGCCACCATTTGAATCTAGGGGAGTTTTTTTAGAAACTCCCCTTTTTTTATCATTTTTCAGTGCATAATAGCCGAAAGTATAATACAATAAACCAATAAAATAGTACTACCACTTGTTATAAACTGTGAGGTGACCGTTGTTTAACATACTCCATTTAGATGACAGCAAAGAGGCAACTGCGCAAACCTCCAAAGATCTGAGTGATATTGCAGAGACTTTTCCTGCCAATAATGTTCAGGATGCCTTGAAATTAATTAAATCACACACTTTTGATGCATTCCTTGTAGAATATAATCTTGGTGGAGGTATCACTGGATTTGACCTCGCAACAAAAATCCGCAAACTTCCTCAATACAAACGCACCCCTATTCTTCTTACTTCAGCTGAATTTGATAAAACCATTACCAAAAAAGCTAAGAACTACAAAATCAATCAATGTATTCTAAAAACAACTCCACCTGATGAGCTCAAAGAGATTATTACTTCACAAATCAAGAAACCAACCATTGTTGAAACAGCACTTGATGAAGCTAATATCAAAACCCTTCAATGGCAAAAAGATGGTAAATTCTATCTATTTTCACCAGATATTGAGGAGCTCGTTGTAGCAGAAACAGCTGAAGATTGTGCAAAAATACTTGGGTTAATCATCCAGAATAATGATGAGTATCGAAATTTATCCCAAAAGTCGCAGCTAAAAGACTTAAATTTAACAAATGTTACAATAGATTTTAGCGAAGACTAACTTAATGGGTAAAACACTCCTTTTATTAACAATCCTCATATTTACAGCGTGTCAAAAAGAGACAAAACAACTCTCTTTTAATCTTACTTCTGAAACCCCACGTCATTATTTCTTACAAACAAAGCTCCAACTGATTTCGGGTGACTCTGAGAGTAGTTTCTTTAGTGAAGCGCAAATCTACTTCACCAAATCATTGCTATCAGCTTTTGACGACAAAACCAGCCGGTTTTTAATCGGAATAGACTCTATTGATTTCAGATCTAATCAATATACCGTAGAAGAGTGTCGTCATATTGAGCACTATCTTCTTTCTCAAAAATCTGAGTTTAAAATTAATCCCTATGGTGAAATCAAGGACTTTGAAAAAAATAATGCTGCAGATGAAATGGAAGTATCAGGTTTTAACCTCGCAAACATCCTCCTTAAAATTCAGCCATCTCTCCCCAGGCATGAAACATACATCGGGGACACCTGGGAAAAGCAACTCAAAATTCCTACAGGAGAAAACAGGAGCAACTACCTTTATAAATGGTTTAAAGTCAATGATATTTATTCCAATGGTGATCAGTCATTTGCCAAAATTTTAACCACTCTTAAATACAAAATAGAAGAGAGTGCACTAATGATAGCAGAAGATAATTTTATTCTTGGCCAAGGTTCTCTTGTGTTTAACATTGATGATGGTGATCTGGAGTTTGGCAATTTTGATATTTCCGGAACTGTCAGTCTTAAAATTGCAAACAAGCTATTCCCAAATTATCAAATTATTCAGTCTGTTACACTTCAGAGGGTTCCATGATAAAATTTTTATCAATTGCGCTACTCGTTACAACTCTCAATGCCAACACCATACTAACCTCTCTTAAGGGTTCTGTCTATCTTCACCAGGGTGATAGCCCCTATATAATCGACGAAAACCTTTTTAACAATACTGAAGACACTCTTACGATTGAAGGTGGTGTTGTACTCAAATTTAGAAACTACACAAAGCTCCTCCTGAGAGGCCATATCCGATTTCTTGGTACCCCTCAAAAAAACATTGTTTTTCATGCCGAGAACCCGAGTAATCATTGGGTTGGACTGCATATTAATGGGTCTCAATCACCAATTGTCATGAATTATGTTGTGATTATGAACGGCTTTAAAAATTCATTTCTCAATGTTCACGGTACATTAAAAGAGAGTCAATTTATCAATAACCATTATGGTGTATGGATCGAAAATTCTAAGGATGTTCACATTAGTGGTGGGTCATTTACCGAGAACCGCTATGGTATTACTGTTGCAAATGGAGAGGTATCTGTGAAAGGTGCTACTATTGAGAACAATGCATTTGGTACTTATCTTGAAATGGATGGCGTATTGAAGCTTACCCAATCGGTGAACAAAAACAATCGAATCATGAATGCTATCAACATGAGTCAAAAACCAATAACAGAGAAGAAAATCGCGAAATCTATCTGGAAATCAATAGAAACTACTTTTTAAGCTCTCATTAATGAAATGGTGGTTTAACCAATTTGTTAGGCCTCCCAATTTTCACTGTTGATCCCCCTAGAATTTCTATATTTCTACTTCGAAATTCAACCGAAAATATACCCTTTGGATAGTAACTTCAGGAAAGCTTTCAAACAGTTTACCGGTCAGTCAATTGTTGACCTTAAAAGCTTTTTGCCTCAACAAGAGGTAGTTCAACAATTGAGTCATTCAATGAACAACTCATACTCCATTATATTAAGGGAACATATTGAACAATCTCAGAAAAACTTCACCCTAGAGAGTGAATATATTTCTGAATCAGAAGAGTGTCTCAAATTTTGCCAACGAGAGTTTAACGCCCTGAATAAAGAAATAGAAGATAAATTTGCAGACTTCAGATCTAAATGGGCTCAGAGACTCACCGCTGATGTCATGCTTCCCGTCCTTAGAGAAGGTGGCTGGATTGAAAAAAGTGATGAGGGGTACCGACTTAAAGTTGGCCATCGCACCAAAGAGATAAAAGATTTCTTTTTACAAACACTCCATCTGATGGTAGGCGATTCAGAAAAAAATCTTGTTACAACTTATTCACGAGCAACCCATATTCAAAAAAATGGATCGAATCTTTGGCATCAAAATTCTATTTCGACCCCTGTAACCAAGATACTCCCTACCCTTGAAGCCGGTCTTCGTAACATAGATCAAAATGTAATTACAAACATACGAAGCTCCCTCTACACACTTGCACAAAAGAAGTTTATCACAGGTATTCAAAAACAACCTAAACGCTATTACGCTACTGAAGCTGCACTTTTTAACGCTATTGGTAATAGAGTGTGGAACCCACTAGGTTTATGGGACAATGGTTTCAGAGCATTTACAGAAGATTATATCGACTTTTGCCTGGGAATCTCTCTCGAATTATCACACTGGTACAAAACTAAGTGGGAAATATTTTCGCGCGGATTTTCACAAGGACAACTCGACCTCTTTAAAAATAAAAAGTAAATTAAAAGGATTCTCTTAATGAAAGCAGCTGTACGGAAAATAATCTTTCTCAGCATCCTCGGACTTGCAGGTCTTATTGGGTGTCTCTATTTTCAGTTCCCCCTTTATGGCTATGTAATATGGGGAGTGCTCCTTGCTATCTTTGCATATACCCAATTAAAGAACCTTAAGAATCTCGCCTTTGCCCAAGCAGAAATAGATGCTATCCATGAACAAAAGAGTACGGGAAATTCGACTATTGAACCTTCTGATAGAATTATCTATCAGCGCTATGAAATCCTCAAAGATCTACAATCTCGCGATCAACATGTCGACCTCTCTGCATTTTCTGAAATACTCTCTGCTCGCGCTTCGAGTAAACTAGGCTCTTCAGCAGCCAATCTTACTATGACTCTCGGTCTTCTTGGCACCTTTTTTGGCTTGATGGGTGCAATTTCCACAGCCGGAAGTTCAATGAGTGAAAGTTTTGAAATTCAAACACTTATAACTACAATTTTCTCTGACATGAATGGTATTTTTGGCACCAGTTTAACAGGTCTCATTGCATTCATGCTTTTAAGCGTCGCAAACTCTGTGGTTAAAAATGCTTATATTGAGATGATGTCCGAAGTAGAAGAGTACACTCACTTTTATCTCATTCCCCAGCTCGCTCCTGAACAGGAGAATCGTAATGAACAACTCATTACAGAGCTCAGCAGTAACCTCTCACAATTTGTAGATTCCCTTGGCAGTAAACTTACTGAACACTCAAACGATATGAGTACACAGCTAACCAATAACTCTGCATCACTGAGTAACCAAATTAGTGACAAACTAGAGTCTACGTTTACCACATTGCAACAATCAATCACAGATGCAAACTCTCTAGTAATTGAACAACTCTCTGGCTCTCATAAATCCGTTCTTGATGACATCATTAGCAAACATTCCCAAAGTGCCTCAGAGGCCATTGAAACTCAAAGAGAACTTCTCGCATCATTTAGTTCTCAAGTTGAGAATAGCGCCCACTCAATTCTTGAATCCCAAAAAGAAATTAGCAGTAACACATCAAATGAAATTGCTGAGCGCCTTTCAGAGCTGAACAGTTTTATTAAAACCATTCCTGATATGCAAAAAGAAATTGCTGAGCTGAGTACACAAGGTGTTTCAACTCAACTCGACAATCTCCACACTGTAATACAGTCCATACCAGAAGCTCAAGGGCAGCAAATTGAAAAACAGATGGAACTACTCAATACCCACCAAGAGCAATCCAGGGGGCTTCAAACTGAATACATGAGCCATAATCAAGGTCAGATGGATACCGTATTCCAAAAAACAACCGAGTTTACAGAAAGCCTCAAAGAGTCTATCAGTATGATAAGTCGAGATGGGTTTAGCAAGCTACAAGACGAGTTCGAAACCCTCGCCCAAGCGGCAAAAGTCAATTTTGAGATACAAGAAAAATTAGGTAAAGAACTTGAAACCCAATACTCAGAGCAAATGAGTTCACTCATGAACTTTACTGAAAATATTTCTGAGGGCGGTAACCTCATGAAAATCAACCAAGTTGAGTTCCAAGCATCTCTCGAGATGTTTACTATAGGAGTTGAATCTTTAATTGAACACATCTCTTCTTCTGAATCTGAAACAGATGACCAAAATAGTTTTTATGAGAAGCTTGAATCCACCCTCGAGGCCTTCCATGAGAAAGCCTCAGAAGTGTTGGTTGAAAATGCACTCAAGACTCAAGAAATTCTTATTGAAGTTTTAGAGCAAGTGAAATTACAAGGTGAATCACTTGAAGAGTATGACCAGGAGCCAGAGGTTTAGATGGCTATTCACCTAGATAAACACGATGAAACTCCATGGATTATGTTTACCGACTTGACCATGGCTCTCTTCGTACTCTTTCTTATCGCATTTATATTTATGTCTTCACTGAAATCTGATAAAGAAGCAGAGCTAACAAAACAAATCGATGCATTCACTCGTAAAGAAGAGGAGTTTCAAAAAGAGAAAGCCGCAAAGGAGAAAGCAGAGCGCGAGCGTGACGCTCTTCTTGCACAAGCCCTCGGAAACTCTCTCAGAGATGGGTCTGTCACTTTAACTGATGGTAAAATTGAAATACAAGCAGAGTTTCTTTTCTCGACCGGTAGTTCAATAGTTAAAAAGAAAGGTAAAGATGTCCTTCGAAAAATAAGTGACGTCTTAGGAAGTAGTCTTGGAAAGAATGAAATGCTCATGGTGGCAGGGCATACAGACGATATACCTATTAATTCTAAATTCTTTAAATCAAACTGGGAACTCTCTACAAAGAGAGCGACTAATGTGGTAAACATACTTATGAAGAAAAGTAATACATTAGTACCATCAAGAATTTTTGCTGCAGGTTTTGGTGAGTTCCGCCCCAAGGTTGAAAACAGTCACGAATCCAATCGTATGAAAAATAGACGAGTAGAGATCATCCGAGTCCCTACAATCGATTCAAAAATAGACGGATAATTAAAATGCAAACGCGTATTAATGAGTGGAAAAAAAGAATAGCCCAACTGAAAAGTGACACAGTAAGTGGAACACATAAATACGCCTATGCTGACACCATAATAATTCAAGCTGAGTCATTCCTTTTAGTAGGAAATGAACCTATAGCACTACGATTGATAGAGCGACTTGATACATGGGCAGAACGCCAAGGTAAACACTTAAAAATAAAAGAAATAACCAAAGACTTTACACCTTTTGCAAACACCTTTGGTCCTGAACTCTTAGAACGAGAATTTAAAAACCTTAAGCGCTTCTTTATCAATAAGCAACTCTATATACCAAAGCCAGACAAAGAATCAATTGCTTCCGAACTTGCCGATATTCAGAAAAAGCTGAGTGAAAAAGTACCTCCCAATACAATTCAGCAAGACATTCAAACAGTTAAAAAACGCCTCTTTGACCGCCTTCACCGCTCTTTGAGGGCTCAATTTTCAGCTTCAGTCTTCATGAGACCTTTTGCTAAAATTGACAATCAAGTGGGCCCTTACAACAATGCAAACAACGTTTCTGAAGTCTGTAAACTAATTTCAGAGCGTGACGCTATCTGGATTGACGACCTGATTCAGCTATACGGCAGCCTTTTTAAACTCGAAGACAAAATCACAGGTAAACGCAAGTAACCGAATTCTAATAACCCAATAGCTTCAAACTGAACGTAGATTAGACTTTAAGTATGGAGATACAAGGCATTTTGATTGAAAGCGTATTTGAGTACGTCGAAACTCAAATAACGCCGTATATTCATGCTAAAATCTAATCTACAAATCGAGCTTCTAGATCATATTCCGACCCATCAATTATTTGAACTTTTCTAAAGCTCCCCAAATCGGCAGAGCCTTCAACGATATTAACAAAATTATCAACTTCAGGAGCATCCCATTGGGTACGGCCAACAAAATGATAATCACTTCCCTCAGGAACGCTATCAATAATAACATTTTGAATAGAGCCTATGAGACTTTGATTACGCTCTAACGAGATATTCTGCTGCATGGTCATAAGCTCTTCAACCCGTTCTTCTGCAACGTCTAGAGGCACAGAAGGAAGACCCATATCCATTACAGGTGTACCTTCCTCTGTTGAGAAGGTAAAACATCCAAGGCGGTCAAATTTAAACTCATCAACCATTTCCATAAGTTGTTGAAAATCTTCCTCAGTTTCACCTGGATACCCAAGTAAAAAAGTTGTTCTGATGGCCAGGTCAGGAATTGCATTTCTAAATTTCCTGAGAATAGTAAGAAGCTGCTCTTTAGTGTGTCCTCTTCTCATATTTTTCAGCATTCTATCTGAGCCATGTTGCAGTGGCATATCGATATAATTACAAATTCGATCCTGTACTGCAATCGTTTCAAGAAGCCCATCATCTACAAAGCCAGGATACATATACATTAATCTAAACCAAGGAATATCTGTCTCTTTCATGAGTGTCTTAAGAAGTTTCTCAAGTGTCTCACCCTTACGCTTTTCTCTACCAAAATAAGTGAGGTCTTGAGCAACTAAAGAGATCTCTTGTATCCCTTGCTCTTGAAGCCACTGTGCTTCACGCACCACACTATCGATAGTTCGAGAATCTTGTTTTCCCTTAAAAAGTGGTATAGCACAAAAACCACACGTGCGGTTACACCCGCGGCTAATTTTAAGATAAGCGTGGTGGTGTTCTGCCCCCAGAAGAATTCTTTTAGCAAAACTTCCCGTTGAACAGAGCTCCTCTTGAGAGATGTCAAGTTTTTGTATCAATTCACCTGGTACATAATTACCAACAAAGAGATCAACTTCAGGGATTTCTTTCTTAAGCTCTTCTTTATACCGCTCAGATAAGCATCCAGTTACTACAACTTTTTGTCCATCTTGTTTTTGCTTACACACTCCAAGAATCTCATTGATTGACTCTTCTTTGGCGCTTTCAATAAAACCACACGTATTTACAAGGATAACTTCACATTCTTCAATAGACTCCGAAAGCTCATAGCCCTGTTCACTAAACTCTGATACAATGGACTCACCATCAACAAGATTTTTTGAACAGCCTAAATTTATAATACCAACTTTCTTCCCAACTTGATCAGACATTATTCCTCGCATATTACAAAAAAATGGCCAGACATTATGCCTGACCATACTTACGTATAAAAGATAGTAAATTACCGCTTATTTTCTACTTGCCCCAATCATCATTTGCCCAATCATCCGAGTCACTTGCCCAATCATCACCTTTCCCTGGTGTTTTTTTAGTCTTTGACCCTTGAATCTTTTCTTTTTTGGGAGCAGTAAATGCCGCTGGTACTTCTTCTGAAGTTACTTCATTATCAGCAGCTGGCGACATTTCTTCGTTCTTAACAGGTTGTTCGGTGTCATCTGATTCAACAGTAACGTCTGTCACCTCTTCAACTAACTCATCCTCCATCTCTTCATCGCCAACATCTTCTTCGGTTTTTGTTGGGTTACCCACCTCATCATTTTTTCGGTTATCAATCCAAAAAGCGATATTCATAGGCATAAGTACATTATGTCCAAAAAGTCGCGCCTGAGTTAAAGACTTAAAATACCCAATCCGAACACGATAAAAAGTACCAACGAGATCACCAGGGTTCTCTACCATAGATATATAAGGTGTGTATCCCTTAGATTCGATTTTTGCTGATAATTTCCTTGCAATCACCTCGGAAGGACTCACGCCAACTTGTAATACATATGGCCCTGATTCATACAGCTTTGGTATATATTCATCATCCGCTAGGGCTGTAGGCTCTTCTGGAATAACCGCTTCTTCGATATCCTCAAATTCTTCTTCAGGGATATCAGTTGCTGGGCCATTCTCTGAGTCATTCACAGGCTGTCCAAGGGTTTCAGTAATAATATCAACTTTTTTCTCTTCTTTGTCACCACAAGCTAAAAAGCAAAGTGCGACAAGAATAGAAGCTAAAATTATGCCTGTATATTTCATTATATCTCCTGATAGCGCTCAATTGGTATATTTTACGCTTTTTTTCCAATAAAACCCATAATTTTTAAAGATAATTAAATTTTACATGCGTGAGTAATTAAATGACAATCCTTCTCTATTAACCTATATTCGTCAAGAATTTTATAAAAACAACCCAAATGAGGTAATTTAATTGATAGGCGTAACCGTAAAAAGTAGTGAGCCATTTGAGAAAGCTCTTAAACGCTTCACAAAAACCTGTGAAAAGAATGGCGTTATTTCTGATGTGAAGAACCGTAAAAGATACGAGAAACCAACAGAGACTAGAAAGAAGCTTAAAACCGCTCTTAAAAGAAAAAGATTGAAAGAACGTGCAGACGCACAAAAAACACGTCTCTACTAAGACCAATCACTCTCATTGAAGGAACTGTAATGTCTGCTTTGTTAAATCGAGTTTTAGCTGATGTCAAGCAATCTATGAAAGATCGCAATAAGGATAAACTCGCTCTTCTCAGAACGTTGCACTCCGACATTAAAAATATTAGCATCAATAATAATATCGACATATGTGACGATGTAGTTATTGATGCCATTCAAAAAACCATCAAACAAAAAAATGATGGTATAGAAATGTTTAAGAAAGGTGAACGCGCAGATCTTGTTGAAAAAGAAGAAGCTTCTGTAATCATTTTAAAAACATATCTCCCTGATGCACTCTCTCAAGCAGAGCTTATGGCCATTGTTGGTGAGACCATTGAAGAAGTTGGTGCTGAAGATAAAAAAGATTTTGGAAAAGTAATGAAAGCTGTACAGCCTAAGATAAAAGGTCGTGCAGACAACAAAGCAGTGAGCAGCATCATCCAATCTATTTTAAATTAATTACCTCAAGTTTAATTAAAAAAGGCTTTTCTCATTTAGAGATAAGCCTTTTTTAATTTCTTTTTTTAGCATACGATTATTTACTAATAATTAATCGTATGCGTATTTGTCATTGAACACATCACATCATTATTAATAACTCATAACAATGTGATGTAATCTCAATTAATACACTGCTTGAGACGCATCAAATTCATCAACATAGGCCTCTTTTATACGGATAAATTCCTGGAGGTTTTCAAAAAAGAGATCTACCAAAGATGGATCAAAGTGCTCTCCTCGTTCTTCTCGAAAAAGAATCAAGACTTTCTCGATAGGCCAAGCTTTTTTATAGCACCGATCACTCACTAATGCATCAAATACATCAGCAATTGCGGCAATTCTTCCATAGAGATGAATTGCTTCTCCTGAAGTCCCACGTGGGTACCCTTTTCCATTCCATTTTTCATGATGTTCACCAGCAATAATTCGAGCGGCATTTATGAGTGGTCGGTCTGAGCCCATTAAAATATCCTCACCAATTTGCGCATGGGTTTTCATAATCTCAAACTCTTCGAATGTCAATTTACCAGGTTTTTTCAATATCGAATCCGGAATAGCAATTTTACCTAAGTCATGAAGTGGTGAAGCTATTTTTATCAACTCAACTTCTTCGTCAGGCAATCCATAAGCACGCGATAGAATCTCACAGTACCCCGCCACCCGCTTCACATGATTACCCGTTTCTTTTGATCGACTCTCCCCCGCTTCACCCAAAATAAAAACAAGGTCGCTCTGGGTGCTCTCAATCTCCTTAAGGAGCATTGCAGACTCAAGAGCTTTGCCGTGATAGGTTGCACTGAGATTCATGTGTTCTAGATCAGATTGTGTAAATCGCCCTTCTTCAGTAAGTTTATTAATTGCTTGATACACCCCCATGATAGAACCACCTCCATCATAAATAGGTTCCGCAATAATTGAACGCGTTTGATAACCCGTCTCTTTATCAATTGTTTTATTAAAAGTAGGGTGATTGTAGGCGTTATCAATTATTATTGATTGACCTGTCATGATGCATTCTCCAACAACACCCTTACCGATGGGCATCCTAATTTCATCCACCCCATGAGCAACTTTAGTCCATACCTCTTGTTTGTTTTTATCAATAAGCCACAGGGTACAGCGATCACACACAACCAGTTTTTTACCGAGGTCATTCATTAAGATTAAAAGATTGTCAAGGCTACGCTCCTCAGCAATCTTTGCAGTATATTTAAAAAGAAGATCCACCAGTTCACTACTCGTCAAATCTTTTTTAAACTGGGACACGGTCATCTCGCGCCAAAAAACAATCATTTAAATTATACCATAGAGACAGATATCAAGGCCAATGTATTACCCATAATATCAATAGAAAAGGGCCCCATAGGGGCCCTTGAGAACTCAATATTTTATGTTATTGAGAAAATATACTTTTTAGATCTACTTTAAAAATGCTGTGATACGGGCAACAGCTTCTTCAACATTCTCTTTGATGCAAAATGAAGAGAGGCGAAAGTATCCTTCACCTGCAGCACCAAAACCTGCACCAGGTGTTCCAACAATTTGACACTCATTAAGAAGTTTATCAAAGAAATCCCATGAACTCATTCCCTCAGGAGTCTTGAGCCAAATATATGGAGCATTAGTACCACCATAAATTTCGATACCAATTTTCTTAAGACCCTCACCAATAATTTTAGCGTTGTTCATGTAATACTCAATAAGCTCTGCAATTTGAGCCTTACCCTCAGGTGAATATACTGCTTCAGCACCACGTTGTACCGGATACGAAACACCGTTAAATTTTGTGCAATGGCGTCTATTCCAAAGAGCATGAATCGACACATCTTCGCCGGCGCTATTTTTACCCATAAGCCCTTTTGGTACCACAGTATAGCCACAGCGTACGCCAGTGAACCCTGCATTTTTAGAAAAACTTCTGAACTCAATAGCAACATCTTTTGCTCCAGGAATTTCAAAAATGGACCGGGGTAATGAAGCATCACCGATGAATGCTTCATAAGCTCCATCATATAAAATTATTGAGCCTTTCTCTTTGGCATAATTAACCCACTCAGTTAACTGTTCTTTACTCATCACCGTACCCGTTGGGTTATTAGGTGAACAAAGGTAAATCAGATCAACATCAACATCTGGAAGTGCTGGAAAGAAGTTATTTTCAGCAGTTGTAGGCAGGTACGTCATACCGGCGAACTGGCCCTTTTCGTTTACATCACCTGTTCTTCCTGCCATAACGTTGGTATCAAGATACACAGGATAAACTGGATCTGTAAGAGCAATTTTACTATTTGCATCAAAGATCTCTTGAATATTACCAGAATCACATTTTGAGCCATCAGAGACAAAAATTTCATCAGCGGCAACATCACATCCCTTCTCAGCATAATCACCTGCTATGGCTTCTCTTAAAAAGTCATATCCTTGTTCAGGACCATATCCTCTAAAACCTTCTATTGTGCCCATTTCATCGACCGCACTATGCATCGCTTTACGAACAGCTTCTGGAAGAGGTAGTACTACATCGCCAATACCAAGTTTTAATACTTTTTTATCAGGGTTTTCTGAAACATAGTTAGAAACACGTCGGCCAATTTCTGGAAAGAGATACCCAGCTTGTAGTTTTCCGTAATTAGAGTTTACTTTTGTCATTATATTCTCGCTTACAATTGTTCAATTTGGGACGAAATATAGTAATTGATATACCTATATCAGCTATTCCTGATCTTTGAATACGAAATTGTAATCTCTTTTAACTATTTCACAGTTATGCCCTTTAAAATTATTGACAGTTAAAAAACGAAATAGTACCTTTGTCTTCACCAATGGAGAATTAGGCTAATTGGTAAGTCAGCGGTCTTGAAAACCGCCGCCGCAAGGCTTGGGGGTTCGAGTCCCTCATTCTCCGCTTAAACGCCCTCTTACATTGTAAGAGGGCGTTTTTTGTATTCCCCGTTTCAACGGCTCCGTACTTTTCCATTTTGTATTGTTTACAATAAACTCATCGGATAATCACTCAAGAAATTGTATCTTTTCAATACTTAAAAACTGGGAAGGAATATGCTTAAAGAGAGTATAGTTGTATTTTGTAAGAGTGAAGATAGAGATGCATTTCAGGCAGTACTCGATTCTCAATATGTAGTGCTCTTTACGGAATCAGAAGAACACACTTGGCATACACTCGATACAAATAATACCCCAGCAGCTGTGCTCATCGATACTCCTCTCCAATCAAGAGATAATTACAGTTTTGCTCAAGAGATTAAAAATGATATTAGATATCAAGATACACCAATTCTCTTCGTCTGCAATGACCCTAAACCAGAGCAAAAAACTGTTCCCTACGACAACAGAAAGTTCCCTCGACTCTATCGCCCACTTAACTTAACATCTGTCTTACAAGAAATCCAAAGACAAGTAATGAAGAACCAGGCTGAAACAGAGCTCAAAGAATATACAACTGTTGATCCATTAACTGAGCTCCTTAAAAGAGATCATTTTACCATTGCAGCAGAAAAGCAGATTGATATTGTTAAAGAAAAAGCAAAGAAGATATCATTTGCAATGCTTGCTCTTGATGATTACAGCGCAATCTGCCAAAAGTATTCTAAAGTCTATAGCGATCAAATTCTTAAAGAGTTTGCCGACATTTGTAAAAAACATTTACGTCCGTATGATCTTCTTGCACGGTATCAAGAGCACCGATTAGTTGCCAGTTTTTATGATTGCGCAAAAGAACAAGCGCTCCAAGTTATTCGAAGAATTAGTGATGAGGTAGCTGCGAAAGTATTTTTATGTAATAGTGACGAAGTAAAAACAACCTGTAGTTCAGGAGTTGCAGAAATTTTAGAACTCTCTTCAGAAAACCCTGAGTCAATACTTCCAGATACATTAACTATTGCCTATCAACGCCTTGAAATCGCCACCCACAAGGGTGGAAACTCAATCGTTTCATAAATTATTATTGTGCAATTGTAACTCTTTTGCAAAATCACTTTTTTCTTGTATATCAGCCCGAACGAGAGTAAATACATGTAAGCTTTGAGGATTCCCTTTTTCCAAAGCATTTATACATGATTGAGTTGTTGCTCCTGTTGTAAACACGTCATCAATAACAACTACATTTTTTCCCGATATTGATGTTCCTCTTATAAGACTAAAAACGTTCTGCATATTTTGATGACGCTCTTCTTTACCCAATTTTGTTTGACTTCCTGTATGATGATTCTTTTTTAATAGGTGAGATACGACAGTAGCCCCCGTCCTCTCTGCAACACCTTGAGCAATTACTTTAGCTTGATTATACCCTCGCTCTCTCATTCTTTTACTATGTAATGGAACAGGAACTAATAGTGTCTGTGAATCAATATCATGAAAGTAATTGACGGGAGTATCTTTTAATAATTGGGTCGCGAGAGACGGTAGTTGGTTATACTTAATATCATGGATAATCTTTTTAGTTAATTCTGTCATAGGAAAAAGTGATAACAATCTATTATCACTATTTGGCAGCTGTACTTGCGCATCAGACTCTGAAAACAGTGATAGCTTTTGGGTACATGTATCACACATAAGATAATTTTTACGCTTTTTCTCATGGCAGTAGCTGCATTGATCACCAAAAAGCAGAGCATCTAGTAGAGCAAATTTCTGATGTACAATGTTACTCAACCTCTTTTTCATTCTATTCCATTATAAGTAGGGTGCTCTGGATAAAATGAGCCCCTGTTGATACGCTATAGAAGTAGAGCCCGCTTTTAAGAGGTGCCCCACTCATAGTGACCGGATTCCAAGTAAAAGATGTTTGATATGAATATACTCTTTCATATACAACACTTCCATCAACAGCCATCACTTTAAAAACCATGGTCTTACCGGGCATAGTAAGATTTTGAACCATTATTCTCGTATCTCCTCGCACGGGATTAGGATAGTTAAAGAGCGTGGGCACTCGCGTTAGATGATTTGTATTTAAAGCGTTTTCACTTACTATAAGTCGATATTGGGTCGAACCTTTTAACAACAGTTCGGTTTTACTTGATTCAAGTTTTTTTGCATTACTTCCATCTACAAGATACAGCGAATATCCCAAATTCTTTAATGACGAGTACCCATCAAGCTGAAGATGCGCCACTCCTCCTTTACCCTCCGGAACATCAACAGCAAGCACCCATTCAGCGGCACCGTCTATAGGTTTCTTAAGGTCATTGCGGTATCGTTTCCCATCAATTACCATAGATAGTGACGGAACATCACTCATATTTTGGGGAAGCTCTCTTTTGTCTAGAAAGTCAACCTTATTATCAGCTAACGGATTAACACCAATAGTATTATATTGATCAACAACTCCACGATTATTAAGTGAGAGGGCAATTCCAAGATCCCACAACTGACGTGATGCGGCACCCTTTTTAAAGGTAATTTCACTATTACGCTCTGAAAGAGCTGTATCCCACACTGGAAGACGTTCTATGGTGAGTACTTCATTTTCACTTACCGTTGACCAATACCCTTCACCCGGCTTTAAGTAATTTACTTTACTATAACTCACTCCATTCCACTTAAAGAACTCTCGATTTCCAAAACCTTCGACCGCAAGATTAAACCCATAAGGATTTGCAAGTTGATTCCACCCATCATCACCAGCAATTAGTTCAATACTTACTTCAGTAGTATCAAAATATTGATGTATATCTTGCGAAACATCAGAATATATCCACACCGATTGACCTGGTTTAATACTTGACAATTCTTCCGCTGATCGATATCGTCCATAGAGTAGGTCGAGTAATTTAGAATCATCCCACCAAAATACTGTTGTGTAGGCACCAAGATCAGCAACAATTTTTTCTGTTGAACCGAATGAAATCATATTCCATTCTGATGCCGGTACACTCTTCTTAATTTGTGGAAGCTTTAATACAAAAGTTTTACTTTTATTAAAGGATGCAATAAATGTCGAGTCCCCTTCCTCGAGAGACTCAAGATAGGCATTTACTACAATGGTATCGCCATCAAAGCCAAAAGACGTTATGTGAGCATCTTTAATACCTTGAAGGGTATCTTCTTGCAGAGTACCGGGACGATGTAAAACCATTCCGAATGTAGCATTTCTCATAGTAATATTATCGCGTGTCACAAACGAGACCCTATATGCTGTGCCAGATTGTTTTACTGATAAATCTAGTGCCGCATATTTTGAAGCATCAACAACAACAGCCTCTGAATACTGTGCATCTTCATACGCAACAACATGATAAAATTTATTTGCCTGTAAATAGATGCGACTTCCTATCTCAACATTTTCTTCAACAGAAGAGGTTGGATTAATAGCTATAGCTGTCTCTGTCACAAACATCTTCCACTGATCCTCCATGACAAAGTAATCAATACCTTCTCCCGTCTCTACTTTTACATCAGGGGCCGCAATGACACTCCCTTCAACAGGAATCGTTATTGTTCCTGTTGAAGCAAGGGCAGTAAGCTCAGGGTTTTTAACACCAGATGGTGCGCCTAAGGTATTATGAGGGAAATAGACTACCGCTTTACCTTCAAGAGTTGTACCATAAGTGCTAATCCATGACATGATCTTTGCTTTATTTTGATCATTGAGTTCTACAAAAAGCTTTCCGAGCGGTGCATCATACGTTACTTGATCAGAAGCGCTACCTACATAAACCATATTAGGTTGGCTCACTAATGGATGTCTATCTGAAACATCGTATTGCTGATCTAATACTCCAATAACCATGAGGGTTGATTGGGAGCCATTTTCAATATCAAGAACTCTATCTTGATAACTCTCAAGACTTTTGTTAAACGTGATTTCTACTCTTCCATTTACGAGATCTACAATAGCATTTTCAATCCAATTCTCTCCATAGCCAACCCCAAAACTGAGAGGAATATTATCATTGAAAGCGGATTCCTCAAGAGCTTGATTTGAAATATCCGTAAATGTTCCATTTGGAATATTGATAAAGAGATTATTTATAGAAGTTTCTGCTAGTTCTTCCAACGCATTCCAATCAGAGTCACTTAACTGAATTGACAATTCAGATGATGTATTACAATCGTCAACACAGTCATTTCTTCCAATACTATAATCATTAATTACAATATCTATAGTAGATGAAGGTGGGGAACCCAAACCAATTTTAATGACTGAACCGGTTATTGAAAGATTGTCATCTATGGATTCATCAAATTTAAGCCGTATCTCTTTATCAAATGGATCATATTGTGCACCATATACTTGAAATTTTGGTCCTTTATCAATATGAACAGGAACCAATCGTCCACTATTCAATATTCCATTAGAGGTCCCTTGTACGGTTCCAGATGCCACCGACACCCTTAGGTCATCACTATTAAGGTCTAGATTCTGTATGACTCTCTTTTGTTCTTCAGACAGTGTATACTCAATACTTGTACCTGCAATGATTGCAGTAGTAGTAATAGGTAACTCATACTGATCACCAATATCGGGAACCATATCATCTTTACTATCATAGATATATGAGGTAAATTGTACCGTTCCACTTTGTTCAATAGAAATAACATCGTTAAAGAAGAGGCTCAATTTACTATTGAATGCATTATAGTGAAACTGAACAGTCTCTAGGCAGAGGCCAACACATGGTTCATAGAGTAAGTCGACATTTACTTCATTTGCAACTTCAATTGCAATATTTTCAAATTCGACTTCAAATGGCGATCCATTGAATGCCCGAATTATGATATCAGTATTCCCCCACTGCCCATATTCCGGAGTGATTGAGAGTATCCATTGAGTATCATTTTGTTTAAAAATATTAATAGAACTATTGGGCAGTACATTTGGTTCACCCGTTTCCGCAGTCAAATTAAAATCAGGTTGGGTATGTATCGTTACGAGTTGAGTTTGTCCAGGGTGTAAAAAATTATCAAATGGTTCTATAACAATTGATTTATTATATGCGACAGAGGTATGGACAAAATGCTCCTCGACAACAATCCCATTTGAATCGACCACTTTTAAAAGAGCAACAAGTTCTCCTACCTCATCCATTTCAGGATCAATTTTTAAAACCCACATACTAGGGATACTTGAGGCTAATGCCACTGAATTACTGGTGAGCATATTAGTCACATCTGAGAGATCCAATTCAAGGCTAAACTCTGAGCTAAGGGATATACCCACATCTTGAATATCAGTATAGCTCATATTCCTTGCTACCGAATCAATGGAAAAGCCCGTTTGTTGGGGAGCTATTGTGATTGTTTGTGTGATGCTTGTATAGACACCATCTACAGGATGTATGAGTTCAAAAACAAGGACTTCCTCGCCGCTCATCACAGGGGTAAGTAATACATCCCAGGTTCGATATCCTGATTTTGTAATTATTCTATTTGCAGCAGGAATAAGACCATTGGAACTGACTACTATAAGCTCAAGGTCAGCAAGAGGATATTTGGTATCGACACTTACCGTAATAACAGTGTCTTTATTACTTTCTAAATTTCCAATTGACGGAGTCAGAAGGGAATATGCACCAGGGAAATAAGGGTCAAATATTTCTAATGTTACATCAAGAGTATCAAACACATAGTACATATTCTCACCAGCTACTATTTTAAATGATGTCTGACCAGTTTGACCCATGAGAGAGTATGGCATCTCAATATTTTTAAAAGACGTTGTAATGGAGTCGACTAAATTAATATACGCTGAATCAAAATAAATAGGCTTAAACAAATAGGAACTTTGCGTTCCATACTGAATAAAAAGTTCAAAATCTATTACACCGGTTAATTGAGTTACTGGTAATTGTAAAATATGTGGACCTAATAATTTAGGGTCTATATAAATTGAATCTTCGGGGAGCAGTTGTATAATATCTTCTTTTGTCTCTACACCTGACTCGAGAGATGCAACAAACCCTCTATTTATTTCCGTAACAACAGTGTACCCATTTGTGACCCAATTATTAATTGTATATAATTGAGCGGCAGTTAATCCCATAGCAATAGTTTTTGATGAGTCGATTAACACTGAAAGTGACATTAATTGTAAACTATCATAACGAACGCCAAGATATTCATTATCGTAAGCCTTCAGAGATACATCTAAATGTTTACTTTCAACAACATGACTGTATTGATATGTAATTATATTGGTATTGAGAATGCTATCAAATGTAAGCCTTGAATCTATTAAGGTAAGTGGTGGCTTCACATTACTTTGAATATTAAAATAGAGACCATGTTCTTTAATCGTTCCATCCAAAGGTGATGTAATTTGAATAGCAAGATTAACCGTTCCAGAATCAGGTATGTTTTCAATCCGCATCATCCAAGATACCCCTGTCCAATGAAAGTAGACATCTGAAGCATTAATGACACCATTACTATCTACCAATGCAGCCAGCATATAATTATCTGGCTCCCCTATATAACCTGTAAAATCCAATTCTAAAAAAGATGAATATTGGCTATTTATCACATTAACACTATCATAAGCATATAGGTACATACCATCATCAAGAAGTACTATCGGCACTTCTTGTGCCGGTATCAAACTACTTGTTAAGGAATCTCTATATTGCCCATAGGGAATGCTCATACTCACCTGATAACCTTCTTTTTCCCAATTTATTACAGAGTCAATTTCCATAATAGACATATAAAATTGAACACTATCACCAACATAAGGAAGGTTGGGGTCAGTACTATTATATAGGTTTGTATATAGATCAATATACTTTTGAGCAACACCAACCGAATCTCTTGCTACCAAACGCGCCCCTTGTAAACTATCAAATACAACAGGGGCATCCCAAAACATAGTTATGTTATACATGTCGTGTGACATGTATGCGCTCGTTAGTTGAGTTGTATTACTATATACTGTATCAACAGAAAAGTTATCTTCATACTTTACTTCTGCATTATATACAGAAAGAGCTCCCGAAATTGGATACGTTTTAAATGCAAGAGAGTCAAGTTCTAAGTACCATGTGGAAGGACTAAGACCTTGCACCATTTGAGGCATCTGAATAACTACCTGAGTCGAATCTCCTATGTAGATAATTCGATCCTGAATATTAGAAATTGAATAAGACTGTGCTCCGTTACGAAGAGTCAACGGACCGCTTGAATAGTAGGTAGTATCGATCTTCTCTGAAAAGTAAATGGTGAGTAATGAATCGCCTGGCTCTACTTCAGCCTTTGTAATAAAATGAGGGGAATTAATTATATTAACAGGTATATCAAATGCTTCATATAGCTTCTGGAATTGATAAGAAGGACCAGGCTCAATCTGTATAGTATTATTTCTTGGTATATCTATAAACATTTTACTACCATGTTTAATTTCCACTTTTGGATTATTAGTAGCTTGCGCTGTAGGAACAAGCCAAATATTTCCCGACAGAAGATCTAAACTTGTCCAGCCATCAATAATTCCACTGGTTACTATTTCATTATTATCTATATATTTAACCGGTAGATCAAAATACCCTATCTGACCTTGTAAAGGCGTAGCTATTGATTCAAACCAGAGTGAATCAGTCTGATAATTAAAAACAAGAAGAGGCTTTTCTACAACTGCTATTGGGTAGTATCGCATATTAGGATCAGTTGTTCCTATAACTTTAAAGCGCCACTCACCATAACGCACACTATCAGGAACCGTGAATGTAATATTCATACAATCGGACCCTCCCAAACAGTAATCAACGATATTAATAGTTATAGGAATATCAGGATGTGAAGCTGATGAATCTTCAAGTACAGCTTGAATTGGGTTGCTATTATCCCAGTCAAACTTATAGTTTAAAGCTTGAGTCTCAAGTAACATAGTGACAGTAGTGCCCCGATAAATCGTGCGCACATCAGAACTATCCCCATCTGCATAACGGGGAGCTAAAATAGTTTGTGCATAAACTGATTGAATTAAAATAACAATTAATAGAATAGCATACTTTTTCATTAACGACCCCCAACTACTGTCTCTCTTTAGAATAGGTTAATACAAGACTACTCTCAAGTTCAAATTTCTAAAATGTACTGTCCATCACATTTTAAAGATTGTATCACTTTTTTAGAAAAAAAGTTCTACTCGTTATTCATAACTTTACATCTATTTGAAGTTTGATCTATTTGACCCTTAAATAAGGCTAACACCCTTAAGTATCAGCTTTTATAAGGAACAAATGTAGTTAACTACTCTGCAACCATCATGACATTTGAGTATGATGTTCCACCAATTTGAAGCTCGTAATAGTACATCCCATGTTCTAATGGAGTTCCACTGTTAGACTCTGCATGCCATATAATATCAGAGTCTGTATTATACACACCAGTGTAAACCACTGAACCCTTCACATCAAAAACCCTCAGTGTAGCTTTATCATCCATAGAGTACACTCCACGGAGTCTAATTTGTGTGTAACCTCTTACAGGATTAGGATAATTAAATACCCCAGCACCAACAGCTTGAGACGATAGTGATACACCGCTTCTGGCGACAACAATACCATATTCTTTATTTTCAGTTAATGATACCGGTATAGAAGTTCCAACAATTTCAGTTTGTACGGCTCCGTCTGTAAGGAATAGAGAGTAACCGAGGCTCCGTATTGCATCAACTCCTTCAAAAGAGAGGGTACCATTCGATGTGTTTTCACTCGTTGTCCCTACAGATACTTTCCATAGCCCAATGTCTTCTATCGGTTCTTTAAAATTAGTTCTGAGAATCTTATCCCCCTCAAGAACTGAAAATATCACCGCATCATCCATTGTTCCCGGTAGTTCATATTTATCCAATTCATCAAAACCATTACTCGCCATAGGCTTCACACCTATAACATTATATTGATCCTGCAAAGTTCCATCATCACTGGTAAGTGTAACGGTAATTTCCCAGTCTTGTTCATTTGTCATCGCTTTTTTATAGGTCTGTAGAGAATAGAGCTCATCTGTTTTCCATGCAACTACTTTACCTATTGTAATTCTCTCATCAGAAGTAACATAGGTCAAATATCCTTCACCTGGCTTGAGATAATTAACTTTGTAATATTGACTACCATTCCATTTAAAAAACTCCATATTTTCACCAAAAGCGTTGGTACTCAAATTGAAACTATAAGGATTAGCAACTTGATTCCAGCCTTCATCTCCATGACTTAACACAGTTGAAATTGTCTCGGTTGTATATTTTAACTCAATCTCTGTATCCATTTCTGAATGATACCAACACGCTTCCCCAGGCTCAATATTATCAAGTTCATCTTTCGAAAGGTATTTACTAAAAAGTAGGTCTTCAATTTTATTATCGTCCCATTTAAAAAGAGTTTCACTATCAGTAAGCTGCGAGACTTGGAATGGCGTACCACCAAATGAGAGCATATTCCATTCATTTGCTTTTACTGATAACGTACTCGGGGCAATAAGGGTTATAGTATCTGTTATTGAAAATTGATTTATAAAACCTAATTCTCCCTTCTCTAAGCTTTCCATTTTAGCTTCTATGATATAGGTTTGACCGTTATCTCCAAAGAATTGATGGCCCCAACTTGTATAAGCGGTATCGCCCACAACAACACTATCACCAACACGAATACTATAGCTAAATGTCGCATTTTCTATATCATCAACATTTTCGGAAACAAACCCAATGAGTAGGGCAGTTCCTGTTGTATCAATTCTAATATCTGGAACTGGCCTACCTAAACTTGATTGAGTTACCGCATCACTAGGAGTTCCCTCACTATCTTGTGCAACAACCCGATAGGTAGCCCCTTTTTCTAAATAGACTCTTTGTCCTACAATACAGTCATTTCGTATGGCGTTAGGATATACTGTTACAATCCATGTGGTGTCTCCACTGCATTCAAAATAGCTCAAACCTTCATTGGTTACTACCTTAACTTGAGGCGCTGGTACAGAAGAGCCCTCAACGTCACTTCCTTCTACATCATCAAATGGGAGTACCTCAATACTATTTTCAAAACCACCACCCACTTCACCAGCTGTACTCGTCATAGTTTCAGGGCCAACCATAAATCCAATATCGCCATAATCAAGAGCGTATCGATAATCACCACGCCAATTTTGAACCTTAGTTCTGTTTTCTTGGTTGAGTGTTATAATAATTTGATTACCTAATAGTTGGACACCATTTTGAGCCCTTGAAATATACAATACCCGTGGATCACTATCTGGTGGCAGGTCACCACCTTCACTATCATTGTTATACTGATTATCAACTCCCTTGACATCAACTACCATAACCATAAAAAGTTGTGTCCCACTGAAATTTGATTCATCAAGAGTTATATCGTAGAGTGAACTAATTTCTCTATCCATATTGAGTACAATCCGACCATCATTAGGACTAAGAGTTGCCGATTGAACCCAATTTTCTCCACCGTCAGTCCCAAAGTAAATTCGTATTTTATTATCAAACTGTGCATTTACCAATGGATTACCATATCGACTATAAAATGCGCCATCATTCATTGCAATTAATAGGTTATTTTGGTCTCCCAGTTCAGTTATTGACTTTTTCTGTTCAGGACTGATATATATATCAATAGTAGTAGTACACTCTTGCTCATAGCCACTCGGTTCAGTTCCACACCAATGCGCATGTTCGGTACTTGGATTAGCAAATGGTATTATAACATTATTTGTATTTGAAGTTCCTACTCTTAAGGTGCCAGACATTGCATAGAGTTGATCCATTTTGATTTCCCCATCAAATTCAATAGTAACTTTTCCTTCAATAGGCTGATACCAAGAAGCGAATATTTCAAAATTATTACCTTGTTCCAGATGAAACCATATCTCTCTGCTATCGGGCTCATAATACACATTATCATTAGTATAAAATACTCCTCCTGGTATTACTGCTCTCATATTATGAGATGATCTATATTGGTCAAGGATTGTATTCTTCAATGTTTCACTAATAGATAACTCCATGTCTGTTCCCATTCGTGTTACATTATTAATATTAATTGGAATACTTATTTCCTGTTCCTCTGAAACTCCCTCTTTATTATTTTGACTCATTAATACAATTTCTGAATCGTACGCTATATTTACAAAATCATTCCAACGTAAGCTTAATGCATTAACTCCCTCATCATATATAAGTGTTACATCATTTAGGCAAGGCCCATAACAATCCCCCATTCCTCCCATTCCAGGATCTCCATTATCCTCTACAATAACCTCGATAATTCTCTCAGTGGTATTACCCAACTCATCCGTAATAGTTAAAACCAGTTGAGCATTACCAGAATTATGTGATTCAAAGTTAAGCCAAAAATCAGAATAACTTTCAGTATTATAGTCCATCAATTCTACAACATCACTATTTGTTGAATATCCCGTTATATAGAAATAACTATTTTCACGGTTTGGTGTTGCTTCAGCCCAAAGAGTTACGCTATGATAACTATTAGGCCAGATCGAGTAATTCATGGGTACTTCTGTTCTAATACCATTATTATACACAACATCTTCTGTTACATTTATATAGAGCTTTTCTTCTGAAATCGCAAAACCATTATTAAAAGTAAGGGTTAAAACAGTGCTCCCCTGAGACATTCCAGTCACGTTAATTTCTTGCTCACCATTATTATTAAGTCCACTATAATATGCAGTAACAATTCCTGGATCACGACTCACTATCTCTGTAATAACAACATCTTCGTAGGGCCCTCTTGGGTTATGCACCCAAAAAGATATTTTATCCTCTATATCTAAACCAATTGTAAATTGTTGATAGTAATCAAACTCTATCGCATCTGGGTTTTTCATTCCTTCGCCAATTTCTCTAAAGGTGTAGCCTCCTATATCTATTTCAGAAAATTTTGGACTCAAAGCACCCTCTTCAAAAACGATCTTTACAAAATGTCCTTCACTATACCAGCGTTTAATTTGCAATATATGGGTATCACTTAACCCTATCTTAAAATGTTGAGTGCCATCACCCTCAATAGGGTTTTCGGAGGTATTGAGCCTGAATTCTTCTAACGATTCATGTTCAAATGGACTTTCTAGTGCTTCAATAACAATTTGTGTAGCATTGCTCACAAATACTGGTGCAGTCAGGTCCACTACTAATTGACTAATACCTTCACTCTCTACAAATCGACTTTGGACAATATCCAGAAAATGTACCTCTTCACTCTCTTTCTTAACCGTCACTAATTTTCTAGAAAATTGGCCAGTAGTAACATCAGTTGCTAATATATCTATATCGAGTACAGTTCCTGATTTCATATAATGTAATACTTCTATAATAAATCCATTGTCAACAGGCTTTACAGATATTCCATTTGAAGGAAGTATTGATTCATCCTTTGATGTAACCTGGTATTCCATTTGTGATGATTCATCATATTTATTAAGAATAGAGTAAAATGTAGGCCCTTGCTGTACATACAATGTATCGTATCCTTCAATATACCAACCTGAGGTGTTTGAAAATGGAATAGAAAATGCAGGTAGATTATTTGAATTATATTCATAATACGCTCCCTCTGCTGCATTTACTTGAATATAGTATCCCAAATTTAACCAAGACTCAATTTTTGAATATTGAGTTGTATTAAGAAAGATACTTGGTGAAAAATCAAAAGAATTTACAGGGGGGCTATTTTCTGATAAATCCAATGGTATAGACTCGATTGTTACCCCAAGAGAATTTAGGGCAGTTACTACTACTCCTGCGCCACTATACATGGCCTGCTCTGACATTTCCACGTATAGATAAGGGTCCCCACCTATATCATCGTTTACATAAGAAGAATTGAAGTGATACGAATGATCAAAATATTCCATTCTTAATTCACTCATTGTTGATAATTGATAGTTGCCCTCTATATTTCCATCATTGTCTGTAAAAAACACAACGTTTGGGTCAAGGGCTATTATCCAATTATAAGGGTCCAAGCCTGCAGAATTAAGCTCTTCGGGTAGTACAATATTGAGAACTGGTTGTCCAGGACTCTGGGTGACTGCTATGTTTTCAAGAAGGTAACTCTTTTGAAAAGAATCATTTGAAAGTCTTATCTCACCACTAAAAGCTGTACTGGCATCAAAAAGGTGAGTAAACCATATTTGTATTTCATTATTATACTCAGAGTAACTTGCCCGTTCAACATATGGTCCACCATCTGTCAAATATATCTTCCTATTATCAGGTTCACTTTGTGTTGCAGCCGATTGTACTATCCCTGATGGAAAGTTTCCGTGAAGCTCTACACCATGTCCAATTATATTTAAAATTCTATTGTCATTAATCGCTGCAAAGTCAATATGCATAGTAACTCCATTACCAACGGCATATGTATTCCAATTAGTTATAACAATAGGGTTTTCCCAGAGGCCATTATTTATTACATCAATTGTTATCGTACCAGAACCAATTGTGATATACGGTTGATCAAAACTAAAGTAGAGTCGATTAGACTCTGGGTCGAACCCAACTTGTGAGATATTTTGTGCATGGACACTTTCAAACCCTATAAGAAGGGTGATAATTAACAACAAACTTTTCATGATAGACTCCTAGCCGTGGCTCTCTATTCTATTAGAATACCACTATTCAGGAGCAAACTCAACCACTAATAGTTAAAGTGAGAGCTTGATCACACACCATTAGATATTTTGCCATTATTTGTTTTAGTACTTTTATTATTTTGGGGTATTATATCAGCTAGTCTGATTCGCCCTTGAGTCGTATATTAATAACTAGTCCGACAAGAACCATACAAGTCATGACAAATGACCCACCATATGAAAAGAATGGTAGAGGGAGCCCCGTAACAGGCATCATACCTAACGTCATTGCAATATTAACGAAAATATGAAACGAAAGAATTGCGGTTATCCCTATAATCATAAAATTGAGAAACCCATCCCGTACGATTCTACAAATTGAGAGCATCCTCTGAATCAACATAAAATATAAGAGTAACACAACAGCACAACCTATTAGACCGAATTGCTCACTCAACACACAGAATATAAAGTCCGTATGCTCTTCTGGTAAAAATTCGTTATTAACTTGAGTACCTTTACCAAAGCCTTTTCCATATATCCCACCAGATCCAATAGTTACCTTTGACTGAATAACCTGATACCCCGCTCCTTTAGGGTCCCTCATTGGATCGACAAAAGTAAGAATCCGAGACCGTTGATGCTCTTTGAGGCCATTATTCCAAAGCATAAATGAACCAAAACCAGCGGCGAGATTAATGAGCAAGATCAGTATTGTAACTTTAAGGTCGAGTTTTTGTGAAATTACCAATAAAAAGAGTAATGCATACACTCCCATCCAAATATATTGATTGTGAGCTGTCACAACACTAATAGCCGGTGAAATAAGCACAATTATTTCTAATACTGAGAGCCCAGCCCAGTAAAACCCAATTAATGTCATCACCATAAATACAAGAGCAGTACTTAGGTCTGGTTGACCCAATACTAAACCAAATGGAACAATGAAAAGTACACCAGGACCTATAAACCCTTTTAACTTTGAAAGTGAAAGAGTTTTCTGTGAGAGCATCCGAGACATAGCAAGCAAATAGGCAATTTTAGCAAACTCTGAAGGTTGCAGTCGAAAACCACCAATAGAAATCCAACGTGCTGCTCCTTTTACTGACTCACCTCCACCAAACCCTACATATGCTAGTGTGAGCAAGGACATAAAGTAAAGGGGGTAGGCTGAAGAGTAAAGGACTTTGGGAGGAACTAATACGATAACCCCTGCAATAAAGGCCCCAATAACAAAATAAATTATTTGTCTAAACCAATAGGTTTCATAGAATGCTGATTCAGCATTGAATGTCGCCGAATATACCATCAATACACCAATAGAAATAATTGCAAAAAGTACCGTAAGAAAGGTTACATCAACACGCTGGTCATCACTACTGTGTATCATTGGTCACCTTCTTTTTTCTTCCAAAATAGTGGCGCAGTACTTTGCCTGCAATTGGTGCAGCAATAGAACCACCATGGCCTGCATTTTCGACCAAAACTGCTATAGCAATTTCTGGCTTCTCAAGGGGGGCAACAGCAGCAAACCACGCATGGGTTTTTTCACCATGGGGATTCTCAGCAGATCCCGTTTTACCACCTACACGAACACCTTTAACTCGAGCCCATCCACCAGTACCATGGGGAGCTGATATAACTTCTTCCATTGCTGTAATAATAGTGTTATAGGTCTCATCTGATATATCAATTGCATTTAACGCTTTTGGTTCATAACGTTTTATAACAAGGCCATTTTCATCAACAACTTCTTTCAGTAAGTGGGGCCGGTACAATGAATCATTAGCTGCAAGTGCTCCAAAAGCGTTTGCCATCTGGAGAGGGGTTACTAACTCTCCCTGCCCTATGGCCAAATTTAGAATTTGGCCACGAGTCCAACGCCACCCTTTATGTTTAAAGCGTTTATTGTATGTGGTAGAATCCATTAATAAACCTGATTTTTCTGTAGGGAGGTCAATCCCACTTTTACTCGCAAGGCCATACATACGCCCATATTTATTGATTGAGTCCATTCCTATATCTAAGCCTAATTGATAAAAATAGACATCACATGACTCTCTCAACGCATCTATTACATCCATTCTTCCGTGACCCGATGCTTTCCAACATTTTTGTACCCTTCGGCCAAATTTAAATGCTCCATTACACGCCTTTCTGTACTTGAATGTTGGTGTAACTTTCTTTGTTTCCATTCCGGCAATAGATGTAAAAAGTTTAAAAAGTGACCCTGGAGGATAGGTCCCCAATACTGCTCTATTATATGATGGTTTATCTGCACTTCTTAATTCAGCAATCGCAGCATTTCTGAGAGATGCCTCTATTGAATAAATATTCGGGTCATATGCTGGAGAAGATAGAATAGCCAATATCTCTCCATTCTGAGGATTAAGAGCAACAAGGGCCCCCTTTAACGTATCAGCAAAGGCTTCTTCAGCAACTTTCTGAAGATCTAAATCAATTGTGGTTACGACGTTATACCCTGCCTTAGCTTTTTCATTAGGCATACTCTCTAAAAGACCTAGCTCTCGACCATACACATCAACTTCAACAAATTTAATCCCATCTTCTCCGCGAAACATTGGTTCGTAGATTTTTTCAACTCCAGACTTCCCTATGTAATCACCCTGTTTATATTCAGTAAAAAGACTATCCTTGAGTTCATCCTCTGTAATTTCTGAGTTGTATCCCAATATGTGGGCAGCAGTTTTACCACTAGTATAGAAACGCCTTGGGTCATATTCAACCACCACTCCCTGTAAATGTTCCTGATGCTCTACTACAAGAGATACTACTTCATAATCAACATCTTCCAGTAGTAGATGTCGTTTAAATCTATTCTTTCTGCTCGCTGCATGAATGCGCTCCATTGCTTGCAGGGTGTCAAATACTTGTTTATTATCAACATTTCTAAGGGCTAACAAGTTGTGAAACAGATCAAGATTCTTAACTTTTTCTTGTTCTAATTTCATTCTAAAATCCCACAGACTATTCTTTACAAACCATTTTAATTTGCGCTCATAGATAGCAACCCGTTTTTCATAACCGGGTCGTTTTTTTTGTAACCTATATATGGAGTCTTTTTTCGGTGCTGATTGTTTATCAAGAAGGGCCTTTAAATGAAGTTTTTCAAAAGATACCTTTATGGAATCACCAAATAGTCGCCTAATAGTCTCTACTTTATAAACGGAGTCAGTGGTAAGTTTTCTTCTTTCTTCTATAACATAAGCATCAGGAATTGTCTTATATATGATGGAATCACCGACTTCTTCAATCCACTCTCTGAGATACCCATCAAATTTGGCCTTTCTCTCTGCATATACTTCACTTTTTAAAAATGCATCTTCAGTGCTATCTTTGTTAAATACAACAGAACGCAACCCCCTCAGTCCCTTAACTTTATTAGGCTCTACCATGATATTGTTAGAAACTCTATTACGTACAAGCATCTCTTTATTGCGAGAAAATATATTCCCGCGATTAGCCTTGATAATAATCTTTCGCATTCGATTAGATTCTGAAAGTCGGACATTCTCATCATACATAATCACTTGTAGATAAAAAAGACGGCAGACTAGAATAAGAAAAACAAAACCAACAATTAACACAAGAAATGAACTTTTTACATTTCTATTATGCTGATCTTCTTGGAGTGAGCTATTATTGAACATGGTTTTTTTTGTTGGTATGCGTTAAATAGAAGATAAACGCCCCCAAAATAATGGTATAGATGCTCTCCCATAGGGACTTGTGTTTTACAAACGCTATAACTTCATCAAACTTCATATCAATAAGGAATCCATAACTGATATCGTGAAGATAAAAGACAAACACGAGAATTATAACTTTAGTTATGTAGTCCAAGCTAATGAGCTCTTCTTCAAAAAGGCCAACAAAATAACCAATAGCTGATTTTATCAAAGCATGGGCACCTAAAAACTCATAGCTATAAATATCTTGAATAATCCCCAGTAAAAAGCCTGTAAATACACCTGCAACAGGACCAAATAACAAACTAATGTAAACAAGAAAAATAATAGTGAGATCTGGTTTCACATCATTAATACTCAATAATTCTATGAGTGTTGATTGAAGAATCAGTACACCGAATGCAAATATAATTACGATTGCCGTTCTCACTTTCCTCCCTTAAATACCCAATCAGATTCTTTCTTTAGAACAAATACCTCTTCAACATATGCTGGACTTTGAAAGAGCGCTACTTCTGCTTTTTTCATAAGTTCAATATCACCCGATATAAATCCTGTAATTACACCAAGACGCATACCTTTTGGAAATATACCACCATACCCTGAGGTAACCAAAGTATCGCCGACTCGCACGTCAGCATAATTAGGTACTGCAAGTTCTAACGTATATGAGTCAACGGTTTGAAGAACCCCTATGGTCCTCGACCTGTTCTCAATAGCGGATACTTTAGATGCTGGATCATTAAGAAATTGTACATATGAGTGAGAATTAAACACTTTAAAAACCTTTCCTACCACACCGTTTGCAGTAAAAACAGGCATATTAACTTCTATTGAGTCTTTAGATCCCACATCAATAACACACGAGGAGTGCAATCGTCCAGGGTCTCGCGCAATAACTTGAGCAAAAATAAGAGGGTATTCTTCTGTTTGTTTGAAAGACAGAAAATCTTTGAGGCGTACATTCTCTATTTTAGCTTCAATCAAGAGATCATTTTCTAACCGAAGTCGCGCCTTCTCTTCCTTTAGCAACACATTTTCAGCCTGAAGATCTTTAATTCCCTCCATCCACATGAGCACTTTTTGTGCAGGTGCTAAGAATGTGCTGATACTGATGTCAAAAATTGTTTTTTTCTGAACGAGATTAAGATTAAAAAGACTTGACGAAATTACAATACAAATTAGGAAAGAGGTTATGCCCCTACCATACTTTAAAAAAGCAACAATTGAATCATACGACTTAACAGGAGCTGACACTTATGCCCACCTTATCTCATGAGAACCTTGTGATATTTCTCCATATCTTCAAGTATTCGTGCGGTACCTTTGCAAACACATACTAACGGATCATCAATTACATTCACAGGAAGATTAGTCTCTTGTCTCAAACGTTCATCAAGACCACGAAGTTGAGCACCGCCACCAGTCATAACAATACCTTTATCTAAGATATCAGCAGAAAGCTCAGGAGGTGTTCGTTCAAGTGCCTGTTTTACCGCTTCGACAATAGAAGTAACTGGCTGATTTAAAGCCTCTCTCACTTCAACTGAAGAAATATTCATTGTGCGAGGTATACCTGCAGTTTGATCACGCCCTTTCACCTGCATCTCTAATTCCTCTTCAAGAGGAAATGCAGATCCTATTTGTAGCTTAATTTGCTCTGCGGTACTTTCACCTACTAATAGATTATAGGTGCGTTTGAGATAATCGATAATCGCTTCATCCATTTCATCACCCCCAACCCGTACAGAAGTATCACATACAATTCCATAGAGTGCTATTACAGCAATTTCTGAGGTACCACCTCCGATATCAATAACCATATTACCTGACGGGTCTTCAACAGGAATTCCCATGCCAATAGCTGCTGCCATAGGTTCTGCTACAAGATGTACTTCTTTTGCGCCAGCTCTTTGAGCTGCATCTACCACTGCTCTTTTTTCTACTTCGGTAATACCAGATGGAACTCCAATAACAACACGAGGACGTAAAAAGAAGAGTGGATATTTTTGTACCACTTTAATAAAGTGCTGAAGCATACTCTCAACGAGTTTAAAGTCAGCAATTACACCATCTTTCATAGGACGGCATGCTATTATCTCATCAGGAGTTCTTCCGAGCATTTTTTTTGCATCAGAGCCAATATGAACCACCTTACCCGATCGTCTATCTACTGCAACGACCGAAGGTTCATTTATTACTATTCCCTTGTTAGATACATTAACCAGCACATTGGCGGTTCCTAGATCAATTCCAATATCACTGGAAAATACTCGTGAAAACAATGTTCACCTCTTATTATTTAATGCCTGAATATCCCAATAGCATTCTACTGGTTTTGTGTTATAGTGTAAAAAGTAACTAGTTATGTCTCACTAGTGCTTATTTTTTTGAAGTTTCAGAAAAATGTCTCAGTTTTTTTTCATAACGATCCCAATAATTATATTGGGCATTAAAACGATACTTGCGCACCTCTTTAAGAGCAATCTCTTGATAAAAGAAAAAAGAGACCCTCGCATAAGCAGCATACAAATTAGCAGTGTCGCCCTGAAAAAAGCGTAAATCGTCAACACGGTAGTAAGGCGTATCAAGAATATTCTTTCTTTCTACCTCATTCAACTGCTGAGCAACGATCATCTTAAGGTCACTTTGCAACAGGCTATCTAATTTTTTTTCAATAGTGAACCGAGAATCTGTACAGCCTATCAATAAAACAAGAAAGAACCAGACAATGCTGGCTCTGTATAAAAATAACAAATAAATCACCTAGTTAGCTATCCCTTAAAAAGAGTACGTTGCTGAAAGTCGTGAAAAGAATCGACCCTGTCCTGAAAACGGGTTTCTGTATAACAGATCTTCTGCAACAGTCACATCAATTTTTAATTTCTCTTCAACATTAATCCCAAAACCAAATCCTACATGATCACTATTGGTTCCATTGCCTGCTACATTTGTTCTCATGTAATTTCCAGAGCCATTTACATTGGTAAACTCACCACAGTAGCCCCCTTCCTCGACAGCAAGATCACAATCGACATAGGTAATAACTTTCTGGCCACCTACGCGTATAATAAACCAGTCCCACCAGATAGATCGTTCGATACCAAAACTAATTTTGCCACCAGTCTCAGATACAACATCTTTCCCAGCCGTAGTGTTGCTGGTTGTGGAAAATGTTGAATACACCACCTCACCCTCATAATTATAAAAACTTGGATAAGAACTAATAGTAGAACCCAATCCTTGTGAAACGCTTTTAGATACATATTTTGAGGTGTTACTTATGAAGTCAAAACCAAGCCAAAAGAAACCCATGTTATCCATAGAAACATTAATCCCTAGACCCGCTTGAATCTCCACAGCCTCTTGCCCTGGTAGAGTATAATTACCATAAGACACTGTCGGTACGAGTTCACCATTAATCATGTCAACCGTTGAAAAGAGTCGAGCATTTGCAAGATAAGAAAGATTATCCCAATCAATAAAAGTCCCTTTACCATACTGCATACTCGCAATACCTATTGCTACTTCTGCATCAATAGTACTACTCACTTGTAAATTAGTTCCTGCATCCATCTTAATAATTGAGGCATTTGCTTCATTATTCAACTGATACATACCATTCTGCTCATTGGCACCATCTTGATAGGCAACATACACATGAAGACCATAGAGATCACCTGACTCAGTAGAAAGCCCAAGAAAGCCATCAAAATTAGTTGTCGGTGAGGGGACCTCAACAAGGTGCGCTTGATTTAAACCAGGAAGGGTTGTATCCTTAACAATACTTGCTATAGTAGGGTCTATCCCTATAGCGTTTGAAGAGACGTCTCTCACTACTATTTTATCCGGAAAGAAACGGAACAATTTTTGATCAACACGATTAAAGGCACCCGCAATAGAAAAACGAGGATCCGCTTTTGCATTACGACCTATTCCAATAGCAAATATTCCACCAAACCAAGGATTTTGAGGGTCCAAATTACTCCCTTGATCTACGTCATCAAGATAAGTCCCCATCTCCCCAATTAAATAATTTGGATATATTCCAATATTTGCTGGGTTATCAAAAATACTCATGTCATCCATTATATAGGTTGAATTTTTACCCATAGACTCTATTCGAGCATATGTAGCAAAAGCCGCAGAGTAACAGAGCCCCACTATAAATGAACCAACCAACAGTTTTTTCATGAGATACCTTCCATAATTTCGTTATAGATAAAAGCTAACTGTTTTTTGTCTCTTTGGGATAAAAAACAGAGGAACACCATCCGTTGAACTCAGAAAAATAATCCATCTATTTCCAACCTTTTTTAGGAAATTTAAAGATCGCTTTGAGAAAATAAAATCACATCATTTCATCGGTAAATAAAAAAAGAGCCGGCTTGAATAAGCCGGCTCTAAAATTTGCTATTCAGAGAAAGCAAAGGGAAGCGTAATCGTACAGTTACCCGATTTAATTCTTTCGAATTTCCAACGACGTACTTTGTTTTTAACCTCATTGTCAAAGGCTTTAACCCCTGTAGAGGATCCCACTATTTTAATCTTAATGATTTTGCCGCTTGGGGCAATAGTGAAATTCAAATTTACTTTACCAGCAAAGCCAGGATGCTTTTTAAGGTATTTATTATAAATATGACGCAGACCAGGAGAACGACTTCTCACAACTCGCATGATAGATGACTTAGAACGGTTGCCCCCTCCTTGACCCATATCAATATCCGAGCTACTTGGCGCTCTGAATTTACCTTTAGCTCCAGTAGAAACAGCACCGCCGCCCCCACCAAGAAGTCCACTCAGCATATCTCCAATACCACCAGATCCACCTTCCGCATACCCGTCATTAAACTTAGAGGTTTTTTTACCTCGACGACCACCCAATTTGGTTTTTCCAGTCTTTTGAAGACCTGCAACATTCTTAAGAACCTTGTTGATATCTTTAGCAAAGCTCTTGTTTTTCATAAGCGAATAAGCACTAAAGCCCGATTTTGTAGTACGTGAGGTTAACAACTTTAATACACCACGACTTTGCGGAGCATTTGGAGTCCCCTTGCCGCGTTTTTTACCACCACCACCGGTCTTTTTGCGTTTCTTCTTCGCTTTTTTCTTTTTCTCTTCTTTTTTCTCTTCCTTCTTTTTTTCCTCGATCTTCATAACTGCTTCAATTTCGGCAGTTTCCTTAGCGAGAATAATTTCAGGAACAATTACAATAGTTGTAAATAGCGCAGAAGCGATTAAAGAAATAATTATAAAGACAACAGAAAACTTATACACCCTTTCGTCTGACTCAGGCATCAGGGCTTCGGTAAACCTGTCGACTTCTTTTACCTTATTATTTTTAGGATCATTTTTAGTCATTGGTTCTCCTGTTAATCTCCTGGTGTTCTCTGCACTACTGCAAAGGCCACATTATTATATTCTGCAAATCCACAAGTCGCCATTACTTTGTACATAATGTCATACTCTGTATTTTTATCGAGCTGTACGATAACTTTACCACCTTCTTCGCCATCACCATCATCGCCCCTGATTAACGCAGCTTTCTTTTCAGCATCGCGCTTCTTTTTCAGTTCTTCGACCATTGGAGCTACAAGAAGTGAATCTTGAGCACGAACTAATTTCGTTTCAATAACGGGAACGTTATCAATAAGAACCTGATCAGAGTCAACAACAATCAAAAGAGATACTTCTGTTGGTTGTTTCTGAGAAACAGAATAGGGAAGTTTCATATTGTCAGCTTGAGTAAGAAGGTTACCTTCTGCAGCAAATGATTTGAGAAGAAACACAAGTACAATTGTAAATGCGTCCATCATAGAGGTGATATTAAGCTTTTGCTCTTTTTCACCATAGGTTCTACCCATACGTGCCATTAGCTCCCTCCCAATTTAGCAAGTTGGATCTTAAAAAAGCCAGCTTCACGAGCAACATCCATAACATTGATTACTTTATCGAACACGATTTTATCATCTGCAAGTACAATTATATTTTGTGCATCAGGCAGGTCACCAAATCGATTGTTAATACCAATTAACGTCTTAGCGAGCATATCATAACCCGAGAGATAATCTTCACGAAAACCGCTCATTATTTCAGCGTCAGCCTTTCGGCCTGATCCCTCTTCAAGGGTAGCTACAATATCTCCTACCTTAAGAGTGTCAAGTCGTTGAATAAAATTTGCAGTTTGGTCAATAATAACAGAGTCGTTACTATTGTATACTGCTTTCATTATTTTACCTGGATCTTTTTCAGATGTTTTTTCAAGACCATAGAGATGTATAGTCTCTATCTCGTATTTCGAAGCAACATCGCCACTTTTACACTTCACAGGATTTTGTTCGCTAAATTTAGCCGGATCAACACGAAAAGAGCTTTCATCAGACTTACATCTGTATGTATGCATCTCCTTCGTATAAATTTTCGGCAAAGAACCACCCCGAGCCCACAATTCCAATCCATTTCCAGTAATAGCTACCGTTAATGATAATGATTGATCATCGGGTTTATTGGGGGCATTATTCATTATAGATCTCGATGGCATATTTACTTCAACAATTGCCATTTTTTGAAAAACAGCAACTGAAAGCAAAAACGGAATTAGAATCGAAAAGAGATTCATTACCGGCAACAGATCGAGATCATCTGCTTTTATCTTTTTTCTTTTTCTCGACATGGACAATCCTTGAAAAGGTTAATCAATAATTTGATAGTTTCTATTTATCAAACAGATTGATAACTTTCAGTGATTTTTCTTCCATTTCTTCAATTATTCTTTCAGATTCCATTGAAAAATATCCCTGAGCAAACATGAGTGGAATAGCCACAAATAGTCCGCAGAAGGTAGTATTCATCGCTACTGCAATACCATTTGCAAGTGCGGTTGGTCTCTCAGCTGCAGGTAAATTCGCTACCGCATCAAACGCCATGATTAGACCAAAAATAGTACCAATAAGACCCACGAGTGTTGCAACATTTGCAAGAGTCATCAGAACACTTAAATAACGATTAACCCTTGGAGCTTCAGTAAGGAATACTTCATCAAGTGCTTTAGTCATCCCTTTCTCACCACGATCTTTGTTAGACAACACAGCATAAATACATTTTGCTAATGGAAGCTCTGATGTTTTTGCATAGTTAATAGCTTCGGATACTTTTTCAGATTTTAGCATTCCGGCAATATTTTTCATAAACTCTTTTCTGCCTTTGCCAGACTTAATCACTATGTAGTAAAATCTCTCTACTGTAAGACCCAGTGCAAGACCACCCATGATTGCAATTGCCCACATGAAGCCCCATCCGGATTGATCCAAGCCAAAACCTTTAAGAATAATACCCATTTATTTCTCCTGTTATATATCAGTGTTGTTGTATGATGTTTTAACGTTCTCATTATATATAATAAAAAAACGCAAATTACTTTTCCTATGTGTAAACAATCCCCCCTTGTTCCTCATTTTTTAGAGAAACAGGGCAATTATTTATTGTGTTTCACAAAACAACATTATTTATCGCTAGGATACAAGTCTATTTTTACACTTTTACCCACATTGCGTATTTTTTACACCGAGAACAAACTGCGAACAGCCAAACTAACCAAAATAACAAAGCCACACCAACAAAGAACAACTTAACTAAAATATGGCCATTTTATCAACACGGGCGCTGCTCTAAACCGCCACTTAAACAAAATACAAGGAATTTCACTCAAAACAACTAAACAAATGAATCAATCTTTTGGCTTTTACCCTAATATTTGGTACATTTTACCAATCACAAACAATGGGTGACCTTAAAAATGGCAAAAAAATATCTAAGTGGCGCAGAAATCATTATCGACTCTCTAAAAAAAGAGGGTGTTGAATGCGTATTCGCCTACCCTGGAGGTGCAGCAATACCTCTTTTTGACGCATTACTCGATTCAACAATACAACTTATCCTTGTTCGTCATGAACAATCTGCTGTGCATATGGCAGATGGGTATGCGCGTGCAACAGGGAAGCCAGGTGCTGTTCTTGTAACCTCCGGCCCAGGAGCGACAAATACATTAACTGGCATCTACACTGCACACATGGACTCAGTCCCTATAGTTGTAATTAGTGGCCAAACCATAACCTCGCAACTTGGAAAAGATGCATTTCAAGAAAGCGACATCTCTGGAATGAGTTTTGCTTGTGTGAAACATTCCTTTCTCGTTAAAAATGTAAATGAGCTTGCGAAAGTAGTTAAAGAGAGTTTCTATATTGCAAAGACAGGCCGCCCAGGCCCTGTATTAATTGACGTCCCTAAAGATGTAGCGACAGGGCTCTGCACAAATCCTATTGATGCCACCATTGACCTCCCTGGTTATTCTATTCCTGAAAAGGGTGATGAAAGCGCAATTCGCAAAGCAGCTGAACTCCTTTCAAAGGCAAAACGCCCAGTAATATTAGCTGGCCAAGGATGTATAATTTCTGACGCTTCGAAACAGGTAACCGAGTTTGCGGAGAAATTACAATCTCCTGTTACCAACACTCTTCTTGGAGCTGGTGCTATAGCTGGTTCAAACTCCTTATCGCTTGGAATGCTCGGCATGCATGGAACCGCTTATGCCAACAAAGCTGTTGAAGAGTGTGACCTTATTATGTCTATTGGTTCACGATGGGACGATCGCATCACTGGAAAACTTGATGAATTCTGTAAAGATGCCGTTAAAATCCATATCGACATTGACCCTGCTGAAATTGGCAAAATCCTCACACCCGATGTCTCAATCATTGGAGACGCAAAACAAGTACTAGAAGAATTAACACCATTAATAGTTAAGGCTGATACAACAAAATGGCTCAAGCAAATAACCGGCTGGAAGAGAAAATTCCCACTCCACTATAAAAAACAGGGTGGACTAAAAATGCAGCACATTATCGATGTTCTGCATCAAAAAACTTCAGGCGAAGCCATTGTTGCAACTGATGTAGGTCAACACCAAATGTGGACTGCACAGTTTTACACTCACAACACCCCTCGATGCTGTATTACCTCAGGCGGCGCTGGCACAATGGGCTATGGATTTCCCGCCCTCATTGGTGCGGCTGTCGGCAATCCAAACAGAACTGCCATTGCCATTGTCGGTGATGGCGGCTTTCAGATGACCCTTATGGAGCTTGCAACCATTGCTCGTGAAAAAATACCCGTTAAAGTATTTGTAATGGATAATAAGTTTCTCGGTATGGTACGCCAGTGGCAGGATATGTTTTATGACAAACGCTATTCAGGTGTTGACCTCTCTGACAATCCTGACTTTTGCAAACTTGCAGAAGCCTATGGAATTAAAGCATTGAAACTAAAACGCGCCGCTGACGTAGAAAAAATTATTGAACGAGCACTCGATTTTAATGAAGGTCCTGTTCTTATTCACTGTGAAGTAGAAAAAGAAGCAAATGTCTTCCCGATGATTCCTGCTGGCGCCCCCTATTCTAGCATGATGACAGAAGCACCAAAAGTAAAACTTGAAAAACCAACTGGGAGCACCTAATGCCCTACAACAAACACCCCGCTCACTCTATTAGTTTACTGGTTGAAAACAGACCCGGCGCTCTCGTTCGTATCGCATTGGTATTTTCACGTCGCGGTTATAACATAGACTCACTAGTCGTATCCCCCTCAAAAGAGGAACGATTTGCTCGAATGAATATCGTCGCTCGTGGTAATCCAGATATTCTTGAACAAATTATCAAGCAATTACAAAAACTTGTTGATGTGTTGCATGCAAATGACCACACTGGTGATGATATCGTTGAAAAAGAGCTTGCGCTTATCAAAATCAAGTGCCCACCAGAACACAGAACTGAACTCTTACAAATCATCCAACACTTCAAAGCGATGACTGTTGACATGACTCCCGATTCCGCCATTATTCAGGTAACGGGTGATTCAGAAAAAATCGATTCTATGAAAGAGCTCTGTGAAAAATTCAATATCGTTGAATATATTCGCACTGGTAAAGTAATCATGGCTCGAGGAAGTGAAGAGACTTAAAATCAAACATTTAATAAAAAAGTCCCAGCTCTCAATGAGAGCTGGGACTTTTTTATTTTTCTATTGTCAGAAGCCCAAGCGAAACCGGTTTTTTGTCCTTACTCAAATACGCTTCAATATAGAGATTCTGCGATAACGGTATTAATCTAAGATCCATAACTTGCCCTCCATCATGAATACTCTGATCTCCTATGGGAATAAAGAGAATACTCTCTCCTTGAAATTCAAAGGTATTCTGGTCAAAATTCATCACCCACTCACGTCTGCCATCTTCGCTTTGAGTAATGATACAGCTGTTGTCAGTAATATTACAAGTAACATCGAAATCTTCTGAGTATTGTTCATTCCACTGTTTGCTGAAAGCGCATGCAGTAACTTTTTTCCCACCATTTTTTACAACACTTAGGTCGTTCTCTGCTTGGAAAATATCTTGTATTAAGGTGTCAACTTGCTCATAAATATCCATGAGAACCAAATAAGACTCAATGTTTTGTGGGCACTTTGTGGTTGTAATAAACTCTTTTTGAATAGCCAGTACCTTGAGTTGTAAATCTTCAGCAATATCTCCTGCCACTCTGTACACTTCAAGATCATTTGCTATTTGCTCAGGAAGCACTTTTACAATCTCTTTTTTATCATTATAATAAGCATACCCCACCTCAGATTTGATCTTTTCAAAACAGATCTTTATATGTTCAGGTATTATACTAGCACCACCAGATATAAAGTCAACACCCAGTTCTACATCCCATACCATACGAGTATCAATTGACTCAGGTCGCCGTATAGTACACATTGACTCTTCATTAATACCATCAATGTAGACCAAATCAAGCTTGAGAGAGGTTGCAAGTTCGATACTATCTTTTAGGTTAGTAATGACCCACAATTCAGGATGTGCCTGTAATAGTGCCTCAAACTCCCCGTCACCGTTAAACTCTTGTAATAATTCATCACCAGAGTTGATTCGTTCTTGAAGCTTTTTAGAATAACGTGTTTTGATATCAGGGTTTTTAAATGAAACCTCAGCGGAAAAGAGTGTTATAACACCCAACAACACAACTGCTACAATTTTCATATGAGCCTCAATCAATAATTCACTTTCAATATAGAAAAGGAACTATCCAGAACGGAAAAAAGTGGGTCGCTTTTTAATCTTCCGCTTTAACTAGAGCCCTGTTGTGCAATTAAACCTTTCTCTCTTCCTTGATTGAATAGAGAACTGGCACCACAAATACACTTATAATGACAACTAACATACCACCAAATGACGGTATAGACATAGGAAGCATAATATCAGAGCCTCGCCCTGTACTTGTAAGGACAGGAATGAGGGCAAGGAGCGTTGTGGCAGTAGTCATAAGACAAGGTCTGATACGTCTCGTCGCCGCCTCAATCACTAACTTCCGCACCTCTTGCTTATTATTTGCTTTTTGTTTTGAAAACTTCTGTTTAAGGTATTCACTGATAACTACCCCATTATCAGAGGCGACACCAAACAGCGCTATGAATCCAACCCACACAGCAACAGATAGATTTACCGTTCGAATCTGAAAAAGTTCACGAAAATCGACTCCAAAAAGAGAGAAGTTTAAAAACCATTCAGTGTTATACAGACCAATCAGTAAAAAACCACCTGCCCAAGCCACCAAAATCCCACTAAAAATCATTAGCGTTGTTGAGAAACTCCCAAACTGTAGATAGAGAATGAGCAGTATAACAAGAAGGGCAATGGGCAGGACGACAGAAAGAGTCTTTTTAGCTCTGAGCTGATTCTCATAATTACCCGTAAAAACATAACTGACGCCATCAGGGACTGACAATGTCCCATTGTCTATAAGATGCTGCAGATGAGATTGAGCCGATTCTACTACCTCTGTTTCAGCCAACCCAGACTCTTTATCAAAGACCACATATCCCACCAAAAAGCCATCTTCACTTTTTATCACCATGGGACCTCTACTAAAATTAATTGTTGCAACTTGAGAAATAGGTACTTGTACCCCCCGTGAAGTTCGAATAAGTAGGCCACGCATAGCATCTAAATCATCTCTTTTTTCCCTCATATAACGGATGCGAATGGGATAACGCTCACGCCCCTCTACCGTATAAGAAGCAGTTCTTCCTCCAAGAGCCGTCATTAAAGTCATTTGAATCTGCTTTATAGAGAGTCCAAAACGCGCAGCTTTTCTGCGGTCAATATCAAATTCTAAATAAGGCTTCCCTACTATTCTATCTGCAATGACTGTGGCAGGTTCAACTCCTTCAACATCTTTCAAATATTTTTCAACCTTCATCCCAAACGCTTCAATAGATTGAAGATTTGGACCCTTTACTTTTAAGCCCATCGGGGCACGCATACCACTTTGTAGCATCACAATGCGCGCTGCAATAGGCATCAATTTTGGCGCAGAGGTTACCCCCGGAATCTTAGTTACTTTAACAATTTCATTCCAGATATCATCAGGAGACTTGATATGATCTCGCCATTGGCGCACCCTCCCCCCTGTACTATCAACCCCATACTCATTTTTATAATTAATTACAATCTCATACATGGAGGTAGGTGCCGGATCGAGAGATGTCTCTGCCCGACCTAGTTTACCCACCGCCATTTCAACCTCTGGAACAGTTTCTATCATCTGATCGAGAAGGGCAAGTTGTTCTTGAGCCTCTTCAAACCCAGCGTGTGGCATAGTGGTAGGCATAAGTAAATATGAGCCTTCATCGAGGGCAGGCATAAATTCATTTCCCGTAGTTCGCCAAATATTTCCTGCCATTATTAGAATCAAAATTGGAGCCGATAAAAATAACACTTTATGCTCCAAGCACCATCCCAACATATGAGGGTAATATTTTATAAACAACTGAATTAGCCACAGTACTCCAAAGAGTAAAAGCGAAACAAAAAGAAGATTTAAAAATTCCCCGAATTCAGGACCAAGTGGCAACCAATGATGAGAGAGCACTACTGTTGCCAGTACTAATAACCCTCGAAGAAACCATTTATTATTACGCTCCTGCCGTTTTGTTGAAAACTCTTTGCCTTTTTTAAACAGAAGTACTGCGAGGGGCGGGATAACAAATAGGGATAATGCAAGCGCCCCTCCAAGAGCGAATGTTTTGGTAAATGCAAGGGGTTTAAAAAGTTTACCCTCAGCTGCGGTCATTGTAAACACGGGTATAAAGCTGATGATTGTTGTGGCTACCGCTGTAACAACTGCTCCTGCAACCTCTTTAGTTGCCCGATAGACAACCATTACTTTTGAATCTTTTTCTGAAGCCTGCTGTAAATGGATAACGATATTTTCAGATATTATAATCCCCATATCCACCATTGTGCCGATAGCAATTGCAATCCCTGACAAGGCCACCACATTCGCATCAACCCCAAAGAGCTTCATAGCTACAAAACAGGCGAGCACCGCTGCTGGGAGCAGTAATGAAATCACAATACTTGACCTAAGATGACCGAGCATAAATAAAATAACAATCACCGTAATTAATATTTCTTCACTGAGGGCGCTACTTAAGGTATCTAGCGTCTCATAAATAAGACCTGCCCTATTATAAAAGGGAACGACACTCACTTTACTTATAGTGCCATCATCAAGAACTCTTTGAGGAAGCCCGGCTGCGATTTCTGCAATTTTTGCCTCAATCCCCTTTATGGCCTCGAGTGGATTGTCACCATACCGAACGACGACCACACCACCCGTCACGTCAGCACCTCCTTTATCAAGTGCCCCTCTCCGTGGAGCGGGGCCCAGATATACATGGGCTACTTGTTCGAGATACACCGGATGATTATCATGGTCTTTAATAACGGTCGCCTTAAGGTCATCAATATTCCGTACATTTCCCTTACCGCGAATTACATACTCCATGCGATTAATTTCAACTGTACGAGCTCCAACATCTTGATTAGATTCTGATACAGCCTTATACACCTGCTCTATACTAATATCATAATGACGTAACTTATCGGGATCTATATCTATTTGATACTCCCGAACCATGCCACCTGCGGCAGCCACTTCTGCAACTCCCTCAACGCTCTGAAGCGCATAACGCACATAAAAATCATTGATACTTCGTAGTTCGTCGAGATCCCATCCACCGGTGGGTTTTCCTTCAGAATCGAGTCCCTCAAGGGTATACCAGTAGACCTGGCCTAATGCCGTCGCATCAGGCCCCAATGCCGGTTGGACTCCCGATGGGAGAACCCCTGCGGGAAGACTGCTCAATTTTTCAAGGATTCTACTTCGAGACCAATAAAACTCAACATCTTCTTTAAAAATCACATAGATACTAGAAAACCCAAAATATGAGTACGACCGAATTGTTTTAACGCCCGGCACCCCCATCAACTGTACTGTCAATGGATAGGTAATTTGATCCTCAACATCCTGCGGTGATCGACCATTCCAGTTAGTAAATACAATTTGCTGGTTTTCACCGATATCAGGAATGGCATCTACAGGGATAGGAGAGCGGGGAAGCCCCGCTAGATTCCAATCAAAAGGGGCTGTCGAAAACCCTGCAAACAATACACCCAACAACACAATAAAAACTATCAGTTTTTTCTCTAAACTAAAACGGATAAGGTTCCCAATAAGACCTGGATTTGGATCAGTGATCTTCTGTGACATTACTTATCCTCTTCAGGCTTGGAAAGTACCAAACGCTGCTCCCCACACTCTAGCATCGCACTTCCATAATAAGGGTTTTGTACATCTCCACCCTGCTGAAGCCATTCTGCTCCGTTATTTTTATTTGCCATAGGGCAAAAATAAATTGCTGCACCTTTTCCTGGTTTTAGTTCGGTACTCCGGAGCCACTGTATCAAGGCTGTAGAAAGAGTCAGGAATTCACTCCGTATACTATTTATGTCGCCCGACTCTGCGGAAGCTTTAAACCCCGCCGCCTTATGTTTCGTATGTCCATCATTTAAAATTTTAGGTATAGAATGTAATTGTGCCGCAAGGGAAAGTATGCTTGCCTTTGCTTTTTCTACATCATCTGCGACTAAAGCCTTCTGTAGTTTGATATAGCTTGAAAAATAGGTTTCCAACCACTTACTCCCCTTGCTATCAAGTATTCCCTTATTTAAGGCATTCTTCTCATCCCCACTTTTGCTTTGTTGTTTCACAATAGCATTATGTTTGTGGGCATCTGCCAAACCACCTCCTTTAGGGTACATCACTGAAGGAAGGGCTTGAATTTGCATTGCTGCATCTATTTTAAAGGCGCCACGTGCAACAATGACATCATTTTCTTGTAGACCTTTTAACACTTCATAATAGGCACCAACATGCTCGCCTAACACAATAACCCTACCCGTGTAAACTCCTGGCTCAATTTCTAAATATACCACTGCTCTTTCACCAGTGAGCAATGGCGCTGACTCAGGTATCAATAACTTCTCTGTCAATCCTTTGACCGAAATGTTTCCCCGTACTAACATCCCCGGCTTAAGCATAGTCTTTCTATTGGCGACTGACAAGCGAACCTTAACTGCCCGATTCATTTTATCCAACACAGGGTGAATAAATCCAACAGTAGATTTAAATTCTTCCCCAGGTAAACTCTCAGTCTTCAACATAACTTTTTGGCCTATTCGAATTCCCGGGAGATCTTGCTCAAATACATCGAGCTCTACCCAAAGTGACCGAGTGGAACCCAGCTTAACTAAAGGAGATCCTATTTTTACATATTGACCTTCTTCAACGCTTCGGCGTACTACAACACCACTATATTTCGCCCGCTGAATGACCCGCTCAGAGTTAATCGTTGATAAATTTTTGATATCATCATCATCAAGCCCTAAGAGCTTAAGCTTTTTATGCACCGATTGTTTGAGACGATCATTATCAGATCCTTTTGATTGTCGCCATTCTTCAGCAGCCGCGTATAACTCTGGACTATAAATCTCAGCGATAACCTGCCCTTTTTTAACATACTGCCCAGTAAATGAAACATTTAATTTTTCAATTCTCCCACCAAACCAAGCGGTCTCTGTTTTTAGCTTTGTCTCATCCCATACTAACTCACCCACCAATTCAAGAGTTGAATTTTTTGTAGCTTTTTGGACCCGTGCCGTTCTCACACTCGCCAGTTTACGTGAATACTCAGATAGCCTTATCTGTGGTTCTCCTGTTTCGCCCACCATATCATCTTTTTCAAGTGGTATCAAGTCCATTGCACAGAGAGGGCACTTCCCTGGTTTGGGTAACTTAATTTGAGGATGCATTGAACAAGTCCACACTGTTTCTTCAATATGAGTATCAGTATGCTCATATACATCAATTTTAGAGGACGTCGTAGTTTTACCCATAAAAAATGCAACCACTACTAATAGCAGTATGCCCATTACTTTAAACTTCTTATTAGTAGAATCTTTCATGGTATCTCCTTATTCACTACCACATAGGGATAGCTAAAAGTGGTAGTGACATCACCACCAATCCAAAGTATTTTTGCTTTTGATTGAAACTCAGTTTTGAGGGCTTGATGCACCCGTAGCTGAAGCCTGAGTAGCATACGATAATCATCAAGAAGTTGCATAAAATCAATATTCCCAACGGTAAATTGGTTTTCTTGTACCCGTATTGATTTTTCAATATCCGGCACCACTCGATCGGTATACAATGACTGTATTCGTTGAGACTCAGCTATTAAGTTTTGTGTAGTCTGTATCAGGGCATCGAGGGAAAGCTTCATCTCCTGAGCTTTAGACGCCGCTTGCTGAGTTCCTAACTGAGCTTTTTTAACCTGTGCATTCGTTTGAATAATATTGAGAGGAAGACTTATACCAACTGTCAGCATCCACGGATCTTTACCGCTTTCATTCATACCAACGGCATCACCAGTCTGTATATAAGTCGCCCCTACTGCCAAATCGGGAAAATACCCCCCCTTCGAAAGCTCCTCTTTTTCTTTCCAAAGTTCGCGTTGTAATTGACTCTTTTGTAGTTGTGGACTCATCCTCAAGACGGTATCTATCTCTTGATCTCCCGCTCGTTTCGCATACAATGCCAATGAATCACTAAAAAATTCTCCCAACATCTTACGATTGAGAAACACTCCAAGCCTTGTATATTGATCTGCTAATTTGCGTTCAATAGTAAAAATATCCTCTTGGAGCACTGTCACTTCAGTCTCCATTTTTATAACTCTACTATAAGACGTTCGCATAGATTCATAGTCGGAACGTAGTTTTTCCATCCAATTTTCATACAGAGCAAGCGTCTTTTTATTTATATCTCGCGCTCTGGATAGGTAACATATTTCAGCCCAGATCATTCTCACTTGATATACAACGCTCGCCTGCATTGTCTGAAGATCCAATCTTTGCTTATTAACTTCAACTTCAGCTATGTCGACTCGATCCTTAAGTTTGCCAATCCATGGAATTTTTTGAGTAATACTCAATTTCTGCTCTTGTGGCCCGACCTTAGTTTCAACAGACTCACCGTACCACCCATATCCAAAAACTGGATTAGGTAAGCTCCCTACAATAGAGACATCCGCATTAGCCATTGCCACTTTTTGCCGTGCAATTTCAACATGAGTCCCCTTACTCAATGCTTCTTCAGTAATACTTGATAGAGTTGCAGCCCCTAAATGACTACTTAATAGCATCGTAATTATATAGAACCATTGTAATGATGAATTCATCAGCTTCCCCTTCCTTTGATACAACCTAATCACACACCTTTTATATCACAACCAATGTACATTAATCCTGTGAACATTGAGTACAGTCACAACTCTCAATAGTTAGTTATTTTAGCACTATGAAATATTTCTTACAAGACTATAGAGGCAACACTCAATAAACTATCGATTGATTTAAAATGTAACAGAATTTGATACTAAGAATGGAAAGGATTTCTCTTTGAAAAATATTGAACAGGAAAATCAGATAAATTTATTTCATGCCTCTGACACCAAAGAATTTTCCGATTTTAGATATCAAGGTATGAGGCATTTACAAATTAGGCGTACATCGGTACGCCTAATTTGAAATTACGAAGTAATTTCGTATTTACAATTGAAAAAATGGAGTTAAGGAGATTCGAACTCCTGACCCTTTCGCTGCCAGCGAAATGCTCTACCAACTGAGCTATAACCCCAATTAGTGTCGAAAGTTAACAATTTAATGACTATTTTCAACTCAAATTATATCTTGAACAGATCAAACCCATTATCTTTTGATACAAAGGTATACTGAGTTGTTAGATTTATTGAAAATGTAAGGAGTTGTAATGAGCACAAATGTTGATTTTGAAAACCTACTCGCTGCTGGTAAGGCCGATATCTACGATTCACAAATAGGTACTTGGTGGCTTTCACAGTGTTCTGATCAAGATCATCTCAACGCCTATTCAAATATTGTCAAAACGTGTGCCCAATACTACCGTAAAAACAATTTGTCAGACCCAAAGTTTATTGTAGACTATGCTTGTGGTTCTGGTGAGTTAATGATACTACTCAATGAAGTGTTTCCACAATCCACAATTATTGGGGTTGATGGTTCCGATAAATTACTCAATGCATTCGTTGAACGATCAAATGGAAAAGCATCTATTACACATTCTGAAGGCCTCTTTACAGAAGATGGATCTCAATTTCGCCTGTACTGCTCCAAACTCCCCAATTTTGATATACCTCAAGGAAAAGCTGACCTCGCGATACTCTGTTTTCCCAACTTAATTACTGATGATGATAGCCTCGATCTATTTAACGATAATGGATATGCAGACGCACAAGACAATGATGTCGCTGGAATGCTCGCTCGATTCAGAGAGATGGACCCTGAAGATGAAGTTGATGCTAATCCCGACAAAGAAGATATTTTTGATGATCTTATGACTTCTCGAGTCTATGCAAACAATATCAGAAAATTCTTAAACGAGGCAGGGGTATTTGTCCAAATAGATTATGCTAATGCTCCTCGTGAAGAACTAACTGACCTCGTGCAATGGAGATGCCTCTTCAGTGAATGTGCTTTGGAAAGACTTATCAAAGATGAGGAGTCCACTGTACTCTTTAGTTTTGACGAAAGTTCTTATACAGAGTCTCCTGTAATTATGGATGTGTTTCATCAGACTGCTGACCCGACCGACAAAGAGGGCGGCTATCACATAAATATATTTAAGGCACAATAATGATTGGAGTCTTTGATTCCGGTTATGGTGGTCTCACTATCTTAAAAGAGTTTTTTAATGAACTCCCGGATCATGACTTTATCTATCTTGGCGATAATGCTCGGGCTCCCTATGGGCCACGATCATTTGATTCAATATACTCCTATACATTAGAAGCCGTCGAAAAACTCTTTTCACTTGGCTGCCCCTTAGTTATTGTAGCATGTAATACTGCATCTGCTAAAGCACTTCGTTCAATCCAACAAAACGACTTACCCTTACTATCACCCAATAACAGAGTACTTGGTGTTTTAAGGCCTACTATTGAAGAATTACCAAAAATAACAAAAACTGGACATATTGGAATTCTCGGCACACCTGGAACAATTAATTCAAAATCGTATCCCCTTGAAATTAAAAAGCTCCATAAAGAGCTCGTTGTGTCTCAGCAAGCCTGCCCAATGTGGGTCCCCCTTGTTGAAAATAATGAACACAAAAGCCAAGGTGCTGACTATTTTATCGAGAAGGATATTAACATCCTTCTCGATAAAGACCCCAATATCGACACTATTGTACTAGGATGCACACACTTCCCAATGCTTCTTGAGAAAATTAAATCTTACACCCCTAAACATATTACCATTGTAAGTCAGGACGCCCTTGTTGCGCAAAGCCTCAAAGATTATCTTGTCAGACACCCTGAAATTGATGCACAATGCTCAAAAAATAGCTCACACCAGTTTTTCACTACTGATTCAATTGAAAACTTCCAAACCCACGGGTGTGACTTTCTTGGCATTCCATTCGAAGCTCAAAAAATTATCATAAGTAACAGTCACCAATAACTCACCGATTTTTACAAAAAGTTTACAAAAGCCTTTGAAATATAGAGAAAATTAATAGCTTTTCACTATCGGCCTCCTTTTAGAAGTGAGGCCCTATTTATATGATTTTAGGTAAAAAAGGGTGAAATTCAACATTTTTGAATTTTGCCCTTAACATTTAAGGAGAAAATAATGGAAAAACTCCAAATAAATTTGGATGGGTGGCAAGATTATCGTGGTAATCATGCAGGAATCCTTCTTTATGTCGATACCAGTAAACAATCTGTGCTTCCTGTTCGAGATCAGCTTAATGAAAACGAAAAGGGATACCTTACTGAACCCAATTATGAAACATCAACCTATGGAATGAAAGGGCCTTTTAATACTAAGTCTATAAACTCTATAGTTAAAAATAAACACCGCTATATTCTTTTTGGTACCAAATACCAAGGACTTAATGAAGAGTATACAGATAAATACCTCATCATTGGGTACATGAGAATTGACAAGGTTAAAGACCTTCGAGCCCGTCACCTTCATGAGTACATGCGTAACCCTGATGCAACCGTTGAACCTGAATGCATAACTCTTGATAGAGCAATAGCCTGTTATTCAGAAGATATGAAGTTTTTCTCACTTGAAGACTCACTCGAAGTAACAAAAGAGTTTTTAAAAGAAATGGGATACAAAGGACGCATTACACGTCAAATGAAACTCCTTCTCGAAGATGAAAATCTTGATAGAGTAATAACCCATTTTAGCGATAAAACAGATATTTCTGAAGAATATATTGCTACAGCACAAGAGTTTATTGAAGCTCTTGAAGATGATGAAGATACGGAAGATGATGAAGAAAAAGAAGAAACTACTGTTGAATCACCAGAAGAAGATGACGATTGGTAGTATATATTTATTAATTATTTATTAGAAGCAGCCTTTCGGCTGCTTTTTTTGTGCCCAATGGTATAGCTATAGCCTTTGTCTGCCAAAATCATTCTAATAGCTCTGAAACAATTCAGGCTTATTATGCGTATCACACAAAAATTAGAATGGGAATACAGCTCTATTTTGATATCGGTCGCCATTTTGCTGATGGAATCATTGATGTTCTTGTAGATGCTATAACCAGTGTGGCAAAGTCGTTTAAAACCATCATATAGGAAACCCGTACTCAAAGTGCTCAACTCATGGAAAGCACCCACAAATTTAATATTCAAATATTTATCACACTCAAATTTTTAAAATCTTGATAACACCACTTTCTAAAATAATCCTAAAACATTTAAAAGAATTAAAAGAATAATGTTAATTTTCATTAACAAACTCTAATGTGATTACTTTCCATTTGACTTACACAGTAGAGAACCTAGTTTTGTTTCCAGAATGAGAGAGTCATTATATCATTCGAAAATTACATTAGATTCCCAAGCGGACACTAAAGAATCTAATGGAGACACAACACATTCTTCTGAGGACAACACACTATTACATAGCGGTAGTTTGTAACGTCATCATTCCTGAAAGTGGTGTGTTTTTGTTAACCCTATATACAACAAAAACAAAGGAAGGAACAATTGAAAAAACATATTTTCTTATATGTATTCCTAATTCTTAGCAACTTCGTCAGTGCACAAGAAATAGATTCTTTACAAATAACCGATTCGGTAAATTTCATAGAAACATCTTTAGATGGAAGTCTAGTTTCTGTTCAACTTTCCGAAGAAGGAAGCGTCGTACTTGAAGGTACATCAGACCAAATATCATTAAGACTCTACCCTCTTTATGACAACCAAACTCTCAATGTAATTATTTCTGGCTTGAAAACATCAACACACTACTTTGTATACATAGGCACTGAAGAAGTACCAATGATCGTCACTACTGACGAAATTGGTTCATTCGAATACAGTATAACATTAGATGATTCAAAACTAATAATTATCACTGAATCGGCATTAGATTAGGTATAACATGAGGTTAAAAAATATGAGAAACTATAACAAAATTTCAGTTAGTATTATAATGTTAGTTTTACTATTAGCATTACCATCTTTCAGTAGCCTAGTGCAAAAAGGTTCGGCTTACATCCCCCAAAATAGTCTTGGAGGTCTACGAAAATTTCTTCATGTTGAAGGTCAGTATTTATATACTGCTGATTACCTTGAAAGAAAAGTAACGATCTACGACCTTTCAATTCCAACCAGCCCTACATTAATCACACAATTTGCGGTCCCGACGACGAGAGACATTCATGACATGTGGTATCAAAATAACACTCTTTTTATTGCCCATAGATATGGTGGTTTTACAGCAATAAAGCTTTCAAGTGCAAAAACTATGATAAGCTCGCAGCTCCATGGTACTATTTCTTATAGCCATAGAGGGATCACAGGCAACGGATCTAATGTATATATATCAGATTACAATGGAAAAAAAATTGTAACATACATTATTACTGCTGCTGGAATTACACAGCAACAATCAATTGCAATTAACTATCCTGCATATGATTTAGCAATGAGCAACAGTGGTCGATATTTATTTGCAAGTATAGCTGGTCAAGGTATACAAATTTATGATACTTATTCTAGTACACCAGCACTACTAGCAACTATTGCAAATAGTTATACTATTGAAGATATTGTAGTATCTAATGACGATAAAACGTTATACTTTACGGAAATATACTCTGCATCTGGCAATCAACCTTATAGAGGTTTTACTTCAGTAGATATTTCAAATATTAGTTCTCCTGTTCGCATGTACTCTAAAAATATTCAAAATATGCGCAATATCGCAGTCAATAGCGAAAGCAATAAACTATATACCAATATAGTCGGATATAGATCCTACTCGATTTACCCCAAAATAATATCTTATGATATTAGCAACCCTGTCGCTGCTACTGCTGATCAAACTATTTCTCTTGGATCATATATATATAGAAGTAGTGATCAGCTTGGTGAAATTCAATTTGAAAATGGTTATTTATATCTTATTAATGGGGAATATATCAGAGTCTATGAAGACGTTGATAGTGAAGGTCCTCAGGTAGCCATCAATTTTGCATCGTTACGTAATGGTACAGTAATGGGAGCACTAACAATTACAGGCGATGATAGACAAACGGGTGGTTCCAATATTAAATCACTTCTATATAACATTGACAACGGAAGCTGGAGAGGACACAGTGTTTCATCAGCAAGTCAAACATCACAATATACTTGGAGCCTATCTGAACAATACACTCCTGGAGCTCATTCTATTTGTGTTAAAGCAGTCGACTCCAACAACAATTATGGTGACGCTCGATGTATAACATTAAATCAATCTAATCACGCCCCTACAGCAGTCATCACAACTCAACCTACCATTTATGCTGACGCGACCTGTAGAGGAAGAATTACCCTTGATGGTAGAGCATCGAGTGACCCTGAAAACAGACTTACTACTTATCGTTGGGCAAGTCCTGTAAATTCATCTGCAAACTATGTATCTCTCTATGGAACACTAGGCCTAAATAATTTTGGACTTACTGTAACAGATAGCTATAATACAAGTAACACAGTGCAAGCATCTGTCAATGTACTAGATAATACTCTTCCTTCTTTCATCACAATCCCGACTTTAGCTGAGACGGAGGCCACTTCAGCCAATGGTGCTGTAATTTCAGTAGGGGCTCCAACTGTTTCTGACAACTGTACATCAGGAATTATTGCAACTCGTACGCCTACAGGGAATCAATTTCCACTAGGCACTACTCAAATAATATTTAGAGCTTCTGATGCATCAGGAAACATAAAAACAGCATCGACTTCTGTTACCGTTATTGATACAAAAGCACCAGTTATTCCTGCGATTGGAAATATTGTTTTTGAAGCTACAGGTGCACAGACTCCTGTAACTGTTCTTGCAATTAACGCAACAGACATTGTAGATGGCACAGTAGCTACAACAAATAATTCATCTGCATTTTATGCTGTTGGTACCCACACTGTAACATACACCGCAACTGATGGCGCTGGAAACACTGCTTCAAAAGAAATAAATGTAACCATTATTGACAACACTGCACCAACAATCACTGGCACATCTGATGTTTCCAGCAATGCATCTGCAGCTCAAACAGCAGTTGTACTTCCACCAGTAGCTGCTACAGACCTTGTTGATGGAGCGATTGTTGTCACTAACAATGCACCAGCAACATTCCCGGTCGGAGCGACACTCGTGACTTACTCTGCTACAGACGCGGCAGGAAACACTGCTACAGCAACTCTAACAGTTACGGTTACTGACGTCACGG